>JAIOQA010000342.1 GCA_021413675.1 Deltaproteobacteria bacterium | reverse complement strand
CCGCCACCGCGCCGCCGCCCACGGCGCCCGCCGTCGCGACCGCGCCGCCGAGCGACGAGCCACCGCCGGACAAGCTGCCCGCCGACGAGCCGCCCGCCGCGCCCGCACCCGCGGTCGCCGCCACCACCGGTGACTGCAAGGCGGTGATCCACTCGTCGCCCAGCGGCTCCGAGATCGTCATCGACGGCAAGACCGTCGGGGTCACGCCCGCGACCCTGGCCCTGCCCTGCGCTGCGACCACGATCCTCGTGCGCCGCACGCGCTACCAGCCGTTCACCGCGAAGGTCACGCCGACCGCGACCGGCGCGACCGTGAACGCGCGCCTCGAGCGGCCGACGTTCACCGTGAAGATCACGTCCACGCCCAGCGGCGCGACCGTGACGATCGCCGGTCGCCGCGTCGGCACCACGCCCCTCACCACCAGGGCCGCCGGCTTCGAGGCGGTCTCCGCGACCCTCGACAAGGCCGGCTACGCCCGCACCAGCGCGAAGATCTACGCCAAGGCCAACAACACGTCGGTCAAGGTCACGCTCAAGAAGGCCGGCGCGAAGCCCGCCGCGAAGCCCACGCCCGCCGCCAAGCCCGCGACCAAGCCCAAGCCGCGCTGACTACGGCGCGCCGGCCAGCCCGAGATCGGCGATCGCCGCGCGCACGTCGCGCATGAAGCCCTTGCCGGGATCGGGCTTGTCGTTCCGATACTTCGGATCGCGCTCGGTCCACAGCGGCGTGCCCTCGAACTTCGCCGACTCGTAGTGCCCGATCACCGTCGTGATCGTCGGGTGTCGCGCGACCAGGTACCGGATGAGCGCCGCGTCGGCGGCGACCTGGGCCGCGGTCAGCGGCAGGTCCGGCGGATCGCCCACGTTCTCGACGCCGAGCGCGACATCATTCAAGCCGATGCAGTGGCGCGCCATCCGGGTCTCGGGCTGGATGCGGTAGATCGTGCCGTCGCGCTCGACGAGGAAGTGCGCCGACACGTTGACCGCGCCGCCGCGCGCCAGCTCGGTGCGCGAGGCCTCGAGCCGCAGGTTGTCGAAGTAGCCGTGGGTGCCCTTGGCGGAGCGCCCGCTGGTGTAGTGCAGGACGATCATGCGCGGCGTGATCGTCAGATCGCGCGCGTCGGGATCGACGTGCGCGCGGCGATACTCGAGCGTCAAGCGTTCGCGCTCGTCGCTCCACGCGATCGGCCAGTCGACGATGCCGGGGTCCGGGGCGAGCGCCGCGTCGATCGGCGCCGGGGCATCGATCACCGCCGCCGCGATCGGCGCCGCATCGATGGTCGACGCGTCGCGCGCGCCCGCGTCGTCCGCGCCCGCCGTCGGCGGCCGGATCGTCGCGCGATCGCCGCCGCACGCGGCGATCGCCAGCAGGATCCATGCGCGGGGTGCCATCACCCCGCGAGCGTACACCGCCGCGCTACTTCCAGAACGTGCGGCCCGCCGGCGCGGGCGGCCGCGGCCCGGCCGGGCCATCCGCGACCGCGCGCAGCTCGGTGGCCGCCACCGTCGCCTCGCTCACCACCAGCCCGGTCGCGATCGCCCGGCGCAGGCGATCGAGGATCGGCAGGAGCGCCACCGCGATCGGCGAGCCCGGATCGATCGAGGTCATGTCCTCGATCAGCTCGGCGAGCCGCGCGATCGCGAGCTCGAGGCCGCGCTCGTCGCGCGCCGCGGCCGCCTGCTCGAGCGCCTGCGCCAGCTGGCGCGCGCGGTCGCGGTACGGCGCATCGGACTCGACGATCGCCTCCTCGCGCTCGACGGGCATCGCGTCCATCGAGCGGCCCCGCGGCATCGAGGCGGCCTCGGCCATCTTCTTCGACGCCGGGGGCGGCGGCGGTGCCGACGGCGCCGACGGACGCGCCTGCGAGGTTCGATTGGTCTCCATCGGCGCCGGGCTCGCGATGCGCGCCTGCGCTGGCGGCATCGGGGCGCTCAGGACCGGCTCCGCCGACGGCGGCATCGCCGGCGGACCGCTGAACGGCCCAAGGCCACCGCCGCCAGGGCCACCCCCTGGCATGCCCGGCGGGCCGCCGAAGCCGCCACCGCCGAAGCTTCCGCCCGCGTCGGGGCTCGGCATCCCCATCGTCCCGAGCCCTCCCGATCGGGTCTGACGCGCCGGCCCACCCCAGCCCGCCGGCGCCTCGACCGCCTGCACGATCTGCCGCTGGCCGCCGCCCGGGTTCACCGTCGTCGATCGATCGACCGCGACGAACGCGGTGAACCGCGACAGCACGTTGTGGCGCTTCGACACCGCGATCACCTCGCGCTCGGCCGACGGGTCGGGCGAGATCGCGTAGCGATCCTCGAGATCGCGGATCCGGGCGCGCGCCCACATCGCGGTGATCGCCGCGCCGCCGCCGGCCGGCGCCGCCGTCAGCGTGATCCGCTCGCGCCACGGCGCGCCCGCAGGCGTCTTGCCGGTCACGGTGATCGCCGCGAATCCGCCCGGCGCCGCGCGCAGCCGCCCCGCGATCACCACCGGCGCACCCGCGAACAAGGCCGGCAACCGGCGGGGCGCGAGCGCGTCGTGATCGATCGGCGTGTCCTCGCCCGCGATCGCGAGCTCGGTCACGACCGGCGTCGCGATGCGGCGGTGGACCTTGTCCATCACCGCGTCGAGCCGGTCCTCCGACTCGCACAGCTCGCACGCGCCGCCGCCCGCGGCCGCGAGCCGGCGCAGGAACGCCGCGTTGACCGCCTGGTCGATGCCGAGGGTGAACACCCGCATGCCGCGCAGCCGCGGCGCGAGATCGCGGAGGATCTGATCCTCGTTGCCGACCTGGCCATCGGTGACCAGCACCACCACGCGATCGCGATCGTCGTCGCCGCCGCCGAGCAGGGTCGCGGCGCGCGCCAGCGGCTGCGCCATCTCGGTGCCGCCGCGCGACTCGACCGTCGCCAGCCAGGCCACCGCGTGGAACCGGTTGCGATCGGTCGCCGGCGTCATCACGCCGCACGTGCCCAGGGGCTCGTCGATGCGGTTGTCGAACGCCATCACCGCGAACCGATCGCGCTCGCCCAGCGTGTCGACCATCCGCGCGACCGCGCGCCGCGCGCACACCATCTTCCAGCCCGCCATCGAGCCCGAGCGATCGAGCACGAACACGACATCGCGCGGCCGCGCGCCTCGCTCGCGCGGCGGCACCAGCGTCAGCAGGAACGCGCCGCCCTCGGCATCGGGCGTCCACACCGCCGACGAGTGGATCGCGTCGTCGCCGATCGCCCAGCGCACGATGAAGTCGCGATCGAGGCGCTCGCCGGGCCCGAGCTCGACGACGCGCATGCCGGCGCGCTCCTCGAGGCGGATCTGGTGCAGGCTCGCGCGCACGTCGCGGATCGGCAGGCCGGTCGTGTCGATCGCGAGGCGCATCGACAGCCGCACCGGGTTGGGCATGCCGGGCAGGAGCACCGGCGGCGAGATCCGCGAGGCGTCGGGCGCGGCATCGGTGTCGAGCGCGACGCCGAGCCCGGCCTGTGGCCCGGGCAGGGCGTGGCCCGGGATGTAGCGGGGCGCGACCACCAGCGGGAACCGGAACGTGACCTCGCCGTCCTCGACCGGCAGCGGCCCGACGAGCGTGAGCCGCACGATCGCGACGTCGCGCGGCATCAGGTTGCCGACGCGTAGCGTGAACACGCCCGCGCGATCCTCCTCGGCGATCGCGGCGCGCTGCCCGGCGGCGATGGCCGCGTCGTAGGTCGCGCGCGCGGCGCCGCGCTCGTCGACGATGCCCTCGACCACGCGGCCGGCGACCTCGAGGCGGAAGCGCGTGACCGCCGCGCGATCGGGCAGCGGGAACACGTAGGTCGCCTCGAGCGGCTCGCGCAGCGTGTTCTCGAACGTCTGCGCCAGCTCGATCGAGGCGGCGACGCCCACGACCCGCGCGTCGATCGTCATCGCGCACAGCGGCAGCGCGCCGCTGGCGGTCTGGAGGGCGCCGAAGCCGGCGTCGCTGCGGGTGCCGAGGCGGGTGAGCTCGGCGTCGGTCATCAGGGTGGCGGGCATCATGGCGTGGGCTCCTCGGCGGTCGTGGGTGGGCTCGGGCGCGGGCGGGCAGGTCATTCGTTCCCGCTCGCCGGGATCAGGTGACGGCGGCGCAGCTCCGCGACCAGCGCGGTCGCGGCGCGCAGCAGCGCGTCGGCATCGGCGTCGCTGGGATCGCGCGCCGGGGTGAAGGTCAGGGTGACGCCGGGCGCGAGCACGAGCGCGAGCTGCGCGGTGAGCGCCGCGGGCGCATCGATCGGGGCATCGGTCGGCGCGTCGGTCCGCGCGTCCTCGCGCGGCGCGGCGACCGGCGCCCCGCGCCAGAAGTCGACGCGCGCGGCGACCGGCGGCGCGGCCCGCGGCACCTCGATGCCCGAGGCGCGCGCGAGCGCGTCGTCATCGAGCGCCGGCACGATCGCGGCGAGATCGTGCAGCGACTTGCCCACCGCCTGCAGCCGCTTGATCGCGACCAGCTGCGCGAGGTGGCGGCGACCGTACAGCGCGGTGCGGCCGCGCATCGCCGCGGGGCGATCGAGCAGCCCGAGCGACGCGTAGTAGCGGACCGCGCGCTCGTCCGGGATCGCCTTGACCTGGCCGTTGGCGGCGGCGGCGTAGCCGCGCAGCACTGCCGCGGCCTCCCCGACCAGCTCGCTCAGCGTCCATCCGTCGTCCATGGACAGAACATGACACTGTCATATGACAGTGTCAAATATGAATCGCGATCGCAGTAGATAACGCCATGAAATCGATTGTGTAATTTTCCCGATCCGACGAATACCGGGGTCAGAACTGGCGATGTGCCAGTGACCGCGGCGTACACTCACGGCCATGCTGAACCGCAGGCTTGCGGCCCTCACCACCGCGCTGACGATGTGCCTGGCCACGCTCGCGCAGGGTCAGCCCTCCGCGACGCCGCCGGGCCCGCCCGCGCCTGCCCCCTCACCCGCGCCCGCAGCGCCGACGCCGCCGGATGCATCCGAGACGCGCCCGGCGACGCCCACGCCCGCGCCTGACCGCGCCGACTACGACGACGCGTTCGCCGCGATGCTCGCCGGCGACCTCGCGCGCGCGGTCGCGCTCTTCGATGGCGTCGCGGCGCGCACCGGCGACGGCGAGCTCGCCGCGGCGGCGCGCGAGCTCGCGCGCCTCGGCCGCGAGATGCAGACGCGCAAGATCGTGCTGCGCGGTCCCAGCGCGGCGCCGGTGCGCGGCAGCCTCGACGACGATCGCGACGAGGGCCGCACGTCGTTCGTCGTGACCACCACGCTCTACAGCATCTACGCCGGCGTCGTCCTGATCGACGACGCCAACATCAGCGACACCCGCGTCGGCATCCTGACCGTCACCGGCACGACCGCGCTCGGCCTGCTCGCCAGCATCTACGGGACGCGCGGTCGCACGATGACCGGGCCGATGGGCGACGCGTACACGCTCGGCATGATCGAAGGCTTCGCCAACGCCGGCTTGCTGGTCTCACCGGCCGGGCTCACCGGCTCGACAGAGAAGGTGCAGACCACGCTGCTCCTGTCGGGCGCGGTCGGCGGCGCCGCCGGCCTCGCCTACGGCTATCACCTCAAGCCGACCCGCGGCCAGGTGTCGTTCGCGAGCTCGCTCAGCCTGCTCGGCATCGCGTCGACCGGCCTCGGCTTCGGCGTGATCCAGCCCGACAACCTCGACGGCGACACCGCGCTCGCGATGATGGCCGGCGGCCTCGACCTCGGCCTGACCGCGGGCCTCGTGCTCGGCCGCGACCTCGACTGGTCGCCGTCGCGCGGGCGCCTGGTCCAGCTCGGCGCGCTGGTCGGCGGGCTCAGCGGCCTCGCGGTCGGCGCGCTCATCACCGGCGGCGACGCGAACAGCGACAACGACGGCCGCATCCTCGCCGGCGCCGCGCTCGCGGGCGTGTGGTCGGGCTTCGCGGTGGCGGTGCGCACGACCCGCGGCATGCGCGCGGATCGCCGCTTCGGCCAGGCTGCGTCGATGACGCAGATGACGCCGATGATCACGCGCGGCGGCGCCGGCCTCACGCTCACCGGCCAGTTCTGATCGCCTGCCTGCCCCTGCCCCTGCCCTGCCGCTGCGGCAGGGGCGGCCGCGCGATCGAGATTCCGCGGGCCTCGGCAGCGCGCGCGCTGGCCCGGCGGTTGCTGTACCCGGTGCATGAACCGATACCGCAGCGGTGACAGCGGCAGCGGCGGCGCTCGCGATGCGACCCTGGCGCGCGCGCCCGGGCGGATCTCGACCAGCGCGCTGACGTACCCCGCCCGTCCAGCCGCCGACGCAGCCCCCGCCGGCGCCGCGCATCCGGTCGCCGCCGCGCCCGCCGCATCCGCGTCGGAGCCGGCCGCCGACGCGTTCTGGTTCTGCGCCGATCGCGCGCCGGTGCAGCGCCTGGTGCTCGGCGCCGGGCCGTCCGAACCCGCGGTGATCGATGCCGCGGCCGCGCGCGGCATCGCGACCCCGACCAGCCCGCTGCCACACGCCGACGCGATCGCGCGCAGCTTCGGCCACCACGACGTCAGCCACATCCAGGCCCACACCGGCGCCGAGGCGCGATCGGCGGCGCGCGACATGGGCGCGGCCGCGTTCGCGACCGGCGATCACGTGGTGCTCGCGGCCACCGACCTGCACACCGTCGCGCACGAGGCCGCGCACGTCGTGCAGCAGCGCGCCGGCGTGCAGTGCAAGACCGGCGAGGACGACCGCGGCGATCCGTGGGAGCGGCACGCCGATCGGGTCGCCGATGCCGTCGTGCGCGGCGAGTCAGCCGCGGTCCTGCTCGACGACCTCCGGCCCGGCGGCAGCGCGGTCGCCGGCGTCCAGCGCATGAAGCTCGACGCCCAGGGCAACTACGTCATGGCGTTCGGCGCGCACAAGAACACGGCCGATCGCGCGGCGTTCGCGGCGTGGGTGGAGGAGCTGCGGCAAGCCGGGAACGCGCAGGTGCTGCGCAACCTGCTCGTCGCGCTCCACCGCACCGTGCTCGACATGGACGACCACGAGGCGATCGCCAAGAGCCTGGTCCAGCGCGCGCTCGACAAGCTCGAGGCCGCGCCAGCGGCGCGCGCCGCCGATGCCGCGCCCGCGCTCGGACAGCTACCCAGGTCCGAGTGGTGGAAGCTGTTCATCGAGGGCAGCAAGCACCGCGCCGGCGAGACCAGCGACCAGAACGCGATGCGCTTCGACGGTGATCAGTCGCCCGGCTACTACGCCGCGATGAGCAAGGCGTTCGCGACCGAGGTCGCCGGTACCGATGGGCACCAGCTCGGCTTCGCCGACTACAACCGCATGCACGTCGGCGTCACCCAGGACATCCTGCGCAAGACCGACAACAACAGCTTCGAGCCCGTCCCGCACAAGCTGTCCGACGACAACATCCAGTTCCCGATGACGATGGGGCAGTTTCCGAGCCCGCAAGCGCTCACCGAGATGCGCGACGAGCGGGTGCTGGGACTCGATCCCGGCCAGCGGGCGACCATGGCGCCCAAGGGCGCGAACCTCGCCCCCGGCGCGCTGGACGCGCTGGCGCACACCGCGACGTCGGCGGCGACCGCGCTCCCGATGGAGCAGCTGCTCGGCTCCACCTTCGGAGCGCAGGGCGACGCGGCGCAGTACGCATCGCTCGTCTCGATGGAACGCCGAGGCAACGCGCAGCAGCTGATGGTCACCACCAATCACGATGCGAGCACCGCGCCCGCTGCGGTGAACGCGCTGTTCGCGGCGTACTACGCCAGGCTCGGGCAGATCGATGGGGTGGCGGCGACCGCGCTCGTCAAGCGACGCGGCAAGATCGGCGCGATCGCCAAGCTCGTGCGCGCGCTGCACGTCGGTCACTACTTCCACGATGCCAACGGCCGGCTCAACACGATGGTCCTGCTCAACCGCCTGATGGTCGATGCGGGTTTCGGCCCGGTGATCATCGATCACAACGAAGCGTTCGGTGGATCGAAGAGCGTCGACGAGCTGATCGCGGCGATCGAAGCCGGCGTCCTGAAGGTCGCGCTGGCGCTCCCGGCCGCCGCGCCGGCGGCGACCGCCGCACCGGCCGCGAACGCCGCACCGGCCGCGAACGCCGCACCGGCCGCGAACGCCGCACCGGCCGCGAACGCCGCACCGATCGTCAACGCCGCGCCGATCGTCAACGCCGCGCCGATCGTCAACGCCGCGCCGATCGTCAACGCCGCGCCGGCCGCCAACGCCGCGCCGGCCGCCAACGCCGCGCCGGCCGC
>JAIOQA010000341.1 GCA_021413675.1 Deltaproteobacteria bacterium | reverse complement strand
GATCACCGCGAAGGCCGCCGGGGTGACCGCGGTCACCAGGCCCGCGTCGAACAGGCTGCCGTGCGGCGGCATCGCCTGCTCGAGGCGCCACATCTCGACCAGCGCGCGCGCGTCGTCCTCGTCGGGCGCGTCCCACAGGATCGACGCGCACAGCCCGTCGTGATCGATCAGGTACGCGAAGGTCCGGCCGTACGCGACCACGCCGCGATCCGCGGCGGTCACCTGGTCGCGCTCCCGCCGCTCCATCGCGCCGAGCGTAGGCGAGATCCGCGCGATTGCGCCACGGGTTCCAGGAGTTGCCAGCTGGCGTGCGATCGCGCTCGATCGCTGCGCTATCCTCGCGCGCGACGATGATCGAATACGATCCCAAGTCCTGGATCTCGGTCGTGTGCCGCGTGCGCGGCTCGATCATGCTGCGCCTCGTGCCGCGCATGGTGGTCGCCGCCGCGATCGGCGTCGGCGCGGTCGTGCTGTTCCGCCGCGAGGGCACGCACCTGCCGTCGCAGGCCCACACGCTGGTCGGCGTGGCGCTCGGCCTCTTGCTGGTGTTCCGCACCAACGCGTCCTACGACCGCTACTGGGAGGGCCGGCGCCTGCTCGGTGGCATCGTCAACCGCAGCCGCGATCTGGCCCGGCAGATCGCCACGTCCGTCGACGATCCGGCGGCGCGCGCCGCGCTCGCGCGGCTGGTGCCGGCGTTCTACTGGCTCGCGACACAGACCCTGCGCCGGCAGACCGATCTCGCGGCGCTCGGCGACCGGCTCACCGCCGAGGAGCGCGCCGCGCTCGGGCCGGTCGCGAACCGCGCGCCGGTGGTGCTCGCGTGGATCAGCGCGCGGCTGCGCAGCCTGTCGGCCGCCGGTCAGCTGCGCGACACCCAGCTCCTGCTGATCGATCAGAACCTGACGACGCTCAACGATCACCTCGGCGGCGCCGAGCGCATCCTCAAGACGCCGATCCCGTTCGCGTACGCCCAGCACATCAAGATCTTCGTCGTGCTGTTCTGCTTCTCGGTGCCGTTCGCGATCGTCGATCAGATGGGCTGGGCGACGCCGCCGGTCAGCGCCGTGCTGGCGCTGGCGCTGTTCGGCGTCGACGAGATCGGCGTCGAGATCGAGGATCCGTTCGGCGACGATCCCAACGACCTGCCGCTCGACGCGATCGGCAACGGCATCGATCGCGCGGTCGCGGAGATCGTCGCGACGCCGACGCCGTAGCGCTACTTGCGGCGCAAGAGGCCGGCGGCGCCGCCGACCAGCGGCTTCATCCCCGGCGGCGCGAACACGGTCCACAGATCGGCGTCCGTGCCGCTCGCGCTGGGCTGCCACGCGGCGCCGTCCCAGCGCTGGATCGATCCGCCCACGCCGACGAGGTAGGCCTCGGTCGGGCTGGTCGCCCACGCGCCCAGCGTGCGCGTGCCGGCGAGCGGCGTCGCGCGCCACGCACGGCCATCGGAGTGGTACGCGAGCTCCATCGCGCCGATCGCCCAGCGATCGGCCGGCGACGAGCCCGCGAGGTGGACCACGCCACCCGGGCCGACCTCGTCGAGCCGCCACGCGCCATCTGGCGACCGCCGCAGCACCGCGGGCACCTTGCCGGCGAGGTTGCGCGGCACGAGGACGGTGCCATCGGCCTCGCCGAAGACCTCGTGGACGCTGGTGCCCGCGAGCTCGGGCGGCGCTTCCTTGCGCCAGCGCGCGCCGTCGAAGTGGAGGAGCTCGGGGCCGGCGGCCGCGACCCAGACGTCGTCGTGCCACGCGACGACGTCGAGCAGATCGAAGTCGACGCCCTCGATCTTCGTCGCGGTCCAGCGCTGGCCGTCCCAGCGCGCGACGGTGCCGTACGCCCCGACCGCCCAGGCCTCGGTCGGCGAGACCGGCCAGATCGCCTTGGTCGCGCGCGCCGGCACCTCGGCCGCGCGCCAGGTCGTGCCGTCGAAGTGGAACGACAGGCCGTAGGGCGCGCCGCGATCGTCGGTGCGTTGCGCGGCGGCCAGCACCCAGACGTCATCGGGGCCGGTGCCGCGCACGCTCTTGACCACGACCTTCGCGTAGCCGGCCGGGACCGGCAGGGCCACGGGCTCCCACTCGACAGGGCCGGTCGCGATGGCGGTCTTCTTCTTCATGCAGCCCACGAGTCCCAGCAGCGCGATCGCGATCAGCGCCGACTTCACCACAGGCCGGTGAGGTTGCCGAGGCCGTCGCCGACCCAGCTCGCGCCGTCGCTGATCGCGCCACCGACCGCCTGCGCGCCGCTCGCGATCGCCCCGCCGGCCGCGCTCGCGCCATCGGCGATCGCGCCGCCCCACTCGCCGAGCATGCCATTGCCGACCGCGGTCGCGGTGTTCCATACGCCGCCAAACGCGCCGAGCCCCATCGTCGCGAGGCCCAGCGGCGCGGTCAGCGGGTTGAGCATCATCGCCGCGCCCGCGCCCATCTCGGCGCCGGCCAGGCCCATGCGCTTGGCCCAGCCCGAGGTGGCGCTGTCGGTCGGGTCGTTGAAGTAGTCGATCGAGGCGCCGGTGATCGGCCCGGCGTTGATGCCGAGGTGCTCCATCAGCGGCGCACCGTACATCGCGAGCGCGAAGCTGGCCGGATCGACGAACGAGTTGTTCGCGGTCGGGTCGCGGCCGTCGGCGTGGGCGGCCTGCTGCGCGCCGCTGTAGGCGTCGACGTGCGCGCCGTACACGTCGAGGAAGCTGATGTTGCCGTCGGGGTTGCCCGCGGCGTCCTTGGGCAGCGCGTTGATCGCGGCGCCCTCGTTGTCGACGAGCCGGCGGCGGACATCGGCCCAGACGCCGGTCGGATCGTCCTGGCCGACGTAGTTGGTCGCGCGATCCTGCGCGGTCGCGCCGCTGGGCAGGCCGTGCGGGTCGAGGAAGTCGAGGCCGAAGGTGTTGCCCCAGCCCGGCATGTGGCTGGCGTTGTCCCGGTAGAACGGGTTGTCCGCGGGGCCGGCCGGGTTGTCGGTGACGCGGTGCGAGTCGTAGCCCGTCGCCGCGGTGAGCGCGTTGACGCCCGCGTTGAAGGTATCGCCCCACCAGGTGTGGGGCTCCGCCATGGCCGCATCGTTCGGTCCGCCCATCGTCTCGAGTCTACGGTTCGCCCCGCGGCGCACTTCCCGCGGCAGTTTGTCGCGGCGAGCGGCTACCGCGGCAGCGGCGTCCCGGTCGGGCGCACCGTCGACAGCACCAGGCCGATCGCCTGCTGGTAGACCTCGGCGGATCCGACCTCGCCCAGGTACACGATCGGCAGGCGCATCGCGCCGGCATCGATCAGCGCGAAGATCCGCAGCTCCTCGTGCTCGCGGCCCGCGTGCGTGACGCGCACGCGGGTGGCCACCGACAGGCCCGGGAACGCCACGGTCGCGAACGGCGTCGCGACGTGCTCGGCGAGCACGACCGTGCCCGCGCAGCCGGTCTTCACCGCGGCGGCGAGCTGCTCGGCGAGCGTGCCGGTCGGGGTGAGCGCATCCATCAGCAACAGCGCGCCGCGCGGTCCGCCCGCCGGTGGCCGCAGGTAGAGGCCGCGCTGCGGCGCGGGGAAGGGCGACCGGGTCCATCCCGGCGGGATCTCCGCTGCGAACTGCACGGGTACCGTTGCTGGTCCGGGTTGCGCGCGCTCAGTCGGCGGCGAAGGGCGCGGGCGGGACGGATGGCGTCGACGGCGCGGCGGCGCGGCCCGCGAACGGCCGCACCGAGTGCACCGTGTGCCAGAACGTGGCGAGGTGGGTCTCGAACGCGCCCGGGCTCGCGAGGTAGCTGATGCCGTAGAAGCACACGTCGTCGGCGAGCATCACGTAGAGGCGGTGCTCGACCGGCCGGCTCGGCCGCGCGTAGCCGGTGACGTCGAAGCTGACGCCGCGCAGGCCGGTGTCGGTCTCGATCGGGGTCGGCCCGAGCTGCGCGGTGATCTCGAAGGAGGCCTGGGCCTCGGCCTCGAGCGCCATCCGCACGAGCATCTCGGGCCCGGGCATCTGCGGCTGACGCGGCACCAGCGGCGAGATGATGATCGCGACCGGCGCGGTGTCGGCGCGCGTGCCGGGCGGGATCAGCCGGACCTGGGCGCCGACCCGGAAGTACGTCCACTCGGGAGGCGGGACCAGATCCGGATACTGCAGCGCGGGCGGCACGCGCTCGAGCCTATCGCATCGAGGTGGCGAACGCGATCCGCCCTCGAGGACCGCGCTACTTCTTCGCCGGCTTGACGAAGCGGAGCACGAAGCGATCGCTGGTGCCGCGGCGCGCGCCGGCGGCGCTCGGTGACGAGCTCCAGTCGCGCTTGTCGTCGGGGTTGCGCAGCACCTCGCTCGAGGCGTCGAGCACGAAGCCCGCGGCCTTGAGCTCGGTCTCGACCACGGCCTGATCGATGCGGTGCAGCGTCTCGGTGTCGCGCTCGCCGCTGCCGGCGGCCGCGCTGCTGTCGACGATGCCGTAGACGCCGCCGGGCTTGAGCGCCGCGAACACCGCGGCGTTGAGCTTGGCGCGGTCGACCTTCTGCCAGACGAAGTCGTGGTAGTTCAGGATGCAGATCACCGCGTCGAGATCCTTCGCGTCGTCGGGGAACGGGGTCTCGGTGGCGCGCTCGGCGAACTTCACCAGCTTCATCGCCGGATGATCCATGCGCTGGGTCCACGGGGCGCGCGCGAACTTCTCCATGATCTCCGGCGTGTTCTGCGCGTAGATCACGCCAGCGTCGCCGACGATGCGCGCCATCAGCTCGGTCGAGTAGCCGGTACCGCTGAACAGCTCGCCGACCTTCTGGCCGGGCGCGAGCTTGAAGAACGCGAAGACCTCGCCGGGCTTGCGGCCGGCGTCGAGAGCGCGGTCCTTGTCGGTGCGATCGGCGGCGGCGATCGCGGCCTTGATCGGCTCGGGCACGTCAGCGGCCGGCGTGTACGGCGGGATGACCAGCGCGTCGGGGGGCGGCGGCGCGGCATCGGTGACGGCGGCGGAGCCCGCCGAGCCCGCAGCGGAGCCGGTGGCGGATCCGGTGGCGGAGCCCGCGGCCGAGCCCGCGGAGCCGGTGGACGGTGACGACTTGGAACACGCCGCGAGCAGCGCGAGCGCGAGGAGCGAGGAGCGAAGCATGCGGCAGTCTACTCGCGTCCCGCTCCGGAGCCTGTGAGGCTTCGCCTCCAGGCGCTTTTTCGCGCGGGCGGTCAGTTCGGGCCGCTGACGCCGAGGCGGAACCACAGCGCGCGCTTCACGTGGCACAGCCGGCAGGTGACCGCGATGCGGCGCAGGCCGGCGCTCGGCGCGGCGTGATCGTCGATCGTGTAGCTGCCCTCGCACTGCGGGCACTTCATCGATCCGACCCGGCTGTCGATCACCGCCGGCGACACGACCTCGATCGGCCGGTCCTCGCTGCCGCCGGGCACCAGCAGCGCGAGCTTCTCGCGCTCGCGGACGAGCTTGCGTGCGGTGCGCTCGCGTTCGCGACGGGCGGTGCGGTCGGGGCGTTTGGCGGCCACGCCTCATCATAGTCGGCGCCGGCGGGATCGCCCGTCCGCGGCCTGGCGATCGCTGATACAGATCGATCATGCGCTGGTCGCTCGCCGCGGTTCTCCTGCTCGCTGCCTGTGGCCCGGCCGCCACCGGGACGCCGGTCGATGGCGCCGCCGGCGATGCCGCGGTCGACAGCGCGCTGCCGCAACCCGACGGCGCGGTCGCCTGCGACGTGCCGCCCACGCCGGCCGGCGCCGACGTCGAGCTCGCGCCGGCGTTCGCGTCGGCGTACGCGGTCTACGATCTCGGGCCGCCGCCCGGCGTGCCCAGCCCGCTCGGTGGCGCGGTGGTCAAGCGTGGCGCGCCCGACACGCTGCTCATCGCCGGTGCCTCGGAGAACGCCAACGGTGCGATCTACGAGATCGGGGTCACGCGCGGCGCGTGCGGCCACATCATCGGCTGGAACGGCATCGCGACCGCGGTGGCGAACACGCCGTACGTCGACGCGAACCTCGTGTACGCGCCGGGCGGGCTCCTGCTCTACACCGAGTGGCCGCAGTTCCTGATCGACCAGCTGCCCGCGGGCGCGACCGCGCCCACCCGGACGATCGACTTCACGTCGATCGGCATGGACGCGACCGGCGACTCGGGTCCCGGCGGCCTCGGCCTGGTCCCGCCGGGCCTCGCCGCCGCCGGCGAGCTGCGCACGGTCACGTGGCCGCTCGGCCGCTGGCACCACGTGACGACCGCGCCCGACGGCGGGCTCCTCGCGATGACCGCGGTCACGAACACGGTGACCCTGCCGAACAACCCGGGCGGCTTCGCGTACGTGCCCGCGGGCTCGCCCGGCTTCGCGACCCAGTCGATCATCGTCGCCGAGTGGGTGGCCGCCGATCCGGCGATGGATCGCGTCGCGGTCTACGACGCCGACGCCCAGGGCGATCCGGTGCTGGGCACGCGGCGCGAGTTCCTCGCGAAGTTCCCGCGGCCGTGGGGCGCGTACTTCGAGCCCGAGACCGGCGACTACCTGTTCCTGTCGTGGGGCAACGGCGCGGCCGATCGCGTCTACGTCGTGCAGGGCTTCGTGCCGCCGCCGATCGTCAACTGATCGCCCGGCGCGGGTCAGTCCTCGAGGTCGCTGCGCTCCTTGTGGGCGTAGCCGCCGATCGCGGCCCACGGTCGCGGCGCGCTCGCGGCCAGGGGCTTCGCGGCGATCGTGGTGCGCGAGCTCGCGCGGCCATCGGCCGAGCGGGTCTCGATCACCAGCGGCAGCCGCAGCGCCTCGCTCCACAGCACCTTCACCGCCGGCGCCGCGTCGCGGGTCGCGTACCAGCGCGTGCCCGCCGCCGCGCGATCGGGCAGGGCCACGAGCGCGGTGACGTCGATGAGCTCGGCGGCAGTCTGCCAGCGGCGCGGCAGCGAGAGATCCGCCGCCTCGTTCGCGGTCAGCTCGATCACGACCTTCGCCGGCGCGCTGACCAGCCCGGTCGACACACCGTCGCCGTTGCGCGTGAACCAGCGCGCGGCGAGGTGCAGATCGAGATCGTGCAGGTCCGCCGGCCGCGGCGCGGTCACGCCCGGCGGCATGACCCGCTCGACCCAGACCTGATCACCGGCGCGGATCATCCGCTCCTGGTAGTGCGCGGTGCGGGTCACGCCCTCGCTGTCGATGACCGTGCTGTCGTAGGTGACCAGCGCGGAGATCGCCGGCGCCGACGCGCGCGCGTCGGGCCGCACGTCCGCATGCGCGGCGCCGCTCACCAGCACCAGGGCGATCGCGAGCGCGCGCATCAGAACCCGAAGGCCTGCTTGACGAGGTCGTAGACGTGGGCGTTGACCATCGTGCCCTTGAACCGGGTCGCGCCCGCGCCGGTCGCCATCAGCATGACGTCGCCGCCGCCGTGGGTCTCGCCGCCGGCCGGCATCCGCACCGCCGCCTCCTGGTGGTAGTTCGCGGCCGCGGTGATCTCCTCGGTCAGCGCGGCGACCGTCGAGCGCGCGCCCGCGACGCGGTTCTCGCCGTTGCCGAAGCCGAGGATCGTGTACGGCATGCCCTCGGCGTCGAGCGTGAGCGCGCCGCCGACCACGTTCTTGACCAGGCCGAGCACGCCGGCGTTCTGCGCCGTCGTCGGGCCGGTGCGCTTGGCGTAGCCGTTGATGATCATCGTGTGATCGTGATCGGCGGTGACCACGATGAGCGTGTTCGTGAGATCGACCTTGGCGAGGGTCGCGGCGATCGCGTCGTCGAACGCGATCGTCTCCTCGAGCGCGCGCTTGGCGTTGGTCTCGTGCTCGGCGTGATCGATGCGACCGCCCTCGACCATGAGGAAGTAGCCGTCGGGATCCTTGGCGAGGATGTCGATGGCCTTGGTGGTCATCTCGGTCAGGCTCGGCTCGCTGGTCGCCGCGCGATCGAGCTCGTAGGTCATGTGGCTGGCGTTGAACAGGCCGACCGCCTTGGTGGTGGTCGCGGCGTTCATGCCCATCAGCCCGGCGCGATCGGCGACGTACGTGTAGCCGGCGGTGGTGAGCTCGGCGACGAGGTCGCGGCCGTCGGTGCGCTTGCCGCCCGAGGTCGTGGTCGGCAGGAAGTGGCGGCGGCCGCCGCCGAACAGCACGTCGAGGCCGGCGCCGAGCGCCGCGTTGAAGCCCGTGCCGCCGGGGACGGCCTCGGCGGCGATGTCGTTCTCGAGATCGCGGTGGCAGATGTGCGCGTAGGTCACGGCCGGCGTCGCGTGGGTGACGCGGGTCGTGGTGACCGCGCCGACCGCCTTGCCGTGGGCCTTGGCCATCTCGAGCAAGGTCGGCACCGCGGTGCCGTTGGCGCCGTTCGAGGCGCAGGCGTTGGCGCCGTTCGCGCCCGGCGGGATCGCGATCGTGTCGGCCGTCATCGAGACGACCTCGTTGTTCATCTTGACGCCGGTCATGTACGCCGCCATCGACGGCGCGCTGTCGGTGGTCTGGGCGTCGTGCGAGTAGGTCCGGATCTTCGCGGTGCGCGGCAGGCTCTCCATGTGGAGCATGCCGTCCTCGCCGTACTTGTAGATCCGGGCGGCGGTGACGTCGGCCGGGCCCATGCCGTCGCCGAGGAAGAAGATGACGTTCTTGGCCTCGCCATCGGCGCGCGCGGCGGACGCGGTCGCGGCGACGGTGAGGATCGAGATGAGCAGCTTGCGCATGGTGGTGCTCCGGTTCGCGGCGCCGTGTCGAGCCGCGCGTTGATGGTCGTTGGACTTCAGCGCCGAGCGCGACACGGTCGCGCCGGCCGGGAGTCCGGCCGCAAGCGAAGGGGAGGCTCGTCGGGGCTTGCCCCCGACGAGGAGAACGGCACGTTCCCTCGAGATCGAGCTGACTCGCGTCCGCCCGAAGGGCGAAACGCGAGTCAGAAGCCCGCAGCCTGGTGGAGGATCGTGAAGATCGCGGTGTTGGTCATGAAGCCGTGGACAAGGTCGGCGCCCTTGCCGATCGCCATGACCGCGACGTCGGTGCCGCCGTGGGTCTCGCCGCCGACCGGCATGCGGACGCCCGCCTCCTGGTGGTAGGCGAGGGCGCCCGTCGTGGCGTCGTCGAGGTTCGCGACCGACGAGCGCAGGCCCGCGACGCGGTTCTCGCCGTTGCCGAAGCCGAGGATCGAGTACGGCACCCCGTCGGCGTCGAGATCGGGGTTGCCGGTGGTCACGTTCTTGACCAGGCCGAGCACGCCCGGGTTGGTCGCCGTGGTCTTGCCGGTGCGCTTGGCGTAGCCGTTGAGCACGAGCGTGTGATCGTGATCGGCGGTGACGATGATGAGGGTGTGCGCCAGCGTCGGGTCGGTGAGCTTGGCCTTGGCGATCGCCGCGGCGATCGCGTTGTCGAACGCGACCGCCTCGCCCAGCGCGCGCCGGGCGTTGGTCTCGTGCAGCGCGTGGTCGATGCGGCCGCCCTCGACCATCAGGAAGTAGCCCTGGGGCTTCTTGCCGAGGATGTCCATCGCCTTGGTGGTCATCTCCGCCAGGCTCGGCTCCGACCCCGGATCGCGGTCGAGGTCGTAGGTCATGTGGCTGGCGGTGAAGAGGCCGACCGCCTTGTCGGTGGTCGCCGCATCGATCGCGTTGAAGGTGGTCGTGTTCGAGGCGTAGGCGTAGCCATCGGCCTTGAGCTCGGCGACGAGGTCGCGGCCGTCGGTGCGCTTGCCGCCCGAGGTCGTGGTCGGCAGGAAGTGGCGGCGGCCGCCGCCGAACAGCACGTCGAGGCCGGTGCCGAGCGCGGCGTTGTAGCCGGCGCCGCCGGGCACGACCTGGGCCGCGATGTCGTTCTCGAGATCGCGATGGCAGATGTGCGCGTAGGTCGCGGCCGGGGTGGCGTGGGTCACGCGGGTCGTGGTCACGACGCCAGTGGCGCGGCCGGCGGCCCGGGCCTGCTCGAGGAAGGTCGCGACCGGCGTGCCGTTCGCGCCCTGGGTGGCGCAGTTGTTGACGGTGAGGGTCGCGTCCGGCGGGATCGCGATCGTGTCCGCCGACATCGAGATGACCTCGTTGTTCATCTTCACGCCGGTCATGTACGCGGCCATGGACGGGGCGCTGTCGGTCACCAGCGCGTCGTGCGAGTAGGTCCGCACCCAGCCGGTCTCGGGCAGCGTGTCCATCGTCAGCTCGCCATCCTCGCCGTAGGCGTAGATGCGGGCGGCCGTGATGGTCGACACGCCCATGCCGTCACCGAGAAAGAAGATGACGTTGGTCGGCGCGGCGGGCGCGGCGTCCGGGGTGGTGGCGGCGTCGGGCGTCGGCTCGGTCGCGTCGGCCACGCTCGCGGCGTCGGGCCGGTTCGCGGCGTCGCTCGGCGCGCTCCCGTTGTTGTCGCCACAGGCGGCCGCCACCAGGGCCAGGGCGGCGATCAGGTTCGTGCGGTTCTTCATGAGACCTCCTTCGCCGCGCATCGTGATCGCGGCGCGTGGATCTCGGACCCCGCGCTGGCGACAGGTCGGTGACGGTTCTGCTGTCGGGATCCCGACCGCGACCCGTCGGAGATCTGTGCGGCGGGCGGTGAAGCGCGGTCGCGGGCCCGACACGGTCCGGCCACCGTCAGGTGGCGAATCGGTGCCGGATCTGCCGCGGATCAACCACCTTCAGTCCTCGAATCAACACTCGGGTGTCAGCTTTTCGACACGCGCGTGTCGATTCTGTGTGCGGTTGGCTCCGTTCGGATTTGCACATTTCAGCAAACCAAAGAAAATGCCGCTCGCTCCTACGAGTGCCCCTTCTATGAACCCTGCCTCCAGCCAAGTGGCACGTCCCGTGCTTTACGTGAGTCGCCCGATGTTGAGCAACGCCGCCAGGCAGATTCACCCGATCAGGATGGCCACTCCACGTGCGGTCCTGTTCGACCTCGACGGCACGTTGATCGACACGATGCAGGTGTTCGCGGACGTGGCGGCCGACGTCATGGTCCGCCACCACGGCATCGACCGGGTGGCGGCTCGTCACGCCTACCTGGCGACGAGCGGCATCCCGTTCTTCAAGCAGCTCGAGGTCATCGCCCCCGGCGACAAGCGGAACGCCGCCGCCTCGGACGAGTTCGAGCGCCGCAAGATCGAGGCGACCGGCGACGTCGACCCGAGCGAGACCACGCTCGAGGCGCTCGCGCACCTGCGCGCCCGCGGCATCGAGGTCGGCGTCTGCTCGAACAACTTCCAGGACCAGGTCGATCGGTTCGCCGAGCGCTGCTCGGCGCGGTTCGCGCTGGCGCTGGGCTTCGGCAACGGCCTGGCCAAGGGCCAGACCCAGTTCGACCACGCCTGCCAGACCCTCGGCGTCGAGCGCGACGAGCTGGTGTTCGTCGGCGACTCGATCGCGGACGCCAACCTCGCCATCGACTACGGCATGCGCTTCGTCGGCCGGCTGGGCACCTTCGACGCCCGCACGTTCGGCGAGGTCGCGCCCGAGGCGCCGGTCGTCGCCGAGCTGACCGAGCTCCTCACGCTGTTCGTCTGATGCCCGCCGCGCCCGGCCAGATCGTCTTGCTCGCGGCCGGGATGGGCACCCGCCTCGGTGACCTCAACGGCGGCCTGCCCAAGGCCATGTTCGAGGCCGGCGGCGCCTACCTGATCGATCGCGCCCTCGACTTCGCGCAGCTGCTCGGCGCGTCCGAGCGCATCGTCGTCGGCGGGTTCCGCCACGACCTGGTCGCCGGGCACCTGGCCAAGCAGGCCCGGCCGGCGCTGCGCATCGTCGAGAACACGCACTACCGCATCGGCAACCTGATGACGCTGGAGACCGCCCTGCCGCACGTGCGCGGCGGCTTCCTGCTCATGAACATCGACCACGTCTATCCGAGCGCGGTCGCGCAGCGGATCCTCGCCCAGCCCGGCGAGCACATCACGGCGTTCGTCGACTTCGACCGGCCGCTCGGCGCCGACGACATGAAGGTCGGCCTCGACGCCCACCGCCACGTCCAGAAGATCTCCAAGCAGCTGCCGACCTGGGACTGCGGCTACGTCGGGATGACCTACGTCCCGGCCGCGCGGCTCGCCCGCTACGTCGAGGCGGTGGCCGCGGTCCGCGCCACCGTCGGCGACCCCGCCAACGTCGAGGGCGTGCTGCAGCGGCTCGCCGACGATGGCGAGCCGGTGGCGATCGGCGACATCAGCGGTATCGGCTGGCACGAGCTGGACACGCCCGAGGATGTCGCGAGGGCCCTACCGGCCCTGGCCGAGCTGCGGTAAGCATCAGGGGCTTGTCGAGCCCAGCCCCCTTCGACGCCATCGTCATCGCCGCGGCCACGTCGCGGGTCAAGGTCTGCGGGCTCACGCTGGTCGAGCGCGCGCGCCGGGTCGCGGTCAAGGCCGGCGCCCTCCGGGTGCTGGTCGCCGAGGACCTCGCGCCGGCCGCGATCGCCACCTGGGCCGCCGCCGAGCCGGCGCGGGCGCTGGTGGTCGTCGACGCCAGCGACCACGTCATCCACATGCCGCTCCTCGCGACCGCGCGGGCCGCCGGGACCGCGGTGGTGGTCGACGAGGCCGGCGC
>JAIOQA010000340.1 GCA_021413675.1 Deltaproteobacteria bacterium | reverse complement strand
TGGTCGCCCGAGCTGCGCGATCGCTCGGCTGCGTGCCTCGCGCAGTGCCGCACGCAGCTGACGGCGGCGCTCGACGTGCTGACCCACGGCGACGCGGTCACGACGTCGCTTGCCCGCGCGGCGACGTCGCTCGACGATCCCGATCGCTGTGCAGATGCGCGGTTTCTCCTGGCCGCGGTGCCGCCGCCGCCCCCGGGGCGCGCGGCCGCGATCGCGCCGCTGCGGGCAGCGCTCGAGCGCGCGCGGACGCTGCGCGTGCTGGGGCGGAGCTACACGGCCGGGCCGCTGGGCTTCGCGGTCGTCGCGGGCGCGCTGGCCGCGGGAGATCGCGCGCTGGTCGCCGAGGGTCACGCCATCGTCGGCGATGCCGCATACATGGTCGACGACAACGCGACGGCGCTCGACCAGGCGCGCGCGGCCTACTTCGAGGGCGAGGCGAGCGGCGCCGGTGCTGCGGTCGTGACCGCGGCGGCCGTACGCGCGCTCACGTTCACCGATGGCGAGCGGGATCGCGCGCGAGATTGGGCCGACCTGGCGGTCGCGGCTGCGGGGCGCACCGACGATCCGCGGCTCGAGCTCGCGGCGACGCACGCGACGATCATCACCATGCTCGAACGGGGCGAGACCGGTCCCGCGCTGGAGCAGGCGACCGCCGCCGTCGCGCGCGGCGAAGGGCTCGACGGACCGTTGCGCTC
Source organism: Deltaproteobacteria bacterium (assembly GCA_021413675.1). Taxonomy (GTDB): domain Bacteria; phylum Myxococcota_A; class Polyangia; order Haliangiales; family Haliangiaceae; genus JAIOQA01. The sequence continues at coordinate 18,791 of JAIOQA010000340.1, read as the reverse complement.
GACGGTGTTGACCGACCGCGCGCGCGTGTTCGGGAAGCTCGGGAATGCGGCGGCGGCGCTCGCCGATCTGGATCGCGCGCGGCAGCTGGTGATCGAGGCCGGCGGTGAATCTCCGGCGCTCGACACGATCGACATCCTACGCGCCCGGGCGTTTCGCGCCATGGATCGCATCGACGACGTCATCGCGCTCCAGCGCGCGCAGGTCGCGCGCAGCGAGGCGTTCTTCGGCCCGACCAGCGAGCGCCTGGCCAGCGCGCTGCTCGAGCTCGGTTCGACCCTCTGCACCCAGCGCCCGGAGGAGTCCCTGCCGATCCTCGATCGCGCAGACGCGATCCTGCGCGGCCTGGGCGAGCAGCGCACCTACGATCTCGCGGCGATCGCCAACGACCGCGCCCTCGCGTTCTCTCGACTGGGGCGCCACGACGAGGCGATCGCGGCGTACCGGACGGTGATCGAGATCCTCGTCGAGGTTCGAGGCGCGGAGCATCCGCTCGTCGCGCAGGCGTGGTCCAATCTCGGTTCCGCGGCGGTCGCCGGCGACCAGCCCGCGGTGGCCATCGACGCGCTCGATCGCGCGATCGCGATGTACGAGAAGATCTCGCCCGCCGATGATGATCTCGCCGATGCGCTGACCGCGCGCGGCACGCTCGCCACCCATCGCGGCGATCTCGCCGCGGCGCGCCGCGATCTAGAGCGTGCGCTGGCCATGCGTTCCGGGCCGGACGTCACGCCTTCGCTGCGCGCGCTGACCCAGGCACGGCTCGCGGCCGTGCGGGCGGCACAAGGCGATCGCGCCGCGGCGCTCACGCTGGCGCGGTCCGCGCGGTCCGCGCTGCCGCCGGACACCGTGTTCTCGCCGGATCTCGAGCGCGCGCTGGACGCGATCCTCGCGCCCCATCGCTGAATTGGCGCGATGATCGTCGGCCTTCGTTGGCGCGGGGGATCGCAAGCCCGCCGGTGCCTGGCCGGCACCCGAGAGCGAGTCACGTTTCGGCGGTTGCGCCCGGCTTGTTACACCAACGTGATCGGACCATGCTGCCGCTTGCCCGAGGCCTGTCCGGTCGAGATGTCACGTGGCCCCTTGGCCTCGGCATCGGTGGTGGCGTCCGCGGTGATGTCGTCACCGCCAATGCCACCGAGGATCGTGGACAGGGATCCGTCGGCGAGAGCGTGGAGGGAGCGGGCGAGAGCAACGGGAGGTCGGTTCTTGTGCATGGAGTACGTCTCGGACGCTCCTCCGAGCGGTTGCTTGCGGCTGGTTGTGATTGGTTCGACCATTGCCGCCCCCGTCGCTGTGGCTGGACTTGCGCGCGCCCCGGGCGCAAGACTCCCGCGAACCATGACCCAGCACCGCAGCCGTATTGCCGGCGTGGGGGCCTACGTCCCGCCGCGCGTCGTCACCAACCACGATCTCGCCAAGATCATGGAGACCACTCACGAGTGGATCGTCGAGCGCACCGGCATCGAGGAGCGGCGCTGGGTCGATCCGGGCGAGGGCGGCGCCGAGATGGCGGCCAAGGCCTGTCGCGAGGCGATGGACAAGGCCGGGGTCGGTCCCAAGGACATCGACATGCTGGTCTACGCCACGCTGTCGCCGGACAACAACTTCCCCGGCACCGGCGTGTTCGTCCAGCGCCTGCTCGGGTTGCGCGAGGTGCCCTGCTACGACATCCGCCAGCAGTGCACGGGTTTCTTGTACGGGCTCGCGATGGCCGACGCGTTCATCAAGAGCGGCCAGTACAAGACGATCCTCGTGATCGGCTCCGAGGTGCACTCGACCGGCCTCGACATGTCGACCACCGGTCGCGACGTGACCGTGCTGTTCGGAGATGGCGCGGGCGCGGTGGTCATGACCCGCGCGACCGACGACGCGCACGTGCTGCTGTCGACGCACCTGCACGCCGACGGCACCGAGGCCGAGATCCTGTGGACCGAGTACCCGGCGAGCCGCCAGCACCCGCGCATCACCGAGGAGGCGATGGCGGCGCGCAAGCACTACCCGGCGATGCAGGGCAAGAAGGTCTTCAAGCACGCGGTCACCCGCATGCCGGCGGCGATCATGGAGGGCATGGTCACCAACAACCTGAAGCTCACCGACATCGACATGGTGATCCCGCACCAGGCCAACCTGCGGATCAACCAGATGGTCGCGAAGATGATCGGGCTGCCCGAGGACCGGATGCACAACAACATCCAGAAGTACGGCAACACCACCGCAGCCTCGATCCCGATCTGCATGCACGAGGCGGTCGAGCTCGGGAAGATCAAGCCGGGCGACCTCGTGTGCCTCGTGGCCTTCGGCGCTGGCCTCACCTGGGGCTCGGCGTTCCTGCGATTCTGACGAACGATCGGAACTGACCATGGCGAACATCCAGCGACGGCCGGTGAAGAAGTCGCACGCCGGCTTCAAGCGATCCGCAGAGGCGCGCGCGACCACCCGGCCGGCGCCGGCGCGCCCGACCGGCGCGCCCAAGCGCTCGCCCAAGCGCGGCGCGCAGGAGTCCGCGGCGCCCTGGCGCGCGACGCTCGCGCACTCGATCGACGAGTACCTCGCGCTCCTGCCGGCCGCCGAGAAGGCCGCGCTGTCGGCGCTGCGCAAGGTCATCCACAAGGCCGCGCCGCAGGCCGCGGAGCTCATCAGCTACCGCGTCCCGACGTTCCGCCAGGACGGCATGCTGGTCGCGTTCAGCGCCTCGCCGACGCACTGCGCGCTGCACGTGATGAGCCCGCCGCTCATGAAGTCGATGCTCGCCGAGCTCGAGGACACGTACGACGTCAGCGCGGCGACGATCCGCTTCACGACCGACGCGCCGCTGCCGGCGGAGCTGGTCACGCGGATCGTACACGCGCGGCTCGCCGAGAACGCGAAGCGCTCGACCAAGGAATAGCGACCGATCAGCGCCGCGCGGGCTTCTTCGCGGCGGCGGGCTTCTTCGCGGCGGCGGGCTTCTTCGCGGCGGCAGGCTTCTTCGCGGGATGGATCGTCTCGCCGCGTGCGCACATCGCGGCGAGCTCCTCGATCTTGCGGGCGCGCGTCTCCGGGCGCACCGCGGTCTGCACGCGGTACAGGATCGCGTAGCGATTCGCGCCCGACAGCGCGTCGAAGAACGCGCGGGCCCCTGCGGTGCGCGCGAGTGCGGCGGCGAGATCATCGGGCACCGTCGAGCTGCGCGCGCCATCGTACGCGCGCTCCCATCGACCATCGGCCCTGGCGCGTTCGACCTCGCGCAGCCCCGGCGCCGCCATCGCGCCTGCGGCGATCAGCGCCTCGGCCTTGGCGCGGTTGATCTTGGACCACGGGCTCGCCGTCGTGCGCGGCGAGAACCGCTGCAGCCACGAGATCTCGCCCTCCGCCCACTTCTGGCTATCGATCCAGCCCCAGACCAGCGCACCGTCGAGCGCCTCGGGATAGCGGAGGCCAGGCGCCTTGCCCTTGGCCAGGCGCAACCGCACGCCGGCGGACCGGGCGTGGTTCGCGCGCAGCCAGGCGAGCCACTCGGCCGCGTCAGCGACCGCCAGGACCGGCTCGTTGGCCATCGCGCTCAGGACAGGTGAAGAGTCAGGCCGCCGCGACCGCGAAGATCGCGTCGATCTCGGCGCCGACTTTGTCCTCGCCGATGCCCTTCGCCAGCGCGATCTCCTTGATCAGGAGCGACCGCGCCGTGTCGAGCATGCGCCGCTCACCGAAGGACAGGTCCTTGGTGCCGCGCAGCACGCAGAGATCGCGCAGGACCTCGGCGATCTCGAACACGCTGCCGGTCTTGATCTTCTCCATGTACTCGCGATACCGGCGATTCCACGTCTGGGTATCGCGCGGCACGTCCCGCGACTTGAGGATCGCGTAGACCTCTTTGACCTGCTTCGACGAGATCAGCTCGCGGAGCCCGACGGCCCCGGCGTTGATCGTCGGCACCATGATCTTGAGGCCGGTCTCGAGGATCTTGAGGATGTAGACCGGCATGTCGGACCCGCCGATGGCGCGCTTCTCCAGCGCCACGACCTCCGCCACCCCGTGTACCGGGTACACGGCCTTGTCGCCAACCTGGAATAACTGCTTCAACGGGAACCTCTCGACTTGCGCGACACTGCCGCTCCGTAGGGTAGCAGCATGGCCGCATTGAGTCAAACCCGCCTTCGAGGCCAACCAGCTGAAAACACAGGGCTATCGCGCAGATTCAGCGTGGAACGAGGTGTTCCACGAGGGTCGCAACGGCGAAACCGGTGCCGCCGCGGGGCTGCGACGGCCGGGCGGTCGAGACCGAGGCCGGGCCGGCGATGTCGACGTGCACCCACGGCGTGTCGCGGGCGAAGGTCTTGAGGAACAGGCCGGCGGTGATCGCGCCGCCGAACCGATCGCCGGTGTTGCGCATGTCGGCGATCGAACTCTTCAGCTGCTCGCGCAGGCGCGGCAGGAGCGGCAGCCGCCACATGTCCTCGCCCGAGCGCTCGGCGGCCTGCAGCCAGCCCTTGGCGAGCCCCTCGTTGTCGGACATCACGCCGGCGGTGTAGGGCCCGAGCGCGACCATGCACGCGCCCGTGAGCGTGGCGAAGTCGTACATCTCGTCGGGCTCGACCTTGGTGCGCGTGTACGTGATCGCGTCGCCGAGCGTCAGGCGGCCCTCGGCGTCGGTGTTGTTGATCTCGACCGTGGTGCCGTCCATCGAGGTCAGCACGTCGCCGAGGCGGTACGCGTGGCCCGAGACCATGTTCTCGCAGCACGCGGCGATCGCGTGGATCTCGTGGGTCGTGCCCAGCGTCGCGATCGCGTCCATCGCCGAGATGACCGCGGCGGCGCCAGACATGTCGACCTTCATGTCCTCCATGCTGGCCGACGGCTTGAGCGAGTAGCCGCCCGAGTCGAACGTGATGCCCTTGCCGATGATGGCGATCCGCTTGGTCGCCTTCTTCTTGGGCTTGTACGTCATGTGGATGAAGCGCGGCTCCTCGTCGGAACCCTTGCCCACCGCGAGGAACATGCCCATGCCCAGCTCGGCGCACTCGGCGGGGCCGAGGACCTTCACGGTGACCGTGGCGTGGCGCTTGGCGATCGCCTGGGCCTCGGCGGCCAGCGCGGTCGGCGTCATCGTGGCGGCGGGTTCGTTGATGAGATCGCGCGCGCGGCACACCGCCATGGCGACCGCGGCGCCGCGATCGATCGCGGCCTTCACGACCTTGGCCTGGGCGGCCGTCGGCTTCTTGCCCTTGGTGTCGGTCGCGATGCCGAACCGACCGATCGTCGACGGCTTCTTGGCGTCGTCCGAGGTCAGGTAGCGGGTGAAGCGATAGCCGCCCTCGACCACGCCCTCGACGACGAACTGGATCGCGAGCGGCTCGCGGCCCGCGCCCGTCGACGGCAGCGCGAGCACCACCGAGCGTGCGCCGACCTTGTTCGACGCCGCCGCGGCGGTGGCCGCGAGATCGCGCAGCGACGCGACATTGAAGTCGGCGCGGGGACCCGCGCCGACCGCGATGATGCGCTTCGCGGGGACCGCGCCGCCGGTGAGGAAGGTGAGCGTCTGCTGGGGCTTGCCCTCGAAGGACTCGGCCTGCGCCGCGTCCGCCAGGCCGCCCTTGAGCACGGCGTTCCAGGTCTTGAATGCCGGATCGGACCCGGGATCTCCGAATACACAGAAGGCGACAACGTCCGCTTGAGCCTTCGTCACCGGATCCGCAACGTGATGAAATTCCATGAAAAGACCCTATTTCGCCGTGGTTGGATATTTATAGGGAACGGTCGAGTCGAAGTAAAGGAAGGGGTGGTCACTCATTGACACTCAAACGGCCCGACCAGTAGGGTTGAGACGTTGGCCTGATCCGGGGGGATCCATGGCGATGAAAAGCAAGACCGCGCGCCCCGCTGCCCGTAAGCAGCAGCCGAATACGAAGACTGCCAAGAAGACGGTTGCGAAGAGCAGCCGTCCCGAGCGTGAGCCGATTCCACAGGTCGTGGAGCGTCCGGCGCCGCGCGTGATTGCAGAGCCGGTGAAGCTCAAGGGTGAGCTTCCGGTCCCATCCTCGACGTTTTACTTCTAACTACAGCTACTTGGTCGGGTAGGGCGTCGGGCCTGGTGCTGCGGTCGAGTCCGCGGCGCGGGTACGCGAAAACCGATCTCGCGTCATTCCACATGATGCGACTCATCGCACGCAATGCGTGTGAATGGCCGAGTCTGGCCAGCGTCAGTGCCGACATGTCGGTATCGACGCCGGCCGCGGCGTTTTCGGCCGCGATCAAAGGCCGACGGCGTCGCTGAAGCGGCGCGCGTCTTTCCAGGAATCCGGCGACGAGAACACGAACCACGAGTTCTCACGGACCTCGGCGAGCGCGCAGAGCTGGTCGAGGTGACCCGCGGACAGCGGTCCCGAGCGGCCCAGGCCCGACAGGCGCCAGTAGATCTGCTCGGCCTCGAGGGTCTCGTAGACGTCCGGCGGCGTGGTCGGATCGCCCATGGGATCCCACGCGAGCACGACGCCCGCCTCGGTGGCGGTCTTGAGCGCGGTCTGCAGATCCCAGAGCCCCGCGGGCTGCCAGACGCGGACCGCGCCGCCGAAGCGCTCGGCGGCGCCGCGCTCGGCGAAGAACGCGTGCAGCGCCTCGCGGTTGGTCGCCGACGGGCTGAACGACGCCGGCGTCGGGAAGACCACGACCGGCGGCGCCTCGATCTGGCTCACGAACCAGTCGAGCGCGCGGGTCGAGGATCCCGAGGCGCGGAAGTGTCCGAGCAGCGGACGATCCTCGGGCGCGACCTGCCACTTGGTGGCCACGCCGCGCGCGAGCGGGTGCGTGATGATCATCGGCGCGACCACGCCGAGCAGTCCGCTATCCGGACGCTCCTCGCGAACCGCGGCGGCGTCGTCGACCCAGCGCTTCCAGCTCGCGGCCTTCACCGGGCCGTTGAACCAGAGGTTGCACTCGAAGTAATCGAGCTGTCCGAAGTAGGCGACGCGCGCGACCCGCTTGGGCAGCGCGGTGCAGCCAATGGTCACTGGCACAGGAGGGCTCGACGGGCGATTGACCGGATCATGGCTGGTACGTAGAGTCCGCACGCTAGATCGAGCCCCAGGCCCACGCAAGCGGAGGCACCATGAAGTTCTTCATCGATACGGCCGACCTGAAGGAGATCAAGGAAGCCGCGGCGATGGGACTGGTCGACGGTGTCACCACGAACCCGTCGCTGGTCGCGCGCACCGGCCGCAAGTTCCGCGATGTCCTGCTCGAGATCTGCGACGTCGTGAAGGGCCCGGTCTCGGCCGAGGTCGTGTCGCTGACCCACGACGAGATGATGAAGGAGGCGCGCGAGCTCGCGGCGCTGCGCTCGAACATCGTCGTGAAGATCCCGCTCATCCCCGAGGGGCTGAAGGCGGTGCGCACCTGCACCGCCGAGGGCATCAAGACCAACGTCACGCTGTGCTTCTCGGCGACCCAGGCGCTGCTGGCCGCCAAGGCCGGCGCGACCTACGTCTCGCCGTTCGTCGGGCGGCTCGACGACATCGCGACCGATGGCATGGAGCTGATCTCGGACATCATCGAGATCTACGACAACTACGGCTTCGAGACCGAGGTGCTGGTCGCCTCGGTCCGCCACCCGATGCACGTGCACCAGGCCGCGCGCATGGGCGCGCACGTGGCGACCTGCCCGATGAGCGTGCTGTTGCAGCTCGCGAAGCACCCGCTCACCGATCTCGGGCTCGCGAAGTTCCTCGAGGACTGGAAGAAGGTCCCGCAGTGAGGGCGCCGTGCTGAAGCTCGCGGCGCTGCTGGTGTTCACGTCGGCCTGCATCACCAACGGGCCGCAGATCGACGCGGCCTCGCCGACGACGGTCGCGCGCGGCGCCACCGTGACGCTCACCGGCCTGCGGTTCTGCCAGGACGCTGGCGTCGCTGCGGATGGCTCGTGCGCGGGGCCTGTCACGGGCACCGTCGACATCGATGTCGATGCGCCGATCCGCGCCGAGACCACCGCGTGGAGCGACACCGAGATCAAGGCGACGATCCCGACGATGGCGGCGCTCGGGTCGACCGATATCTACCTGACGTCGTCGGGACGGTCCTCGAACGCCGTGGAGATCACGATCCAATGAGCCAGCGGCGCGCGTTCTCGGTGGCGGTCTATGCGCGGCGCGGCGGCGTGAACGGCGAGGTCCTCGTGATCCGCCATCGCCGGCTCAAGACCTGGTTGCCGATCGGCGGCGAGCTCGAGGCCGGCGAGACCCCGCTCGAGGCCGCGGTCCGCGAGCTGCGCGAGGAGACCGGGATGAGCGCCGCGTTCCCGGCGCTGGCCGGCGCCCTCGACGGCGTGCCGGTCGGGCTCATCGGCTACGAGGAGCACCCGGCGGGCTCGAAGGGCCTGCACATGAACTTCGTGTTCGTGGCCGACGTCGCGGCCGATGCCGAGGTCGTGCCCAACGAGGAGTTCGGCGAGTGGCGCTGGGTCGATCGGCTCGCGCTGGCCGGCCTCGACTCGCCGCTCAACGTGCGGCAGTTCGGCTACCTGGCGCTCGACGCCGAGGTCGCGGCCCACGACCACGAAGCGCTCGTCCTCGACGAGTAGCGCCCGTGACCATGGCGGTCGCGCGCGGCATGGGATAGATCCGCACCGCGCCATGCGCATCCGCCAGCACGTCAACCCGAACCTCTCGTTCTTCGCCGAGTTCCGCGGCGAGCGCCCGCGCCTGCGCGGCGTGCCGATCGAGGTCGAGATCGGGTGCGCCGATGCGCAGTTCCTGTTCGAGCGCGCGGCGATCGATCCGGGCCGCGACTACGTCGGCCTCGAGATCCGCGAGGAGCTGGTCGGCATCGTGAACCGCAACGCCGCCAAGATCGGCGCGCCGGTGCACGCGGTGTCGTGCCACGCGCAGCACCACCTCGAGCTGATCTTCGGCGAGGCGAAGGTCGATCGGGTCTATCTCAACTTCCCCGATCCCTGGTTCAAGAAGAAGCACCACGATCGCCGGATGATCGACGCGACCCTCGCCGATGGCATCGCGCGGGTCGTGCGGCCGGGCGGCGACGTGTTCGTGCAGAGCGACGTCTGGGAGATCGCCCTCGACGCGATGGAGGTGCTCGACCGCCGCGACGACGTGTTCGAGAACCTGGCCGGCGAGTGGACGTTCTGGCGCCGCGGCAACCCGTATGGCGCGCGGTCGTGGCGCGAGACCAACGCCGAGGAGACCGGCCTGCCGGTCTGGCGGCTGATGTACCGGCGGCGCTAGCGCGTGCCGGCGCGCGGCGCGTTTGATATAGCTGCGCCATGGCGTGGTGGCGCAGGGGCGGGACGCTGGACCTGATGCGGTTCGATGCGACGGGGTACCGGGCCCTTGCCCGCGCGCCGAGCCTCCGGCTCTTCCACGCGCCGACGGGCGACATCGTCCAGCTCCGCCGGTTCGAACTCGCCGGCTGGTTCGCCGACCGCTACGATCCGGCGGCGCGCGGGCCGATGGTCCGCAACCTGTCAGAGGACGAGCAGTACGACGCGCTGTTCCCCGAGCACCCGCTCACGCGGGTCCACGCGCTCCTCGGCCACGTCGAGCGGACGCTCGAGGTCGAGCCGAAAGTCCGCGCGGCCGCGCCGTACGCGTACCTGGCCTGATCCGCGATCCGGCGGCGTCACAACCGCGACCCTCGCGCTCTTCCTGGATATGAAGAAGCACACGAACCAGTCGCTCCGTCTCGCCGCCACCACCATCCGCCCGCTGCGGATCAAGGAGCTGGAGCAGTCCGCCGGCGCCCGCGCGGTCGTCACCGACCACACCTACTTCAGCCCGTGCCTGGTCACGGCGACCCAGGCCTGCTGGGTCTGATCCGCGACGGCGTCAGCGCAGCGTGAGCTCGAGCTGCTCGAGCTCGCGCGCCTTGTCGCGCAGCGCGGCGGCGCGCTCGAACTCGAGATCGCTGGCGGCCTTCTTCATCTCGGCGCGCACGTTGGCGATGGCAGAGCGGAGCGAGTCGAGGCCGTCGATGGCCTTGAGATCGATCGCGCCCATGTCGAGGCCCTTGCCCTTCTTGGGCAGCGGCGCGGCGACCTGCATCTCCATGATCGACCGCTTGGTCGAGGCCGGCGTGATGCCGTGCTCCTTGTTGTACAGGCCCTGGAGCGTGCGGCGCCGCGCGGTCTCGCTGACCGCGCGCTTGATCGAGTCGGTCTCCTTGTCGGCGTAGAGCAGCACCTTGCCGTTCACGTTGCGCGCGGCGCGGCCGATGGTCTGGATGAGCGACCGCTCCGAGCGCAGGAAGCCCTCCTTGTCGGCGTCGAGGATCGCGACCAGCGAGACCTCGGGCAGATCGAGGCCCTCGCGCAGCAGGTTGATGCCGACGAGCACGTCGAACTCGCCGCGGCGCAGATCGCGGATGATCTGGATGCGCTCGAGGGTGTCGACGTCGGAGTGCAGGTAGCGGACCTTGATCCCGAGCTCCTTGTAGTAGTCGGTCAGGTCCTCGGCCATGCGCTTGGTCAGCGTGGTGACCAGCACGCGATCGCCGCGACCCACGCGATCGCGGATCTCGGCGAGCAGATCGTCGACCTGCTGACCGACCGGGCGCATCTCGATCTCGGGATCGAGGAGGCCGGTGGGGCGGATGACCTGCTCGACGAACACGCCGCCGGCCTCGGTCAGCTCCCACTCGGCGGGCGTGGCCGAGACGAAGATCGTGCGCTTCGTGCGCTGGCGCCACTCGTCGAAGCGCAGCGGGCGGTTGTCGAGGGCGCTCGGCAGGCGGAAGCCGAAGTCGACGAGCACTTCCTTGCGCGCGCGGTCGCCGTTGAACATGCCGCCGATCTGCGGGACGGTCTGGTGCGACTCGTCGACGAACATCAGGTAGTCGTCGCCGAAGTAGTCGATGAGCGTCGGCGGCGGCTCGCCGGGCGCGCGCCCCGAGAGGTGGCGCGAGTAGTTCTCGATGCCCGAGCAGAAGCCCATCTGCTCGATGCACTCGAGGTCGTACATGCAGCGCTGCTCGAGGCGCTGGCGCTCGAGCAGCTTGCCCTGCGCCGAGAGCTCGGCCAGGCGCTCCCGCAGCTCGACGCGGATCTGCTCGACCGCGCGCTTCATCTGATCGGCGGGCGTCGCGTAGTGCGAGGCCGGGAAGATGGTCGCCGAGTCGAGCTTGCGGCGGATCTTGCCGCGCAGCGGATCGATCTCGGCGATGGTCTCGACCTCGTCGCCCCACCACTCGATGCGGATCGCGGTGTCGGCCTCGTAGGCCGGGAAGATCTCGACGGTCTCGCCGCGGACCCGGAACGTGCCGCGGTGGAAGTCGAGGTCGTTGCGCTCGTACTGCAGCTCGACCAGGCGGCGCAGCACGGTGTCGCGATCGGCGGGCTTGCCGGCGGTGACCTCGCAGGTCATGTGCGCGTAGGTCTCGGGCGCGCCGATGCCGTAGATGCACGACACCGAGGCCACGATGATCACGTCCTTGCGCGACAGGAGCGCGTAGGTCGCGGCGTGGCGCATGCGATCGATCTCTTCGTTGATGATCGCGTCCTTCTCGATGAAGGTGTCGGTCGTCGGGACGTAGGCCTCGGGCTGGTAGTAGTCGTAGTAGCTGACGAAGTAGTGGACCGCGTTGTCGGGGAACAGCTCCTTGAACTCGCCGTAGAGCTGGGCCGCGAGGATCTTGTTGTGGACCATGATCAGCGTCGGCTTGCCGATCTGCGCGATCACGTTGGCCACGGTGAAGGTCTTGCCCGAGCCGGTGATGCCGAGCAGGACCTGCGAGGGATCGCCGCGGCGCAGACCCTCGACCAGCTCGCCGATCGCCTTGGGCTGATCGCCGGTCGGCTGATACGGTGACACCAGCCGGAACGGCGACGGTGGCGACGATGACGGCTTCGATCGAGGAGACAAGGTGTCCGAGTCTAGCGCTGGTCGTGACAACAGGCTGTCAGGTGAACGCCGCCGCGAGCTCCATGCGGCGCTCGCGGGCTACTACGCGATCCTCGATCGCGATGACCGCGACCTCGCGGAATTGCTGGTGTCCGCGGCCGGCGCGCGGGTGCTGCAGGTCCGCATCAAGCCGGGATCGGCCGCCGAGGTCCTGGCCGTCGCGCGCATGGCGCGGGAGGTCACGCGGGCCCATGGCGCGCTGCTGGTGGTCAACGACCGGCTCGACATCGCGCTCGCGGTCGAGGCGGACGCGGTTCACCTCGGACAGGACGATCTGTCTCTCGAAGGTGCGCAAAAAGTGGCCAGTGGTCGGCTCGCGATCGGCATCTCGACCCACAACCTCGACCAGGTGGAGCGGGCGGTCGTGGGCGGCGCCGACTACCTCGGCTTCGGTCCGGTCTATGCGACTGGAACCAAAGAGAATCCCGACCCGATCGCGGGCGTCGACATGCTCCGCGCGGCGGTCCGGCTCGCCGGCGAGGTGCCGATCATCGCGATCGGCGGGATCACGCCGGAGCGCGGCGAGGAGGTCGCGGCCGCCGGCGCCGCGGGCGCCGCGGCGATCGCCTCGGTGAACGGCGCCGCGGATCCTGCGGCGGCTGGCCGCGCGCTTGCGACTTGGTGGCGCATGCCGCCTCTACCCTGAGCCGGCGTTGTACGTTTCGCGGAACACGGCCGGTTGAATGAACGGTTCCAGGCAACGTCAGACCCCGGTCGACACGTCCCAGCCAGCAGAGGTTCGCTCCTTATGAAGAAGCTCGGTCTCCTCGCGATGGTGTCCGGTATCGTTGGAATCCTGATCGCCTCGTCCTTCTCGGGACCGGCCTCGGCAGGCGGCGCGGACTGCAAGCACGCCAAGCTCGACACCGTGCTGGTGAAGACCGCGTGCGCGGCCGGCGGCCAGAAGGCCGCGAAGGACGCGATGAAGAAGTGGATGAAGGACGCCAAGAAGCAGCAGGCGGACCTCGACTGCGGCACCTGTCACAGCAAGCTGGCGCCGGCCTATCCGCTCAAGGCGGACGGCATGCAGCGCTTCAAGACCCTCGGCGGGAAGTGATCGCGCGGCCCTCGCGGGCCGCTTGCTGATCTGCCGATCTGTCGAACCGCGCACAGGCATGTGCGCGAGCGTCGACGCGTGCCGCGCGTCAGCCGCGCGCGCTCACGACGTGCACTTCGACTTGTTCTTGGCCGCCGACTTCAGGGCCTTGTCCTTCTCGTCGGCCTTCTTGACCAGGTTCGAGCTGCTGTACTTCTGCTTGATGAGGCCGAAGTACGCGCGCGCCTCGGTGCAGTTCTTGAGCTGCTCGGCGCTCTCGCCCGCGCGGAACAGCGCGTCGTCGGCGAGCGGGCTGGCCGGGTACTTGTCGTAGACCTTCTGGTACTCGCGGATCGCGTCGTCGAAGTTCTTCTGCGTGAAGTACGACTCCGCGCGGAAGTACTGCGCGTCGTCGGCGCGGTCGTGGTTCGGGAACTGCACGACCAGCTTCTTGAAGGCGTCGCGCGCGTCGTCCCACTTCGAGGCCTCGAACGCCGCGCGGCCGGTGGCCCAGAGATCATCGGGGTTGGCGCCGTTGGTGGTCGGCGTGCCGCCGCCGCCCGTGGTCGCGACGCCGCCCTTCTCGAGCACGGCGAGCCGCGCGTCCATCGTGTCCACGCGCGCGCTCAGGCGATCCACGCTGGCCTTGATCTCGTCGGTGTAGGTCTTGGCCGCGGTGATGAGCCCGCGGGTCGTGCGGATGTCGTCCTGCATCGCCTGCACGTCGGCGCCGAGGTCGGCGCTGTTGCGCTTGAGGACCTTGGTGGCCTCGTCGAGGATCGACTGCAGCTTCTCGAGCTGCGCGGTCAGGTCCTTCTCCTTGGTGTCGACGCGCGAGCCGAGGGCGTCGACGTCCTTGCGCAGGGCCTTGCCCTCGCTCTTGGTGGTCGTCCAGAAGCAGCCGGCGAGCTGGGCGGCGAGCACCACAGCGAGAGCAGACGAAGCGCGCATACGGATCCTCGGAGGTGAAGCTATGAGGTGAGACGGACGCGACCCGGACGCCTTCAACGCCACTGCATCTCGACGCGGCGGTCCTTCTCCTCGCCGAGGCCGGTCGGCGAGGTCTCGCCCTTGGGCACGACCTGGAGCCGCGCCGGATCGACGCCGAGCCGGGCGAGGTAGTCGGCGACCGCGCGGCCGCGGCGCTCGGACAGCGCGATGTTGTACTCGTCGGTGCCGCTCTCGTCGGTGTGGCCGATCACGTAGACGTTCTTCGCCGCCTCCTTCTCGAGGCAGGTGCCGTTGGCGTCGAGGTGATCGCGCTCGACGCCCTCGACGGTCGCGGCGTCGAAGCCGAAGTAGATCGTCTGGAGCTGGCAGGTCGTGTCCTGCGGCGCGGTCGCGGTGCCCGACAGGCAGCGGCCGTTGACGCAGTCCTCGTCCTCCTCGCACTCGTCGTCGCTCTTGCAGGCCTTGGGGCGCTGGCACGCGCCGGCCGAGCACTTGCCGCCGGGGCCGCACTCGTTGTCGGCGGCGCAGGCCGCGCACTTGTTGTCCTTGCAGACCTTGCCGGTGCCGCAGTCGTCGTCGGTCGAGCACTCGGGCTTGGCGACGCACTGGCCGGCCTTGCAGGCCATGCCGTCGCCGCAATCCACATCGGCCTTGCAGACCTGGCAGGTCTTGTTGATGCAGGCCAGGCCGTCCTTGCAGTCCTCGGTCGAGGCGCAGGCGGGCGTCTTGGGCTTCTTCGACGGACAGCCGGTCAGCGCGAACGAGCCAGCCAGCGCGACCGCGACGATGAGAAACACGTGGATTCGTGGTGCGCGCATGTTGCGTGGAACGTAAAGGGCCCCTGGGCTCGAGTCAAATCCGCATCGCACTCGGACCGGGCCCCAGCCCGGCCGCGGTGGTAGGTTCGCCGCGTGGCGCGCAACACGCTTCTGGTCGTCGACGATGAACCCAACATCCTGACGACTGTTCGTCGCGCCCTCGAGATCGAGGGCTACGCGGTCGAGGTCGCGGGCGGCGCCGCGCTCGGGCTCGCCAAGCTCGACGAGATCGAGGCCGACCTCGTGCTGCTCGACGTGATGATGCCGGGCATGGGCGGCCTCGACGTGCTGCCCAAGATCCGCGCCGCGCACCCCGAGATCACGGTCGTGATGATGTCGGGCAACGCGACGATCGAGACCGCGGTGCAGGCGACCAAGCTCGGCGCCCACGACTTCATCGAGAAGCCGCTGTCGGCTGACAAGCTCCTGCTCACGGTCCAGAACGCGCTGTCGTTCGCCCGCCTCGCCCGCGAGAACGCGCGGCTGCGGGCGCGGGCCAAGGCCGAGTTCGCGATGATCGGCGGCTCGGGCCCGATGCGCGCGATCTTCGACAAGATCGGCAAGACCGCGCCGTCGACCGGCCGCGTGCTCATCACCGGCGAGAACGGCACCGGCAAGGAGCTGGTGGCGCGCGCGATCCACGATCACTCCAAGCGCGCCGATGGCCCGTTCATCAAGCTCAACTGCGCGGCGATCCCGGCGGAGCTGATCGAGAGCGAGCTGTTCGGCCACGAGAAGGGCGCGTTCACCGTCGCCTCGCAGCAGCGCCGCGGCAAGTTCGAGCTCGCCGATGGCGGCACGCTGTTCCTCGACGAGGTCGGCGACATGAACCCGAGCGCGCAGGCCAAGGTGCTGCGCGTGCTGCAGGAGGGCGAGCTCGAGCGCGTCGGCGGCGGCGAGACGATCAAGGTCGACGTGCGCGTGATCGCCGCGACCAACAAGACGTTGCCCGACGAGATCGCCGCGGGCCGGTTCCGCGAGGACCTGTTCTATCGCCTGAACGTCGTGCCGATCGAGCTGCCGCCGCTGCGCGCGCGGCGCGAGGATCTGCCGCCGCTGGTCGAGCACTTCGTCGAGGTCGTGTGCGCGGCCAACGACCGGCGCACCAAGAAGGTCGCGCCGGCGGCGATGACCCTGCTCATGCAGCACGAGTGGCCGGGCAACGTGCGCGAGCTCAAGAACGTGGTCGAGCGCCTCGCGATCCTCACCGGCGACGCCGACGTGATCACCGAGAGCGACGTGCAGGACGCGCTGCCGTCGGTGAAGAAGGTGAAGGGCGAGTTCGCGCGCGGCACGCCGTTCAAGGATCTGGTCGCCGCCGCCGAGCGCGAGATCGTGCTGGCTGCGCTCGAGGCCAACGACTACCACGTGTCGAACACCGCCAAGGAGCTGCAACTCGAGCGCAGCCACCTCTACAAGAAGATGCGCGCGCTCGGCATCGATCACCGCGGCGAGGAGAGCGACGGCTGAGGACGTGGCGGCGCGGGCTCCGACGCACGGGCGGTGTTGCGCCGACGATGAGATGCGAGTGACAATCAAGCGCCATGCCGAATCGCACGCGCGATGTCGTCGTCGCCCTGCTCGTCGCCGCCGGCTTCGACGCGTCGTCAGCGCGCGCCGACGAGCGTTCGTGGCGGTCGCCCGGCTACGTCGGTGTCGGCGGCGAGACCTCGGTCGATCTGTGGTTCAACGACGCGTTCGTGGTCGAGGGCGGTGTCCGCGTCAAGTCGAGCCCGGTGCTCGTCCACGCGCTGGTCGCGCAAGGTCGGTTCATCGACGATACCGTGACCGGTCACTACCAGGCGTATCGGATTGGCGCCGAGGTCGAGCCGTGCACGCGGCGTGGCTTCGTGTGCGGCGTGTTCGGGCTCGATCTCGGCTACGTGTCGCAGCGCCCGAATATCGACCAGCAGGAGCGCCGCACCGCGTGGCTCGGGTTCGCGCGCGCCGGGATCGATGTTGGATACCACCACCTGCGCGCGCGCCTGACGCTGGACCTCCGCAACGGGCACGACAGCGTCACCGGGGCGACGAACGAGCCGCGGGGCGCGGGTGTCACTGCGACCGTCGGGTACGCGTTCTAGACCGCGGGCGGCACGTCGATCGCCGGCTCCTCGCCGGGGATCTCGGTGCGGCCGCCGCGGCGGCGCACGATCGCGAGCGCGATCACGCCGAGCACGACCGAGAGCCAGAGGGTCGCGAGGCGCGTGAGGATCGCGGCGGCGATCGCGGTGTCGTTGTCGACGCCGTGGTGGGTCTGCACGAGCAAGAGGGTCATCGCGCCCTCGGTGCCGCCGAGGCCGCCGGGCAGGAACGACAGCGCGCCGGCGATCGTGGTCGCGGCGTAGATGAGCGTGGCGAGGCCGAGCGGCACGTCGGTGCCCACGAAGCCGCGCAGCACCAGCCAGAAGCCGATGCACTCGCACATCCACGCGGCGGCGCCGATCGCGGTCGACCACAGCAGCACGGTCGGGCGCGTGAGGTCGGCGAGGCCGTCGTAGATGTGCATCAGGCGATCGTGCAGGCCGCGCAGCCGGCGCGGCCGCGTGACGAGGTTGATGACGCCGTGCGCGAGCCGCGGCCAGGCGAGGACCACGAGGCCGGCGCCGACGACGACCGCGCTCGCGATCACGACGTTGACCGCGACGCCGTAGATCGCCACGCCCGCGACCGCGAGCACCAGCAGCGCGACCAGATCGCTGACGCGCTCGGCGACGACGACCGGCGCCGACGCGGTGATCGGCACGCCGTGCAGGGTGCGCAGGAGGTAGGCCTTGACCAGCTCGCCGACCTTGCCGGGAGTGACTGCGAGCGCGAAGCCGGCGACGAAGATCTGGGCGCTCGAGCCGGCTGGCACGGCGATCTTGCGCCTTTGCAGGTAGAGCTGCCAGCGCACCCAGCGGACGACGTAGTTGAGGACCGCGAGCGCGGCGGCGGCGAACCACGCCGACCACGCGAAGGCCGCGAGCTTGTTGCCGAGCGTGCCCACGTCGGAGGCCAGCGACACGACCGCCAGCAGCGCGGCGATCGCCACGATCAGCAGGGCGATCCGGCGCGCGCGCATCCCGATCTCTGTAACACGCCGCCGGTGCGCGATGCGCGCGCTTGACCCGCACGGCAGCGAGGCCATAGCCTCGGATCATGTCCAAGGGCGCCGCGCAGACCATCCTCATCGTCGACGATGATCCCGAGATCGTCGCGATGCTGTCCCTGCGCCTCGGCAAGCGCGGCTACCGCGTGCTCACCGCGGTCGATGGCGTGCAGGCGCTCGCCGCCGCGAAGCGCGAGCGCCCGGCGCTGGTGATCCTCGACGTGATGATGCCCGGCAAGAACGGCTGGGAGGTCGCGCGCGCGCTGAAGCAGGATCCGGTGACGGCGACGATCAAGGTCGTGATGCTGACCGCGATCGGCGAGCAGGTGAACGAGCTGACCTCGCCGCTCTACGGCGCGGACGCGCACTTCGACAAGCCGTTCGAGTTCGACAAGCTCGAGAAGACGCTGCACGAGTTGCTGGGCTGACGACGCAGGCGATCGGCGGCAGCCGATCGCGCGTCACTCGTCGTCGTCGGCAGCGCGCGTGCGGGTGTTGAGGGCCTGGTAGGCCTTCTGGTAGTTCGGGCTGTCGGGCGCGACCATCTTCAGGATCCGCCGGAACAGCGCCTTGGCCTCGTCGGGCTGGCTGCGCAGGATCTTCTGGCCGGTGGCGTAGAACTCGGCGGCCTTGCGCTCGAGCGACTGCCGGACCTGGACCACGGTGGAGTTGCTGCCGGAGCCGAAGTCGGCCGCGGTGTCGGCGGCGCGCTTGGCGGCCTCGAAGTTCGACTTGGCCATGTACGACGCCGCGGCCTTGGGCGCGAGCTGCCCGAGGCGCTCGCGGATCGTCGGGCCGTGATCGCCGCCGGCGCGGCGATCCGCGGCGAGCGCGCGGCCGTAGGCGGCATAGGTCTCGACGGTCGCGCCGGTCGTGGCCATCGCGGCGCCGACGGTGGTGTAGTCACTGGCCATCGCGCGGAGGGTCGTGGCCTCGCTCGCGGTCGCGCTCTCGAGCGCGGCGCGCGCGGTGGCGGCGGCCTCGCTGAAGTTGCCGGCGGCGTACTGCTGCGCGC
>JAIOQA010000339.1 GCA_021413675.1 Deltaproteobacteria bacterium | reverse complement strand
GGCGACGGTGTCGGGCGAGCGCCCGGGCAGCGGCTGGGCCTCGCCCAGGCCGATCGCGCCGGTGGCGCCGCGCGCGATCACGATCGCGGTCGGGCGCTCGGGGTCGCCGACGATCTCGCAGGACAGGTGCTCGAGGGTGATCATGGTCTGCCTCAGGAGGACAGCACGATCGCGAGCGCGAGTGACAATCCGTAGACGAGCACCAGCTGCGCGGTGGCAGCCAGGCAACGATTGAATGACGGCCCGTCGGTGGCGGCGGCGAGCGCGCGGAACTGCACCACGCCCAGCGGCAGCGTGAGGAACGGCAGCGCCAGCCACGGGCCGCGCGCCGCGATCACCGGGATGAGGATCGCGTACGACGCGGCGACCAGCGCGGCGTACTCGAGGAGCGCGCCGCGGCGGCCGAGCACGACCGCGAGCGTGCGCTTGCCGACCTTGGCGTCGCCATCGCGATCGCGCAGGTTGTTGACCACCAGCACCGCGGTCGCGAGCGCGCCGATCGGCAGCGAGGCGAGGAGCGCGAGGCCGGGCACGTGGCCGCGCTGCACGAACGCCGTGCCGGTGGTCGCGACCACACCGAAGAACGCCAGCACGAAGACGTCGCCGAGGCCGTGGTACGCGAGCGGGTACGGGCCGCCGGTGTACGCGATCCCGGACAGCACCGAGGCCACGCCGATCGCGACCACCGGCCAGCCGGCGATCGCGACCAGGTACGCGCCGCACGCCGTCGCGACGCCGAACGCGGCGATCATCGCGACCAGCATCGCGCGCGCGCTGATCCAGCCCATCGACACCGCCCGCGGCGGGCCGCGGCGATCGGGGCCGTCGGCGCCGCGCTTCGCGTCGAAGACGTCGTTGGCGAAGTTGGTGCCGATCTGGATCGCGAACGCGCCGCCGAGCGCGGCCAGCGCCGCCGGCACGGCGATGCCGCCATCGGCGTGGGCGCACGCGGTGCCGACCGCGACCGGCGCGATCGAGGTCGTGAGCGTGCGCGGGCGCGCCGCGGACCACCACGCTGCTGCTGCTGACGGCGTCGTCATCGGTTCACTCGCGGCGCGCGCTCACGGGAAGCGCGGGTACTTGCCGAAGTCGGGCGGGCGCTTCTCGAGGAACGCCTCCTTGCCCTCGCGCCCCTCCTCCGACATGTAATAGAGGAGCGTCGCCGAGCCGGCGAACGCCTGCAGGCCGGCCTGGCCGTCGCAGTCCGCGTTCATCGCGTGCTTGAGGAAGCGCAGCGCGGTCGGCGACAGCCGCAGCATCTCGCGGCACCACTCGATCGTCGTCGGCTCGAGCTCGGCGAGCGGCACGACGGTGTTGACCAGGCCCATGTCGAGGGCCTCCTGCGCGCCGTACTGGCGGCACAGGAACCAGATCTCGCGCGCCTTCTTCTGGCCGACGATGCGGGCGAGGTAGCTCGAGCCGAAGCCGGCGTCGAACGAGCCGACCCGCGGGCCGGTCTGGCCGAACTTGGCGTTGTCGGCGGCGATCGTCAGATCGCAGACCAGGTGGAGGATGTGGCCGCCACCGATCGCGAAGCCCGCGACCATCGCGATCACCGGCTTGGGCAGGTAGCGGATGCGCATCTGCAGATCGAGGACGTTGAGCCGCGGCACGCCATCGGCGCCGACGTAGCCGCCCTCGCCGCGCACGCGCTGATCGCCGCCCGAGCAGAAGGCGTCCGGGCCCTCCCCGGTGAGGATCACCGCGCCGACCTTGCTGTCGTCGCGGACCTGATCGAACGCGCGGATCAGCTCGCCGATCGTCTGCGGGCGGAACGCGTTGCGCACCTCGGGCCGCGCGATCGTGATCTTCGCGATGCCGTCATCGGAGGTCTCGTAGCGGATGTCTTCGTAGCCAGGGTGGCGGTGCCACGCGGGGATCTCGCGGGACACGGGGGCGGGCTTGAGGCTGCTCATCTCTCGACTCCAGCGGCGGGGGACTCGGCCGCGAGCGCGGCGAGCGCGGCGCGGCGGAAGATCGCGGCCGACTCGGCGGCGACCGGGACATGGATGACGGTCGTGCCCGGGCGCTCGAGCGCGTCGGCGACGGCGTCGGCGAGCGCGGCCCCGGAGGGCGCGCAGACGCCGCGGCAGCCGAACGCCTGCGCGACCGCGACCGGATCGAGCGCGGGCGGCGTGCGCCAGAGCCGGGCGAACTCGCCGGGCGGCAGCGCGCTGGCGGCGAGCGGCAGCTGATCGAAGATGCGACCGCCGCCGTTGTCGATGACGACGATCGCGAGCGGGGCGCGCGCGTGGCGGGCGGCGGCGAGCGCGCCAGCGTCGTGGGCGAAGCTGACGTCGCCGAGGACGAGCAGCGTGGGCCCGAGGGTGGCCGCGCCGACCGCGCCGGCGATCAGGCCGTAGATGCCGTTGGCGCCGCGCTGCGACAGCACCCGGCGGTACGGTCCGCCGCCCGGACAGAGGGCGTCGACCAGGCGGATCGGCAGGCTGTTGCCGAGGACCAGCTGGGCCGCGGGCGGCGCGGCGCTGATCGCGGAGCGCAGCGCGGCGGGCTCGAGCAACTCGGCCGCGTCCCGCTCGAGGGCGAGCGACACGAGCGCGGTCGCGATCGCTCCGACCGCGGCGCGATCGGCGGCGCGCCAGGTCGCGGCCCACGACGGATGCGCGGCCCGCGGCGCGAGCGCGGCGGTGATCCGGTGCAGCGCGTCGCCGACATCGCCGATCACGACATCGGCGGTCGCGTGCGGATCGGGCCAGGCGTGGCCGGCGATCACCCAGCGCGGCGC
>JAIOQA010000338.1 GCA_021413675.1 Deltaproteobacteria bacterium | reverse complement strand
GGACGCACGGTCGACCTCGTGATTCTCGCCGCTTGGCGGCGGCGTCACGGTTGCACAGGAGCACGAGCACGGTGCTACGCGGGCAGTTCTCGAGCGACGAGCCAACGCCGGTCGAGCTGCTGCGCAGCGACGCCGGCAGCGCGCGCTGCCTGCTGGTGATCGGCGACGGCTTCGTGAGCACCCACGCCCTGCCCGCCCGCGGCGATCTGATCCTCGGGCGCGCGGCCGAGGCCGACATCGCGATCGACGTCAGCTGCATCTCGCGGCGCCACGCACTACTGCGCATCGGCGAGTCGACCCAGATCGAGGACCTCGGCAGCGCCAACGGCACGTTCGTCGACGACCGGCGGCTCGAGCGCGGCGTGATCGCGACCCTGCCACCGGGCGCGGCGTTCGAGCTCGGCTCGGTGATGCTGATGCTCCAGGATCGCCAGGCCTCGATCCGGCCGCGCCGCATCTGGACCCACGGCTACTTCGAGGCCCGGCTCGAGGACGAGTGCGCGCGCGCCGAGCAGGCCCACGCCACCTTCGCGCTGCTCCGCGTGCGCGCCACCGCGCCGGCCGACAGCGCCGCGGCGGTGCACGCCGTGCTGCTCGCGTGCCTGCGGCCGGCCGACGTGGTCGCGAGCTACGGGCCCGACGACTACGAGGTGCTGATCGCCGATGCCACCGACGACCTCGCCCGCACGCTCGAGCGCCGCCTGCGGGCGCGGCTCGCCGAGACAGGCGCCGAGGTGCGCACCGGGCTCGCCGCGTACCCGGCCGATGGCCGCGTGCCCGAGGCGCTGATGGCGCGCGCGTGCGCCGGCGTCGATGCGGTGGCGCTCGACGACGAGCCGCAGGGCCTGATCATCGAGAGCGCCGCGATGAAGAACCTGCACCGGCTGCTCGGGCGGGTCGCGGCGAGCGACATCAGCGTGCTCGTGCTCGGCGAGACCGGCGTCGGCAAGGAGATCGTCGCCGAGCGCCTGCACGCGCTGTCGGCGCGGGTCGCGGCGCCGCTCTTGCGGCTCAACTGCGCGGCGCTCGCGCCGGACCTGCTCGAATCGGAGCTGTTCGGCCACGAGCGCGGCGCGTTCACCGGCGCGGTCGGGGCGCGGCCCGGCCTGCTCGAGACCGCGACCGGCGGCACGCTGTTCCTCGACGAGGTCGGCGACCTACCGCTGGCGCTCCAGGCCAAGCTCCTGCGCGTGCTCGAGACCCGGCGCGTCCGCCGGGTCGGCGGCGACGACGACGTCGCCGTGGATCTGCGGATCGTGGCCGCGACCCACCGCGATCTCGAGGCCGAGGTGGCCGCCGGCCGGTTCCGCCAAGACCTGCTGTTCCGGATCAACGGCATGACCCTCGTGATCCCGCCGCTGCGCGAGCGCGTCGACGAGATCGGCCCGCTCGCGACCGCGTTCATCGCCGCGTACTGTCGGCGCCACGGCCGCGCACCGCTGCCGATCGATCCGGCGGCGCTGCGCGCGATGCGCCGCTACGAGTGGCCCGGCAACCTGCGCGAGCTGCGCAACGTGGTCGAGCGCGCGGTGCTGCTGTGCACGACGCCGACGATCACCCTCGCGCACCTGCCCGCGGACAAGATGGCGAGCACGTTCGAGATGCGCAAGCTCCGGCCCGCGAGCTCGCCGCCGATCGCGCCGGCCCCGCCGCCGGTCGATCTGCGCGGCGGGATGCGCGCGCAGGAGCGCGCGCTCATCGAGGACGCCCTGGCGCGCGCGGGCGCCAACCAGACCCGCGCCGCCAAGCTGCTTGGCATCTCGCGCCGCACGCTCATCGCGCGGCTCGACGAGCACGGCCTGCCGCGCCCGCGCAAGGATCCGCGATGAGGGTCTGTCCCACGTGCGGCGAGGTCTACGGCGATCGCGCCGGGCGCTGCCGGGCCCACGACGTCCCGCTGCGCGACTGGGCGAACCCCGCGGAGACCGATCCGGGGCTGACCACCGACGTCGAGGGCCGGCGGGCCGAGACCCCGTTCGAGCTCCACGTGGTCGCCGGCGAGATCGCGAACCCGACGCCGCGCCGCCGGGTCTCGCCGCTCGACGCGACGCCGCTGGTGGTCGTCGACGACGCGGTGGCGCGGCGCCGCACGCCGTCCGGCGACCGGATCCTCGGCGGGCGCTACCGGCTCAGCAAGCAGATCGGCGTCGGCGGCTACGGCGCGGTCTTCGCCGGCACCGACGACCTCACCGGCGATCGCGTGGCGATCAAGGTGCTGTCGCCCGCCGCCGCGCAGAGCTCGGAGATGATCACGCGCTTCCACCGCGAGGCGATCGCGGCCAGCCGCGTGCGCCACCGCAACATCGTCGACGTCACCGACTTCGACGTCGACATCGACGGCACGCAGTTCATCGTCATGGAGTACCTCGACGGCTGCGATCTCGCCGAGACGCTCGACCAGACGCCGGTGCTGGCGCCGGCCCGCGCGCTCGCGATCGCGGCGCGCTGCGCGCGCGGCCTCGACGCCGTCCACCGGGTCGGCATCCTGCACCGCGATCTCAAGCCGGCGAACGTGTTCCTGGTCGGCGCCGACGCGATCAAGATCATCGACTTCGGGATCTCGAAGCTGACGCGCGCCGCCGGCGACTACACCGACGTGACCAGCGCGTCGAAGGTGGTCGGCACGCCTTGCTACATGTCGCCGGAGCAGGCGCGCGGCCTCGAGCTCGACGCGCGCAGCGACGTCTACGGCCTCGGCATCATGCTGTACGAGATGCTGGTCGGCGAGCGGCCGTTCACCGGGCGCTCGCCGATCGAGATCCTGGCCAAGCACATCGACGCGCCGCGCGTGCCGCCGTCATCGCGCCGGCCCGAGCTCGCGGCCTGCCCCGGGCTCGACGCGCTCGTCGTCACCGCGGTCGCGGTCCTGCCCGAGCGCCGGTATCGATCGATGGCGGCGTTCGGCGACGCGATCGTGGCGTGCCTGCGCGCGATCGATCCGGCCGCCGCCGACCGCGTC
>JAIOQA010000487.1 GCA_021413675.1 Deltaproteobacteria bacterium | reverse complement strand
GCCGAAGTTCGCGTTCCCGCTCTACATCCTCGAGGAGCTCGCCCGGCTGAAGATCACGTTCTTCAGCTCGATCCCGCAGTTCTACGATGTCGCCGTCAAGCTCGGCCTGGGCGACGCGCCCGATCTGTCCGCCCTGCGCCTGCCGTTCTGCGGCTCGGCCGCGCTGGCCCGCGCCACCGCGGAGGCGTTCTTCGCCAAGTACGGCGTGCACATCCGCCAGGGCTACGGCCTCGCCGAGCTGTCGGTGATCTGCGTGAACATGCACGCGAACGGCCGCGTGGCCTACGACTCGGTCGGCGTGCCGCTCGACGGCATCGACTGGAAGCTCGATCCGGCCGGCGACGACGCGCACGAGGGCGAGCTGCTCGTGCAGTCGAAGGCGATGTTCACCGGCTACATCAACGCGCCCGAGGCCACCCGCGAGCGCCTCGAGGGCGGCTGGCTCCACACCGGCGACATCGTGACCGTCGACGATCACGGCATGTTCCGGATCGTCGGCCGCAAGGAAGACTTCATCAAGGTCAACGGCCTCAAGGTCTACGCCTCCGAGGTCGAGACCGCGATCATCGCCGTCGACTGGATCGCCGAGTGCGCGGTGTTGGGCGAGAAGGACGCGCTCGGCGCCGAGTCGCTGGTCGCGCACCTCGTGCTGCGCGACGCCGACGCGGCCGCCGCGGCGACCGACGCGAGCGCGAGCAAGGCCATCCACGACCGCCTCGCGCGCCAGCTCCGCGCGGTTCTGTCCGACTACAAGCTGCCGAAGCGGACCGTGGTGTGGCCCGCCCTGCCCAAGAGCCCGCTCGGCAAGATCCTCAAGTCTCAGATCGGCCGGTCCTCCGCCGGCGCGACCACGAACGTCACCACGGACCAGAAGGACGGAGTCTCGTCATGACCTACTCGCCGCTCACGCCCTCCGGCAAGGGAGCCCTGATCACCGACCGCAAGGTCACCGACTTCTCGGTCGCCGAGATCCGCGCGCTGATCGCGCGCTACGAGTGGCTCGCGTTCAAGCAGCACCCGGTCACGATCGACGACCTCATCCCGTACCTGGGCCAGTTCGGCAAGCTCACCGAGAACGATCGCCGCCAGGGCCACGTCCTCAAGATCGACGCGTCCAAGACCGACCAGGGCGAGGTGCTCCTCGGTCAGGGCTTCATGCCGCTGCACCACGACGGCGCGCTCATGGGCAACGCCATCGATCTCGTCGGCATCTTCTGCGTCGAGTACAAGGAGGTCACCGGCGGTGGCCGCACGTTCGTGTCGGACATCGACGGCGCGATCAAGGACGTCCCGGCCGAGACCCTGCGCATCCTGCGCGAGCACGGCATCGAGGGCCGCCCGGTCGATCGCTACTACACCGCCGCCGCCGACAAGTGGCACGCGATCCCGGGCTTCGCCGAGGTCGCGGGCAAGACCTACCTGAACGTCGGCTTCCCGTTCCGGCCGGGCGAGCAGGCGAGCTGGATGCTGCGCATCCCCGGCATCGACGACGATCGCTGCGCCGCGATGTTCGAGGAGATGCGCAAGATCTTCATGAGCGATCGCTACTGCTACTTCCACGAGTGGAGCGAGGGCGACCTCCTGCTCATCGACAACCGCCGCACGCTCCACGGCCGCGAGGCGTTTCGCGGCAAGCGCGCGCTGGCGAACCTCCAGGTCCTCGCCTGATGACCGCGCCGATCACGCTCGGGGTCGCGCCGCGCTTCTACAAGCAGTGGCAGCTGGCGCGCAACGCCGTCGGCTTCTGCAACCAGCTCCGCGCCGAGTTCGGCGATCTGGTGCTGGCGCGCGGCTTCTTCGACTTCTACCTGGTCAACGACCCCGAGCTGGTCGGCATGGTCCTGGTCAACAAGGACCGCATCGTCGATCGCGTCGACGCGCGCAACCCGATCTACCAGCGCATCGGCAACATCGGCCGCTCCGGGCTCGCGACCAGCGCGCCCGAGCACTGGCGGCAGCAGCGCCGCCGGGTCGCGCCGCTGTTCGGCGCGTCGGCGATCCGCGGGTTCGCCGAGACGATGATCGCCTCCGCCGAGACCTGGGCCGCGCGCTGGGACGCGAAGGCCGCGAGCGGCGCCGCCTTCGACATGAAGGCGGAGATGAACGAGCTGTCGCTCGAGGTCAACACGCGCTGCCTGTTCAACACCGAGCTGCGCGACGACCACGCCAGGCTGCAGGGCTGGTTCTCGACGATGAAGCGCTACCTCGAGGCGTTTCCATATCCGCTCTTCGGCGCGTGGTGGTTCCCGTCGCCGCTCAACCTGCAGACCAAGGCGGCGCTGCGCGCGTTCGATCGCTGGGCGCTCGGGCTCATCGCCCGCCGCCGCGCCGCGCCGCTCGCGCCGGATGCGATCGACATGATCACGCGCATGCTCGGCGCCCGCGATCCCGAGACCGGCGCCGGCATGAGCGACGAGGAGATCGTCCACGAGCTCCTGACCTTCTTGATCGCCGGCTTCGAGTCGACGTCATCGGCGCTGCTCTGGACCTTCTATCAGCTGTCGCAGCACCCCGACATCGAGGCGCGCGTGCACGCCGAGCTCGATGATGTCCTCGGCGATCGCGCGCTGACGATGGAGGACCTGCCGAAACTCGCGTACACGCGGCGCGTGATCGACGAGGTCATGCGCCAGACCCCGGCGGTCTGGTTCATGGCGCGCACGACCGTCACCGAGGTCGACATGGGCGGCAACCGGATCCCCGAGGGCAGCCACCTGCTCATGTCGATCCCGACCCTGCACAACAACCCCGCGGTGTGGCCCGAGCCCGCGCGCTTCGATCCTGATCGGTTCCTGCCCGAGGCGGTCGCCGCGCGCTCGCCCAACGCCTACGTGCCGTTCGGTCGCGGGCCGCACGCATGCATCGGCTCGCACTTCTCGCTGCAGGAGCTGCTGGTCATGACCGCCGCGCTCGCGCGCCGGTTCCGCGCGGTGCTCGTCGACGATCTCGATCCGACCGACGTCCGCGCCGGGCTGTCGGTGTACCCGCGCCACGGCGTGCGCATGCGCCTCGAGCGGCGCGCGGCGGTGGCGACCCGGAAGGCATCATGAGCGACACCGCGACGGATCTCGACCTGTCCGCGATCGACTGCGAGGGCTTCGTGCGCGAGTTGCACGCGCTCCGCGCGGAGATCGACGCCAGCCTCGGCAAGGACGACCTCGCGCACCTCTACAAGCTCGAGCGCTGGGGCCGCGCCTGCACCGCGGTCGGCCTGGCCACCGCCGGCATCGCGCCCAACCCGCTCAGCGCGCTCGCGCTCGCGCTCGGGCGCTCTAGCCGCTGGGTGCTGATGCACCACATCGGCCACCGCGGCTACGACAAGGTGCCCGGCGTGCCGCCGCAGTACACCAGCAAGGTGTTCGCGCGTGGCCGTCGCCGGCTGCGCGACTGGGCCGACTGGGTCACGCCCGAGGCCTGGGTCTACGAGCACAACGTCATGCACCACTCGCACACCGGCGAGGCGCGCGATCCCGATCTGATCGAGCGCAACACCGAGATGCTGCGCGACTGGCCCGGGCCCAAGGCGCTGCGCTACGCCGGCCTCGGCGTGCTGTCGCTCATCTGGCGCCCGGGCTTCTACGGGCCCAACGCGCTGCGGGTGTGGAAGGCGCGCGGCGCCAGCAAGCAGGACCAGGAGGCCCTCGGCCACTACGACTGGGCGACGATCGCGCGCTCGATCCTCGATCCCGAGTACCTGCGCACCGGCGTCCTGCCGTACAGCGCGATGCACTTCGTCGCGCTGCCGCTCCTGTTCGCGCCGCTCGGACCGTGGGCGGTGTGGAGCGCGTTCTGGAACTCGTTCCTCGGCGACGTGCTCACCAACATGCACAGCCTCGCGGTGGTGCTGCCCAACCACGCCGGCGATGATCTCTATCGCTACGACGATCGCCCGGCCTCGAAGGTCGAAGGCACGGTGCGCCAGGTCATCAGCTCGGCCAACTACCGCACCGGCGGCGATCTCGTCGCCTTCCTGCAGCTCTGGCTGAACTACCAGATCGAGCACCACATCTGGCCCGACCTGCCGATGCTCCGCTACCGCGAGGTCGCGCCCAAGGTGAAGGCGCTGTGCGCGCGCTACGGCGTGCCCTACGTGCAGGAGGGCCTGTTCGCGCGCATCAAGAAGATGAGCTCGGTCGTCGTCGGCAAGACCGCGATGCGCCGGGTGCCGGCGCGCC
This sequence comes from Deltaproteobacteria bacterium, assembly GCA_021413675.1. Classification (GTDB taxonomy): domain Bacteria; phylum Myxococcota_A; class Polyangia; order Haliangiales; family Haliangiaceae; genus JAIOQA01. The sequence goes on along the minus strand of JAIOQA010000487.1, from coordinate 4,947 downwards.
CGATGACGGAGGCCGCGTGACCACGATCCTCGAGACCCGCGGGCTGACCAAGACCTACGGCCAGGGCCGGCAGGCGGTCGAGGTGTTGCGCGGCGTCGATGTGTCCGTCGAGCAGGGCGAGTTCGTCGCGGTCATGGGCCCGAGCGGCTCGGGCAAGACCACGTTCATGCAGCTGGTCGGCGGCCTCGACCGCCCGACCGGCGGCAGCGTGCGCCTGGGCGGCGAGCCGATCGAGACCTTCTCGGATGCGCGGCTCTCGGCGTTTCGCCGGCGCAAGCTTGGCTTTGTCTTCCAGTTCTTCCACCTGCTGCCGACGCTGAGCGCCGAGGAGAACGTCTGCCTGCCGCTGCTCCTCGACGGCGCGTCGTTCGCCAGCGTCGCGCCGCAGGCGCAGAAGCTGCTCGAGCGGGTCGGGCTCGGCGAGCGCCGGCATCACCGCCCCGATCAGCTGAGCGGCGGCGAGACCCAGCGCGTCGCGATCGCGCGGGCGCTGATCGCCGATCCGGTGCTCATCCTCGCCGACGAGCCGACCGGCAACCTCGACAGCAAGGCCGGCACGCTGATCCTCGAGCTGTTCCGCGCCACCGTGAAGGAGCGCGGCCAGACCGTCGTCATGGTCACCCACGATCCGCGCGCGGCCGCGCTCGCCGATCGGGTGATCCGGCTGCGCGACGGCGTGGTCGAGCGCGACGAGCCCGCGGCGTGATCCCGTGATCCGCAACCTGCTCCGCTTCGCGGGACTCCGGCACGCGCGCCGCAAGCCGCTGCGCGTCGCGCTGACGATCCTGGGCATCGCGCTCGGCGTCGCGCTGTTCGTCGCGATCAGCGCGATCAACGACTCCACGCTCGCGTTCTTCCGCGAGAACGTCGGCTCGATGACGGGGAAGGCGACCTTCACCGTCCTCGGCTCCGAGGCCGGCTTCGGCGAGGAGGCGGTCGAGACCGTCAAGAATGTCGACGGTGTCGCCTCCGCCGTGCCGATGATCGAGAGCCGCGCCCGCACGCTCGACGGCCAGACCCTCGTGGTCTTCGGCATCGATCTGCTGCAGGAGTCGGCGGTCCGCGACTACCGCGGCGACCAGGCCGACACCGACGTCATCGAGGATCCGCTCGAGTTCCTCAACCAGGGCGACTCGCTGATCGTCACCAAGCGGTTCGCCGCGGCGCGCGGCCTCCAGGTCGACTCGACGATCGATCTGCTGACCGCGCTCGGCACCAAGCGCTTCACCGTGCGCGGCCTCCTCGAGCCCAGCGGCCCGGCCAAGGCCTACGGCGGCGGCGTGGCGATCATGGACATCGATGGCGCGCGCGAGATGTTCGGCAAGGACGGCAAGGTCGATCGCATCGACATCGTGCCCGCCGCCGGCGTCGACGAGGTCGCGCTCGCGGCGCGCATCCAGGCGGCGCTCGACGCGCCGACCGCGGGGCGCACCGGCGGCTCGGGCCTGCGGGTCGAGCGGCGCGAGGATCAGTCCGAGGCGCTGGCCAAGATGGTCGCGGGCTACCAGGGCATCCTCGCGTTCTGCAGCCTGCTCGCGCTGCTCATCGGCATGTTCCTGGTCGCGAACACGATCGCGGTCGCGGTCGCCGATCGGCGGCGCGAGATCGCGGTGCTGCGCGCGGTCGGCGCGTCGCGCAAGGGCGTGCTCGCGATGTTCGTGATCGACGCGGCCTGGATGGGCGTGCTCGGCGGCGCGATCGGTGCGCTGCTCGGGCGCGAGCTCGCCGGCCTCCTGGTCGAGCGCGTGTCGGCGTCGATGTCGCGGCAGTACGTCACGCCGATCGACGTCGCGGATCTGCAGTTCTCCTCGGCGCAGGCGATCATGGGCGTGATCGCGGGCCTGGTCGCCGCGGTGCTCGCGTCGATCTGGCCGGCGTGGCAGGCGACCCGCATCAGCGGCTCGGAGGCCTTCGGCTCGGGGCCGGCCGGCGCGCCCGCGGTGGCCAAGACCCGGCGCGCGAAGCTGCTGCGCGCGATCGGCATCGGCCTGCTGGCGGCGTTCGGCGCGCTGTCGGCGACCGGGATCTCGAACCCTGCGCTCGACGCGATCAAGCCGCTCTTCGGGGTCGTTGGCGCGGTGCTCGCCGCGCCGCTCCTGGTCGCGCTCGGGCTGCGCGGCCTGGCCTGGCTGGTCGATGCGCGCGGCCCGCTCGGCCGGTTCGCGGTGCTGCGCCTCGCCGCCCAGAACCTGCTCCGCGATCCCGCGCGCACCGGCGGCAACGTCCTCAGCCTGGTGATCGGCCTGATGCTGGTCATCACGATGGCGGTCATCCAGAGCAGCTTCACGACCAGCATCGGCGACTGGAACGATCGCGTGCTGCGCTCGGACCTGTGGGTCAGCTCGGTCGGCCGCGTGCTCGCGCTCGATGTCCAGCCGCTCGACGAGTCGCTCGGCGCCGAGATCGATCGCATCCCCGGCGTCGACATCGCCGACGGCAAGGGCGCGCGCGGCTTCCGCATCGTCCATCACCGCCACCAGGGTCGGCAGATCGTCATCAAGGCGATGGAGCCGCAGCACCCGCGGGTCGGCAACGCGTGGTTCGACGTGATCGATCGCCCGGTGGATGAGGCGGTCGGCGCGCTGTTCGCGAAGGACGCGGTCGGCGCGCTGATCTCGCAGAACTTCGGCGCGCACTTCGGCGTCGCCACCGGCGACACGCTCACGCTCCAGACCCCGAGCGGTCCGCAGCCGTTCGCGGTGCTCGGCACCGTCGTCGACTACGGCAGCCCCGAGGGCACGCTGTACCTGTCGCGCGCGGTCTACAAGCGCCTGTGGCGCGACCCGCTCGTCACCGCCTTCGCCGTCGAGGTCGCGCCGGGATCGTCGGTCGACGACGTGCGCACCGCGCTCGAGGCCACGCTCGGCAAGCGCGGCCTCATCGCGACCAAGAACAGCGAGCTGCGCGGCCAGTTCGACGAGATGATGGAGGAGAGCTTCGGCTACACCCGCGCGATCGAGATCGCCGCGCTCGGCATCGGGCTGCTCGCCTTGCTCAGCACCTTGCTGGTGAGCCTGCTCGCGCGCACCCGCGAGCTCGGCATGCTGCGCGCGATCGGCATGTCGCGCGGCCAGCTCGCCCGCATGATCGTCGGCGAGGCCGTGCTGCTCGGCGCCTTCGGCGGCATCGCCGCGGCGCTGCTCGGCGTCTACCTCGCGCGCCTCTGGGTCGTGTCCACGCTCGCCGCCTCGCTCGGCTGGTACGTCCACGTCCACGTGCCGCTCGCCTCGGTCGCGACCACGGTCGGCAGCGGCCTCGCGGTCGGCGCGATCGTCGGCCTCCTGTGCGCCCAGCGAGTCGCGGCGCTCGAGATCCGCGCGGCGCTCGAGCAGTCGTAGCGAGGGCGCCGTACGATCCGCGCCTGCCCACCACACCGTCCGGGCAGCGAGGAGTTCCCACGGCGAGCACGTCGTCGGCCGTTCAGCTCAAGATCACGCTCCAGGGCCTCAAGCCGCCGATCTGGCGCCGCGTCGTCGTGCCCGCTGACGTGACGCTAGCGGCGCTGCACGACATCGTGCAGCGCGCGATGGGCTGGACCGACGCTCACCTCCACGCGTTCGAGATCGACGGCGCCCGCTACGGATGCCCCGGTGTCGACGAGTTTGCGGACGGCCTCCTCGACGAGCGCCGGCACCGGCTCGGCGCGCTGGTCAGCCCACGCCAGCGTTTCACGTACGAGTACGATTTCGGCGACGACTGGCGCCACCAGATCGTCGTCGAGAAGGCGCTCGTACCTGCGCCCGATGTCCGCCTCCCGACGTGCATCGCCGGCGCGCGCGCCTGCCCACCCGAGGACTGCGGCGGGGTCCACGGCTACGCCGAGCTCCTCGAGGCGCTCGACGATCCCGAGCACGAGCGCCATGACGAGCTCCTCGAGTGGCTCGACGGACCGATCGACCCCGAGGCCTTCGCGCTCGATGACATCAACGCCGCGCTCGCCAAGCTCGGCCCCCGGCCCAGGCGCGCTCCCCGCGCGCGGCCAACCGTGCACTGACCGCAGGCATCGGCCCGCCTGGCCGGCCTCGCGCCGATCGAGTCTGTCGCTCGGCGCTATCGCGATGCGGATCCGGGCGCCGGGCCGGGACATTCTCGCGGATCGACGGGGCCGTACCGACGCCAGCCGTGAGTCAGATGCCACGTGGTCGGCATCACGACCGGCACCGGCTCGAGGTGCGCGCGGCGAGGATTGCCCGCCCAGCCATCGAACGCGCGCGCCGAGGCGAATGGATCGAACGCGAGGTGGCGGGCCGCGAGGTCCTCGCGGTGGCGCCGCCAGTTGTTCAGCACATAGGCCAGCCCGTTGCGCACCTCGCGCAGCGTCGTCAGTGGCCGCGGGTGATAGCGGTCCGCGAAGACCCCGCCGCTTCGGCGGGTCTGGAGGTTGAACCGCCGCGCACAGGCAACCTGGAATCCCTGCATCCCGCGCGCGAGCGCCTGGTGGTCGTTCGCCTCGACGATGAGATGGACGTGCGTCGCCTGCACCGAGACGTGGCAGACCCGGAAGTCCCGCCGCTGGTAGCTCACCTCGAGCGCCCGGCGGACCGCCAGCCACCCGGCACGGCGCCGGAGCTTGAGGCCCGGCCGCGCGCGGATCACGACGTGCAACGGGTGCCGCGGATCGACCGGAGGTCGCGCCTTGTGCTTCTCGCTCGAGCGCGGCCCCCGCGGGGGCCGGCCTGCCCCCGGCCGCTTGCCGCCATGGGTCCGGAACTCGAAGGTCTTCTGCGTCGCCATCTTGTTTTCGCCGACATCATAGCGAAAGCCCCGAATGACGACAAGGGCATTCTCGAGACGGGGGGGTACAGTCCTGATACATCCTTGACAGGTCAGCCTCGGGACATCCGTGACACATCGGCCCCGTTGCCCACGGACACCCTTGACACTCTCGTCAGCGGGCTCGCGACCGTGGCGCATGACCTGGAAAGCGACCGACCCGATGAAGGAACG
>JAIOQA010000386.1 GCA_021413675.1 Deltaproteobacteria bacterium | reverse complement strand
GAGCGCGTCGACGAGGTCCGGCTGACCGTGCGCGGGCCGTGGCGGCTCATCCGCCACTTCGACGAGCGCGAGGTCGATCGCGTCAACCTCGATCTCACGCGCACCCCAGGCGGGGAGGTCGCGATCACGTCTGACATGATCCACCTGCCCGAGGGCCTGACGATCACCTCGATCTCGCCGCGGGTCGTGCGGGTCGCGTTCGAGCGGCGCGCGCAGAAGGCGGTGCCGATCACCCCGACGTTCGCCGGCCGCCCGATGCACGGCTTCCGCCTCGACGAGGCCGAGACCCGGCGCGACCTGGCCTCGGTGACCGCGCGCGGCCCCGAGGGCGTGATCAGCGCGCTCACCAACCTCCGCACCGAGGAGATCCACATCGACGGCCGCAGCGATCCGTTCTCCGTCGAGGTCGCCGTCCTCGCGCCCGATGGCGTCGAGGTGTCGCCGCCGACCGTGAGCGTCGCGGTCGCGATCGACGAGGTGCTGGTGTCGCGGCGGGTCGGGTCGGTCGCGGTCGCGGTGAGCGGCGCGGATCCCGGCAAGCTCAAGGTCGAGCCCGCCCAGGTCGACGTCGTCCTGACCGGTGGCCAGCGCGGCGTCGAGCGCGCGATCGCGGCCAAGGTCCACGCCTCGATCGCGGTCAGCGCCACCGACCTCACCCGACATGCCGTGCCGGTCGTGATCGAGGATCTCCCGCCCGGGGTCGGCGTGCAGGTCGTGCCGCCCCAGGTGACGGTCTCGGTCAAACGCTGACCTCTGCACGCGGCGTGAGACTGGTCGACCCGGATGCGGTGACGTGCTGCCCATGGGGTGTGCGTCCGCACAGCGCGTGCGCTTCCGCGTGCAGCCAAGCGGCCGCTGGCGATACTATCGGCGCGGGAGTCGAGCGTGGGCTCGCACCCCGAGCGATGGGCTCGAGTTCGGGGAGATGCTGCGCGACCACGTACCGTGGCCGCGCGGAGTGGTTCCGCAGTGCACGAGGGTGACTCATGGCCGGTTCCGTGATGCGTCTCGGGTTCCTGATCGCTCGCCACACGCCCCGCGCGCCGCGCGCCGCGGCGATCGCGGCGGTGCTGGCGGCGGCGTTGCTCGGTGGATGTTACGACACCAAGACCACCACGTGCGTGGGCGGCGTGGTGTGCCCCGAGGGCTTCACCTGCACCGCCGACGGCAAGGGCTGCGTCGATGTCACCAACAGCTGTGGCGACGGCGTCGTCCAGGCCGGTGAGGAGTGCGACGACGGCAACCTCGACAACAACGACGACTGCCCGACGACGTGCAAGCACGCGGCGTGTCGCGACGGGTTCATCGACATGCAGGGGGCCGAGACCGAGGCCTGCGATCCGGGCAACGGCGTGGCCGAGACCGCGACCTGCAACAACGACTGCACGATCTCGGCGTGCGGCGACGGCGTGCGCAACGCGTCCGCGGGCGAGGCCTGCGACAACGGTCGCGGCGGCCCGGCGATGGGCGCGAGCGGCGACTCCGCCGACTGCGATCGCGACTGCTCGCTGCCGACCTGCCAGGACGGCCTCGCCAACCTCGAGGCCAACGAGCAGTGCGACAACGGCCCGGACGTGCTCACGGACACGTGCTCGGCGAGTTGCAAGCTCGAGAAGTGCGGCAACACGATCGTCGACCCGGGCGAGGCCTGCGACGACGGCAACATGGAGAACAACGACGGCTGTCGCAACGACTGCAAGTCGAACAACACCTGCGGCAACGGCGTCACCGACGACAACCTGCCCAAGAACCGGGTCACCGATCCGACGATCTGCCTGAACGCCTCGACCCAGGGCACCGGCTGCGCCGAGGTCTGCGACGACGGCAACCAGGTCTCCGGTGACGGCTGCAGCGCCAACTGCCTGTCCGAGGAGACCTGCCGCAACGGCATCCTCGACGTGCTCGGCAACGGCCCCAGCGGCAGCCCGCCCAACCCGCCCGAGGTCTGCGACGACGGCAACCTCGTCGACACCGACGCTTGCCGCAACGACTGCCAGGGCGGCGCCGGCTGCGGCAACGGCCTGCTCGATCCGGCGACCGAGCAGTGCGACAACGGCCAGTCGGGCAGCGACACCTTCAACTGCGACGGCGACTGCACCGTGCCGATCTGCGGCGACGGCCGCCCCAACGCCCCGGCGGGCGAGCTCTGCGATCCGGGCGCGGTCGGCGCCAACGTCGCCGGCTGCAACTCCAACTGCACGCTGCCGCTGTGCGGCGACGGTCGCGTCAACATGGCGGCGGGCGAGCAGTGCGATCCGGGCACGGTCGGCAGCTACACCTCGTTCTGCGACTCGAACTGCACGATCGCCCGCTGCGGCGACGGCGATCCGAACCCGGTCGCCGGCGAGGCGTGCGACACCGGCGGCAACTCGCAGACCTGCGACACCGACTGCTCGGCGCCGACGTGCGGCGACGGCTATGTCAACCGCGCGTTCACGCCGACCGGCGCGCCGGGCGCGGAGATCTGCGACGACGGCAACACCGATCCGGGTGACGGCTGCGATCAGTTCTGCCAGAGCGAGAGCTGCGGCAACGGCATCGTCGAGGCGATCAACGGCGAGCAGTGCGACGACGGCAACGCCAACGACCTCGACGGCTGCCGCAACAACTGCCAGACCCCGCGCTGCGGCGACGGCGTGGCCAGCGCGAGCGAGACCTGCGACACCAGCGGCAACTCGTCGACCTGCGACTTCAACTGCTCGGCGCCGACGTGCGGTGACGGGCTCATCAACAACCAGTTCACGCCGCTGGGCGCGCCGGGCGTCGAGCAGTGCGACGACGGCAACCTCAGCGCGGGCGATGGCTGCTCGGCGCTCTGCCAGATCGAGACCTGCGGCAACGGCGTGGTCGAGGCGATCAACGGCGAGCAGTGCGACGACGGCAACCTGGTCGACACCGACGCGTGCCGCAACAACTGCCAGACCCCGCGCTGCGGCGACGGCATC
>JAIOQA010000385.1 GCA_021413675.1 Deltaproteobacteria bacterium | reverse complement strand
GGCCGAGGCCGCGCTGCTCGAGGGCCGGATCCTGTCGACGCTCGAGGCCCCGGGCGCCGAGCCCGCGTTCCTCGCGGCCGCGCGGTTCGCTGGCGCCGCGCACGACGATCGCCTGGCGGCGGACGCGCTGGTGCGCCTGGTCGAGACCCTGGCCAACGATCAGGTCGCGGGGGCGCGCGCGCTCGACATCGCGGCCATCGTCGACGTGCTGATCGCGCGCGCGAGCGACGCCAGCGATCTGCGCGCCAACCTGGCGGCCGCGCGCGGCGACGCGCTGCTCGCGCTGGCCCGCTACGACGACGCCCGCGCCGCGATGCTGGCGGCCCGGCGCGATCTGCTCGCCGCCGACGCCGACAGCCACGACGTCGTGGCGGTCACCGGCGCGCTCGCGACCGTGGCCAAGGACACCGGCGATCTCGCCCTGGCCCGCTCGCTCGGCGAGGAGGCGCTCGCCGCCGAGATCCGCCTCGACGGCCCCGCGCACCCGCGGGTCGCGAGCATCCTCAACAACCTCGCGATCGCGGCCGAGGACGCGGGCGACCTGCCGCAGGCGCGGGCGTACCTCGAGCGCGCGCTCGCGATCAAGGAGCGCGCGTTCGGGCCCGACACGCTGGTCGTCGCGATGTCGGTCAACAACCTCGGCAACGTCGCCGCCGAGCAGGGCAAGCTCGACGAGGCCGACCGGCTCTACACCCGCGCGCTGGCGATCCGGGAGCACGAGCTCGGCGTGGACCATCCGCTGGTCGCCACCTCGCTCGGCAACCTGGCGACCGTGCGCCGCCGCCAGGGCAAGCTCGACGACGCGCTCGCGCTCGCGTACCGGTCGCGCGACATCAAGCTCGCCGCGTTCGGCCCCGAGCACCCATCGGTCGCCTACGCCTTCGACGCGATCGCCCACATCCTCGCCGATCGCGGCGACGTGCCCGGCGCGCGCGCCGCGTTCGAGCGCAAGCTCGCGATCAACACCAAGGCGCTCGGCGCCGAGCACCCGAAGACGCTCAACACCGTGCTCGGGCTGGGCGAGTTGCTCGCGGGCGCGAACGACTGCCGCGGCGCCGAGCCCTACTTCGCGCGCGCCGCTGCGGGGCTCGCGACCGCCGCACCGGACAGCCTCGACCGCGCCGAGGCGCTCGCCGATCTCGGGCAGTGCCGGATCGCAGCGGGCAACGCCGCCCAGGCCGAGGTCGACCTGCGCACTGCGATCGCGATCGCCGACAAGGCCGAGGCCGGGCTCGCCCGACGCGGCGCGATGCGCGCGGTCCTGGCGGCGGCGCAGTGGGCCGCCGGTGACCGCGCCGCGGCGATCGCCACCGCGCAGGCCGGCGTCGCCCAGCTGGTCGATGCCGGGGCCGAGGGCGCCAGCGATCTCGCGGAGCTGCGAGCCTGGTTGACGAAGCACAGACCGCCTCGATGAGCGCGCAACCTTCGGGGCGCGGCGACATCAAAGGCTCCATGCAGATCGTCCTCACCGGCGCCACGGGCATGATCGGCCGCGCGCTGTCGTCGCACCTGGTCGGCCACGGCCACCGCGTCACCGCCTGGGTCCGCGACCTCGAGCGCGCGCACGCCGAGCTCGGGCCCGATGTCGCGTGCGTCGCGATCGCCGATGCCGTGGGCCTCGATGCCGCGATCGCCGGCGCCGACGCGGTCGTCCACCTGGCGGGCGCGCCGATCGTCGGCAAGCGCTGGACGAAGGCGCGCAAGCGCGAGCTGATCGAGAGCCGCGTGGCGACCGCGCAGACGATCATCGCCTCGATCCAGCGCCGCGCGACGCCGCTGCCGGTGCTGCTGTCGGCCAGCGCGATCGGCATCTACGGCGATCGCGGCGACGAGTTGCTCGAGGAGACCGCCGCCGCCGGCACCGGCTTCGCCGCCGAGCTGTGCGAGCAGTGGGAAGACGCGGCGCGCGCGGTCGGCGCCGCGGCGACCCGCGTGGTCTGCGCGCGCATCGGCATCGTGCTCGGCCGCGAGGGCGGCGCGCTCGGCCCGCTCGCGCGCCTCGCCCGCCTCGGCCTGGCCGGCCCGATCGCCGGCGGCGCGCAGTGGCTCTCGTGGATCCACCTCGACGACGCGGTCCGCGCGCTCGCGTTCATGCTGACCACGCCGACCGTGCGCGGCGCGGTCAACGTCGTCGGCCCCGCGCCCGTGCCACAGCGCGCGTTCGCGAAGGCGCTGGGCCGCGCCTACCACCGGCCGGCGTTCGCGCCGGCGCCTGGGTTCGCGATGCGCGCGATGCTCGGCGAGGCCGCGAGCGTACTGCTCGGCAGCCAGCGGGTCGTGCCGGCCGCGCTCGATCGCGCCGGCTTCCGCTTCGAGTTCCCCGCCCTCGACGGCGCGCTCGAGGATCTGGTCGGCAGCCACGCGATCGCGATCCGCCGGCTGCGCGCCGCCGAGGCGCCGACCGTGCCCTATCTCGTCGAGCGTCCGGCGCGTTACGTGCTGGTCGCGCACACCGTGATCGATCGACCGCTCGCCGAGGTCATGCCGTTCTTCGCGGCCGCCGAGAACCTCGCGCTGCTCACCCCCAGCGCCCTGCGGTTCGACATCCAGACGCCCACGCCGATCGCGATGGCCGTCGGCGCGACCATCGACTACCGCATCAAGCTCTCGGGCGTGCCGATGCGCTGGCGCACGGTGATCGAGGACTGGCAGCCCGGCACGAAGTTCGTCGACGCCCAGCACCGCGGCCCGTACCGCGCGTGGTGGCACGAGCACCACTTCCGCGCGGACGGCGACCGCACGATCATGGAGGACCGCGTCTACTACGCGCCGCCGCTCGGCCCGCTGGGGTGGATCGCGAACCGCCTGTTCGTCGAGAAGCAGCTGCGCACGATCTTCGCGTACCGCGCACAGGCGATCCGGCTGCGGTTCGGCGCGGGCGAGGCGCGGCGCGCGGTGGCGTGATCACCCCTGCCGCGCCCGCGGCCTGATCAGGAACCCCGCGGCGCGCTGCTCGATGATGTGCGCGACCCAGCCCGCGGTCCGCCCGATCGCGAACATCGCCGCGGCCGCGCCGCGCGGCAGGCCGAGCGCGTCGGCGAGCGCGACCAGGCTCACGTCGCAGGTCGCGTGCACGCCGGTGACCGCGACGCCCGCCTCCGCGACCGCGAGCGCGGTCCGCACCCGCGGGAGGTCACCGCCGATCTCCTGCGCGAGGCGCAGCATCGGCGCGGCGCGCGGATCGCCGTCGGGATAGAGCGGGTGGCCAAAGCCGGGCAGCTCGTCGCCGCGCGCGAGCCGATCGCGCAGCACGCTGGCGGCCCGGCGCGGCGTGCCGACCTCGTCGATGAGGCCCTCGACCCGCGCCGACATCGCGCCGTGGCGCGGGCCCGACAGCGCGCCGAGCGCCGCGGCGAAGCACGCGTACAGATCGGCGCCCGTCGAGGCGACGACGCGCGCGGCGAACGTCGACGCGTTGAGCTCGTGATCGGCCATGAGCACGAGCGCGACGTCGAGCGCGGCGATCGCATCGCGCCCCGCTGACTTGCCGAGGAGCGCGCGCGCGAGCACGCCAGCGACGGTCGCCGCGTCGATCGCCGCGTCGGCGTGGCGGAGCGAGGTCGCGGCGGCGAGCACCGGGATCGCGGCGCGTGCGCGCGCGAGCACCGCGTCCGGCCGCGCGTCGTGGCGCGCCGGATCGCGCAGCCCGAGCGCGACCACCGCGAGCGGCAGTGCGGCGCCGGGCGCACCGTCGGACGCCATCTTGGCGAGCGCGGCCCACGGTAGCGCGCCGCGCGACCACGTCGCCGCCTCCGGTAGCGTGCCCGTCCACAGGAGCTCGGAGGTGCGCTCGAGCCCCGTCCCCCGCTCCGCGAGGTCGACCGCGACGTGGCCGCGATAGCTCGGGCCGCGCGGGCCGATCGCGGTGATCGACGACTCGAGCACCGGCTCGCCCCAGCGCAGCGCGCCCGCGGCGACCGGCCCGTGACCGGCGCGGGCCTTGTGCCGCGCGACCAGCCGCTCGAGATCCCCGCGATCGTAGCGCCGCGCCTTGCCGCGCGCGCCCGGCGCGCTGCGCACCAGGCCGCGCGAGACATAGGCGTACAGCGTGCGCCGCTGGACCCCGAGCAGGGTCGCCGCAGCGTCGGCATCGACCCATGGTTGATTGTCGAATCCACGTTGATCAACCATACCGGTCGACCTTACATCTCATCGTAGAAGCCATGAAGCCCGAACCCATCTTCGCTCCCGGACTCGAGAACGTGATCGCCACCGAGACCGCGCTGTCGGATGTCGATGGCGAGCGCGGCCACCTGGTCATCGCCGGCCACGACGTCGAGGAGCTGGCGCCGCGCGCCGGCTTCGAGGAGGTCACCGCGATGCTCTGGCGCGCCGCCGGCCTGCCCGGCGCACCGCCGGATATGGCGGCTACCCGCGCCGCGCTCGGCGCCGCCCGGGCGCAGGCGTTCGCGCGCCTGCCCCGCCTCGGCGATGCGCTCGCCGCCGCCGATGGCATGGACGCGCTGCGCGCCGGCATCGCGCAGCTCCCCTCCAGCGACCCCGCCGCTGACGCGATCGCCGCGACCGGCGCGATGGCGGTGTTCGCGGCGGCCTGGACCCGCGGCAAGGTCGGGCTCGCGCCGATCGCGCCCGACCCGAACGCCGGCCACGCCGCCGACTACCTGCGCATGGTCACCGGCGAGCCGGCCTCCGCGGCCCGCGCACGCGCCCTCGATCAATATCTCGTGACCGTCAGCGATCACGGCATGAACGCCTCCACGTTCACCGCGCGCGTCATCGCCTCGACCGCGTCCGACACGATCTCCGCGGTCACCGGCGCGATCGGCGCGCTCAAGGGCCCGCTGCACGGCGGCGCGCCCGGCCCGGTGCTCGACATGCTCGACGCGATCGGCACGCCGGCCAACGCCGCTGCGTGGCTCGAGTCCGAGCTCGCCGCCGGCCGCCGCATCATGGGCATGGGCCACCGCATCTACCGCGTGCGCGACCCGCGCGCCGCGGTCCTCGAGCGCGCGGTCGGCGACCTCGAGCGCGCGCTCGGCGCGTCGACCGGCCGGCTCGCGATGGCCCGCGCCGTCGAGGACGCCGCCACCGGCATCCTGCGCGTCCGGTACCCGGACCGGACCCTCGCTGCCAACGTCGAGTTCTACACCGCGGTCATCCTCGACGCGGTCGGCCTGCCCCGCACGCTGTTCGCGCCGACCTTCGCGGTGAGCCGCGTCGCGGGCTGGACCGCCCACGTCGCCGAGCAGCGCCGCGCCGGCCGGTTGATCCGCCCGCAGTCGCGCTACGTCCCGGCGCCCGCGTAGCAAGCGCGCCCACACGCAACGTGGGCCGGCTCACACGCCGGAAAATCGTGCGATCGCGGTGATCGATCGCGCCGCGACTGCCACTGCCTGGGATGCGGGCGACACGCGCCCCGGGGAGTCAGTCCATGCGATCTGTCGAGCTCTTGGCCGCGGCCGTGATCCTCAGCGCCGCCGCGTGCGGCAGCGACACCAGCGGCGACGACGTCGTCGACACCGCGCCTGACACGCGCTTCGAGGCCACGCCCAGCGGCGACCTCGCCACCGTCGATACCAGCCCGTTCGCGCTGGGCTGCGACGCCACCGCGTGCACCTACGAGTGCAGCCTCGACGGCGCGGCGTTCGCGCCGTGCGAGTCCGCCATCGCGCTCACCCACCTCGCGGCCGGCGCGCACACGTTCGCCGCGCGCGCGATCGACGCCGCCGGCAACGTCGACGCGACCCCGGCCACCCACGCGTGGTCGCTCGCGTTCGCCTGGCGCGAGGTCGCGGGCGGCGCGCAAGCGATGTGCGCGATCGCCGGCGACGGCGGCCTGTACTGCTGGGGCCGCGCGTACGCCGGCGAGCTGGGCAATGGCGTCGACGAGGATCAGGCGGTGTCGCGTCCGACCCGCGTCGGCACCGCGACCGACTGGAGCGCGCTGACCGCCGGCCGCGAGACCTTCTGCGCGCGCCGCCCCGACGGCACCTACTGCTGGGGCGCGAACTGGGACGGCCAGCTCGGCGATCCTGCGGTCGCCGATCACCTGCTCGTCCCGACGCGCGTCGCGCCGGCGTTCGCGACCCTCGCCCAGGGCGGCGACCACGCGTGCGGCCTCGCCACCGACGGTGCGCTGTCGTGCTGGGGCTACAACTCCGACGGCCAGCTCGGCGACGGGACCATGACCTCGCAGCCGCGGCCGACCCGCGTCGGCACCGGCGCGTGGCGCGCGGCGTCCGCGGGCGACTACCACACGTGCGCGATCGACAGCACCGGGGCGCTCTTCTGCTGGGGCGGCAACTTCGACGGCCAGAGCGGTCAGGATCCGATGCTCGATCGCCTGCTGACGCCGACCCAGGTCGGCACCGCGAGCGACTGGCTCGACGTCAGCGCCGCCTACAGCCACACCTGCGGGCTGCGCGAGGGCGGCGCGCTGTGGTGCTGGGGCGGCAACTGGAGCGGTCAGCTCGGCACCGGTGACACCGTCGACAGCGCGACGCCGGTGCAGGTCGCCGGCTCCTGGCGCGCGGTGCGCACGTTCTCGACGGGCACCTGCGCGATCGCGACCAGCGGCCAGGTCTCGTGCTGGGGCGACAACCTGCGCGCGCAGCTCGGCTCGATCGACGCGTTCGACGCGTACGCCAGCGCGCCGCAGCCGATCAGCAGCACCGCGCCGTTCACCGCGCTCGCGGGCAAGAACGATCTGCGCTGCGCGCTCGGCGCGCGCGACATCCTCTGCTGGGGCGACAACCGGTTCGCGGACGGCGGGCTCGGCCGCGGGATCCCCGGCAACGAGCCGCAGGTCGTCGATGTCGACACCGGCTGGCAGCGCCTCGCGGTCGGCAACACCGGCGGCTGCGGCCTGCGCAAGGACGGCACCCTCGCCTGCTGGGGCCTCGGCTTCTTCGTCGGACAGGCGCTGCCGCTCAGCTACACCCCGCGCGCGGTGAGCCCGGCCACCGACTGGACCGCGCTCGACGTCACGACGGACGCGAACCTCGACGACGGCCATGCGTGTGGCATCCGCGGCGGCAAGGTCTACTGCTGGGGCCACGGCAACGAGGGCCAGCTCGGCGACGGCGCCGCGCAGCTGCGCACGCAGCCGGTCGCGGTCGCGGGCAGCGACTACACCGCGGTGTCGACCGGCGCGTACTCGACATGCGCGATCACCAGCATCGGCTCGCTGTACTGCTGGGGCGGCGGCACGAACAACTATCCCGTCGCGCTCCCCAACTACGGTCAGGTCGGCGACGGCACGCAGCTCCAGCGCAACGCACCGGTGCAGATCACGGTTCCCGCCGCCAGCGGCTGGGTCCAGGTCAGCGTCAGCGGACAGCGCGCCTCGGCGCTGCGCAGCGACGGCTCGCTGTGGGGCTGGGGCATCAACACGAACGGCGCGGCCGCGCTCGTGCCGACGCGGATCGGCACCGACAGCGACTGGGCCGAGGTGCTGACCACGCCGAACGGCGTGACCTGCGCGCGCAAAGTCTCGGGTGCGTTCTACTGCAGCTCGCTGGTCTACGATCCGGCGTGGGCGCGCCCGATGATCCAGGTCGGCACCGCGACCGATCACACCGCGATCGTCCGCTTCGACGGTGGGGTCTGCACGCTGCGCGGCGCCGGCGAGCTGCACTGCTACTGGGGCACGACCGACGGCTGGACCGACAACTTCCCGTCCTACGACGTCAACGGCAACATCCCTGGCCCGAGCGGCACGTGGGCGAGCTTCGACGGCGGCTACGGCTTCCGCTGCGGCGTGCGCGCCGACGGCACCCGTGCCTGCGCCGGCGCGCGCTTCGCCGGCAGCTTCGGCGATGGCGTCGACGAGCGGCAGCCGACCGCCGTGCTCGCGCCGTGATCAGCGCCGGTGGCGGGCGTCGAGCCGGCGCGCGTGCGCGGCGAGCAGATCGCCGCGGGTGAGGATCCCGATCGGCACCCGCGGCTCTGCGCGCGTCACCACCACGACCCGCCCGACGTTGGCGGTCACCATGTGATCGGCGGCGTCGCGCAGCGAGTGATCGGGGTGCACCACCACCGGCGCGCGATGGACCAGCGCGCCGACCCGCGTGTCGTCCGCGAGCGCCGGCTCGACCAGATCGCGGCGGGTGAGCACGCCGATCAGCGCGCCATCCTCGACGACCGGGAAGCCCTGGTGGTGCGCGGTCGCGAGGATCGCGCGCGCCGCAGCGACCGTCGTCTGCGCGTCGAGCGTGATCAGCGCCTTCGACGCGTGATCGGCGACCGCGAGCGCGTCGAGGTGATCGACCTGGTAGTCGCCGCGGACCCGCAGCCCGCGCCGCGCCAGCTTCTCGGTCATGATCGAGTTCGGCATCAAGAGCGCCGACACGAAGTAGGCGACCGCGCAACCCGCCAGCAGCGGCAACAGCCCGATCGGCTGGCGGGTGCACTCGAACGCGAACACCACCGAGGCCAGGAGCGCGCGCGACGCGCCTGCGAACATCGCCGCCATCCCGACCAGCGCGCCCAGCCGCGGGTCGATCGCGTAGCCCGGCGCGACCTGCGCCATCCCCGCGGCGACCAGCGCGCCCAGCGCCCCGCCGATCGTGAACAGCGGCGCGAGCGTGCCGCCCGAGGTGCCGCTGCCCAGCGCGATCGCCCACGACACCAGCTTCGCGCCGCACAGCACCGCGAGCGTCGTACCGACCAGATCGCCGCGCACGGTGTCCTCGATGTTGACGTAGCCGACGCCGAGCGTGCGGGGCACCAGGAACCCGACGACGCCGACCGCGATCCCGCCGATCGCCGGCCACCACATCCAGTGGATCGGCAGGCGCTCGAACGCGTCCTCGATGCCGTAGACCAGGCGCGTGACCACGACCGACGCGACCCCGAGCAGCCCGCCGATCGCGACGTAGACCAGGAGCGCGACCGCGCCCGGCGCGAGCACGTCGGGCAGCGGGAACACCGGCGCGGCGCCGACCAGCGCGACGCGCACCGCGGTCGCCGCCGAGGCCGCGAGCGCGACCGGGATCACCGAGCGCGCGCGGTACTCGAACAGCAAGAGCTCGATCGCGAGCAGCACCGCGGCCACCGGGCTGCCGAAGGTCGCGGCCATGCCCGCCGCCGCGCCGGCCGCCAGCAGCACCTTGCGCTCGTCGGCGGAGACCCGCACCACCTGGCCGAGCCACGAGCCCAGCGCGCCGCCGGTCGCGATGATCGGGCCCTCGGCGCCGAACGGCCCGCCGGTGCCGATCGCGACCGCTGCCGAGAGCGGCTTGAGGAACGTCATGCGCCGCGGGATGCGGCTCTGGTTGGTCAGCACCTGCTCCATCGCCTCGGGGATGCCGTGGCCGCGGATCGCCTTGGAGCCGTAGCGCGCCATGATGCCGACGATCACTCCGCCGATGATCGGCACGACGATCACGGCGGCGCCGAGCTGGTGGTCGAACGGGCTGGCGTCGGCGAGGCCGAGCCGCTGGTGGAACGCGAGGTTGGTGACGATCGCGATCAGCGCTGCCAGCAGCTGCGCGACGAAGCCGGCGGCGATCGCGACCGCGATCGCCAGGCCGGCGATCACCGCGACGCGCCGATCGATCACCGCGCCGCGGGTCGGCAGGTGCAGCTCGGCCAGCGCCGGCGCCAGCGACGGCGCCACCGGCAGGCGATCGCGCGAGATCCTATCCACGGCGCCGGGTCCGCGGCGGCTCGTCCTCGAAGAACATCCGCGGCGGCACCGCCTCGGCGCCAGCCGCGCGCACCAGCGCGGCGAGGGCCTGCGCGATCGCCTTGCGCTTGGCCGGCGGCAGGGCCGCGATCCCCTCGACGATCCGCACCTGGGGCAGCACCGGCGCGCTCGCGTGGACGCGGCGCCCGGCGGCGGTCAGGGCCAGGGACGCGCGCCTGCGATCGTCCGGATCGGGCCGGCGCACGATCAGCCCGAGCTTCTCGAGCCGCGCGACGACGACCGAGACCGAGCTCGGATCGGTGAGCGTGCGGGTGGCGAGGTCGCGCAGCGAGCGCGCGGGCCCGGGCGCCAGCGACGCCAGCACGAAGTGCTGCGCCACGGTCAGCGCCGGGCCCCGCGTCGCAGGCGCCGGCATGCGCAGGAACCGGACCAGCCGGCGGAGCGCGTCGAGCACGCGCGCGGCCTCGGGCGGTGGAGATGCATGGGATCCCATGGATTCGCGCACAGTACCGCGAAGCCGGCGCCGCGCCAAGCGCTGCGACATCGCGCCGCGTCACTCGGGCGCGCCGCGGCCCAGCCAGCGCCCGAACGCCCGCATGATCCAGCCGTGCGCGACCGCCTGGGTCGTGCGGTAGATCCACCACGGCAGCCGCGGCTCGAAGTCGCGCACGATCGTGAGCAGCGTGCCGTCGCCGAGCGATCGCACCTCGAAGGTCCCGGCCTGCCCGGGCCGCGCGAGCGCGCCACCCGCGACGCGATACAGGAATCGATCGGCTGCGCGCCGCGCCGGGGCGAGCATCAGCATGACCCGGCCGCCGAGGCGCAGCCGGAAGCGCGCGGTGCCGTCGTCGTCGACCTCGACCCGCAGCAGCCAGCGCAGCGCCCGCGCGCACCAGCGCGGGTACGCGAGCGCGGCCCACGCCGCGTCGCGGCCGGGCGGCAGGCGCATGCGCTGGATGCTGATCACCGTGCGCGATCGCGCGACCCGCCCGGTCGCGAACGCGAACGGCGCGCTGCCCCGCGCCTCCTCGTCGATCGCGGCGGTCAGCGCGGCGTCGAAGCTGGTCGGCACGAGCCCGGCGGCCTCCGCGAGCCGCGCGTCGCGCGCGACCATCTCGTGGCGCAGGCTCTCGACCAGCGGCCCGGCCAGCGCGCGCGGCGCACCGGTCACCAGCGACAGCCACAGCCGCGACAGCCCGGGCGAGAACAGCGGCACCTCGAGGAAGCGGCGGTTCGCGCCGGTCTTGGCCGCCACCGCCTTCATGATCTCCAGGTACGACACCACCTCGGGGGTGCCGATGTCGTAGACGCCGCCGGCGGTGCCGGCATCGCCGACGGCGAACGCCAGCAGCGCGACGACGTCGGCGAGCGCGACCGGCTGCGTGCGCGTGTGCGTCCACGCCGGGCACACCATCAGCGGCAACCGGCGCACCAGCCGCGCCACGATCTGGTACGAGGAGCCCGCGGCGCCGAGCACGAGCCCCGCGCGCAGCACCGTCACCGGCACGCCGGTGCCCGCGAGCACGTGCTCGACGTCGAGGCGGCTCTGCAGGTGCGGCGACAGCGCGCCCTCGGCGTGGAGCCCGCCCAGGTACACGATCCGCTCGACGCCAGCGGCGGCCGCCGCGCGCGCGAAGTTGTCGGCGCACAGGAGTTCCAGATCCGCGAACGACGCCTGGGTCAGGCGCGACGCCGGCATCATGCTGTGCGCCAGGTAGACCGCGTAGCGCGCGCCGACCAGCGCGCGCTCGGTGTCCTCGAGCGACAGCAGATCGCAGCGCACGAACCGGTCGTAGCCATCGGCGCCGGCGCGATCGCGCCGCGACAGCCCGACCGGCGTGAACCGCGCCGCGAGCGCGGGCCCGAGCGCGCGCCCGATGAAGCCCGACGCGCCCGCCACCAGCACCACGTCGCGCACCGGTGTCGACATCGGCCACTCTACGCGACGCGCCGCCGAAGAGTAGCCGCTCGGCGCGGCGCCGCGGTCAGGTCCGCGACGACTTGACCGGCGAGCGCGCCCAGCGGGCGATCTCGCGCCACAGCTCGGGCAGATCGTCGGTGGCGTCGAGGCCGGCGACCCGCTCGGGGTGCAGCCGCGCGTTCTCGATCACCGGGTGGCCGGCGATCGCGTCCTGGCACTTCGCCGGGATCATCGTCTCGTCGACGGTCACCACCGGGATCGCGATCGGCGCGGCCGGCTTGCCGGCGGCCAGGCGATCGAGGTCGAGCATCTCCGAGAGATCCTCCGCCGCCGTCGTCCGCATCGTCAGCGGCTCGGTCCCGAACATGCCCTCGAGGTGCTTGAGCGCCGACGCGTGGTTGCGCACGACGCTCGACAGGTGCCCCTGCTTCGCGTACGGCCCGATGACGAGCGCGGGCACGCGGAAGCCGAGCTGATCGAAGCCCTTGTCCGCGTGCTCGTCGGGCACGTTCGCGGGCGGCGCGACGTGATCGAAGAAGCCGCCGTGCTCGTCGTAGGTGATCACGAGCAGCGTGTTGTTCCACTGCGGCGAGGCCGCGAGCGCGTTGTAGACGCTGGCGATCATCGCCTGGCCGAACGACACGTCGTGCGGCGGGTGATCGTCGCCGTAGGCGAACGGCGGATCGACGTACGCGACCGGCGGCAGCGTGCCGGCCGCGGCGTCGGTGAAGAACTGCTTCATGCGCAGGAGCCGGCCCTCGAAGCTGACCTTCACGCCCGACAGGAGCGGCACGAACGGCAGATCGCCGTAGTAGATCTTGAAGTCGACGCCGATCGCGTCCAGCCGATCGAAGATCGTCGGCGCGGTGTAACCGCCGTCGGGCACGTCGTTGGACGTCATGCCCATCGAGGTCCCCGAGAGCCAGTACATCCGGTTGGGCCAGGTCGGGCCCATCACCGACGCGAACCAGCGATCGCTCGAGGCGTAGGCGTCGGCGAGCGCGTAGGTCACCGGCAGATCGGCGCGCTGCATGTACTGCATCACCGACGGATCGCCGGGGTGATCGAGCTGATGCGCCTGGATGAAGCCGGTGTTGGCGCCGCCGGCGAACTGCATGTGCGAGGCGTCCCACCCATGGGGCGGATCCGGCACGCAGTAGGTGTCGGGCGTGGCCGGGAAGATCGGCACCGCCACGTTGCTCGCGGTCATGTTCGACATGCCGGCGGTGAGGCCATCGCCGGGCTTGCCCTCGACCATCGATCGCGCGCCCATCCAGTGGTCGTAGCTGCGGTTCTCCATCATGAGGAGGACCACGTTGGTGATGCCGGCGGGGCCGCCCTCACCACCGCCGCCACAGGCTGCCAGCAGGCGCGAGGCGCCGGCGACACCGGCGAGCGCACCGAGGGACTTCAGGACATCGCGCCGCTTCATCACGTGGTCAGACTAATCCGGCTTCGGTGACGCTGGTGCGGGCGAATTGTGACGGTTGTGCGTCAGGCCCAGCGGCGGCGCGGCGAAACGGTCACCTCGCCGGTCGCGTTCAGCGGAACTGGTAGCCGAGGTGCACCGCGGGGAACACCGAGAACTTGCTCGGCGTGTAGGTCGAGCCGCCGAGGGTGATCGGCGAGGTGTTGAAGTTGTAGCCAACGCCGAGCCACGGGGTCGCATAGAAGCCGGCGGGCAGCGCGATGCGGTAGCCCGCGTGGACACCCGCGCCGATCTGCACCTGGTGGCCCGCGAGGTCGGTGCCCTGGCGGCGCGCGTCGAGCTTGAGCACGCCCGCGTCGATGCCGGCGAACCAGCCGCGCTGCGCCGCGCTGCCGAAGTACTGCAGCTTGGCGCCGTAGCCGGTGAAGCTGACGTCGAAGCCATCGTCGGCGTGGGCGAAGGCCGGCAGCGCCATCGCGAAGTTGCCGAGGTCGACGCGCAGGTGGCGGTAGCCGATGCCGACGTGGATCGAGTTGCCGGCCAGCGCATAGGCGGTCGGATCGATCTCGGCGTCGGCGTGGAGCTCGCGCGGGCCGTGGAGCGTGGCCGCCGGGGCGGTGGCCGGCGCGGCGTCGGCGGCGGCGTCGGGCGAGGCCAGCGCCGGAGCGGCGAGCGCGGCGACGAGGGTGGTGGCGAGGACCGAGGAGAGGAGCGAGGTCGAGCGGTTCATGAGTCCACTCTGGGCCCTTCGCTCGCGCATGATAATTGCCGATAGGCGCATGCTACCATGCACTGGTGCATATCCCCTGGAGCGACGTCGAGCTGCTGGTCGCGATCGCCGACCGCGGCAGCCTCAGCAAGGCCGCGGCCGCCCTGGCGATCACCCAGCCCACCGTCAGCCGCCGCCTGGCGGCGCTCGAGGCCAGCCTCGGCGAGCCGCTGTTCGTGCGCGGCGTGGAGGGCACGACCCTCACCGCGCTCGGCGAGCGCGTGCTCGAGCCGGCGCGGCGCATGGCCGAGTGCGCGAGCGAGGTGGTGCGCACCGCGGCCGCCGCCGAGGTTCGGCCGCGCGGCGTGGTGCGGCTGACCGCGCCGCCCGGCGTGGCGTTCGACTTCGTCGCGCCGATGGCCTCCGAGCTGCGCCGGGCGCTGCCCGAGGTCGAGCTCGAGGTGGTGTCGACGATCGACTACATCGATCTCACGCGCCGCGACGCCGATCTCGCGCTGCGCGTGCAGCCGCTGTCGCGCCCCGACGCGCGCCGCGCGCTGGTCGCGGTCGCGAGCGTCGAGCACGGCGTCGGCGTGTTCGCCTCGGAGGCCTACGCGAAGGCCCTGCCCCGCGGCTACGGGCTCGCGGATCTGACGTGGATCGCGTGGCCGGCGTCGCACGCGCACCTGCCGCCCAACCCGCAGCTCGCCGCCCGCATCCCCGGCTTCCGGCCTGCGTTCGCGTCCGACGACTTCCTGGTCCAGCTCCTCGCCGCCGAGGCCGGCGCCGGCGCGATCATCCTCGGCAAGCTGCGCAGCCCGCGCGCGCTCCCCACGCCGCTGGTCGAGCTCGCGATCGATCTCGGGCCGCTGCGCTCCACGCTCCACCTGGTCGGCTCGCGCGCCGCGCTCGCGATCCCGCGGGTCCGCGCGGTCGCGGATCTGCTCGCCGCGGAGCTGGAGGTCGCGGCGAAGGCGAGCAAGGCCAGCGTCAGGCCACGTCGCGCGCAACGGTGATTCCGCCGGCTTGGCCGCGCCCCCGATCGCCGTCACAATGGACACCATGTCCACCGCGACGGCCGCCGAGCCACTCCATCTCGTGAGCCACGTGCTCTGCCCGTACGTCCATCGCGCCGCGATCTTGCTGCGCGAGAAGGGCGTGCCGTTCCGGCGGACCAACGTCGATCTCCAGAACAAGCCGGAGTGGTTCCTGAAGCTGTCGCCGCGCGGCAAGGTGCCGGTGCTGGTGGTCGGCGACGTGCCGCTGTTCGAGTCGGCGGTGATCGTCGAGTACATCGACGAGGTCCACCCGCCGCGCGTGCTACCCGCGGATCCGCTCGAGCGCGCCCGGCAGCGCGCGTGGATCGAGGTCGTCAACGATCTGTTCATGGCCCAGTACAAGATCGCGACCGCGACCACCGCCGCCGACCGCGCCGCCGCGGTCGCGATCGCCGCCGACTTGCTGGCCCGGTTCGAGGCCGAGATCCGCGGCGACTTCTTCGCCGGTGACGCGTTCGGCATCGTGGATGTCGCGATCGCGCCAGCCCTGACCCGCTTCCTCCTGGCCGATGCGTGGCTCGGCCTCGGCCTCTACGCGAAGGTGCCGAAGGTCGCCGCGTGGGCCGCGCGCCTCGAGGCCCGGCCCTCGGTGCGCGAGACCGTGCCCGAGGGCTTCGCCGAGCGCTTCCGCGCGCTGGTGAAGCCGATCGCGGCCTGAGGCGCGGCCTGATCAGGGCGCGATCATCGTCGGCGGCCGGCAATCATCGGGGCAGCCGTGCTGGCGCGCCGCATCGCAGCCCGCCGACATCACCATCGGCTGGTCGGGGCAGGCGTCGGCATCATCGGTGATGCCGTCGCCGTCGCGATCGGCGGGCGCGACCGGCGCGGCGTCAGGCATCGACCCGATCGCCGTGGGCGCGGCGGCTGGCGCGGGCGCTGGCGGCGCGGACCTCGCGCCGCAGCCCACGAGCATGGCGATCAGCGCGATCCTCGACGATGACGACATGACGACCAGCGTACGCCAGGCCGGGGCGCGCGTTGCTGCTGCCGGACCACTCGCGTAACAATCCCGCCGTGGCCAGCCCGCGCAAGCAACGTTCCCAGCCCTCCGCACGCAGCGAGCGCGCGACGATCCCGCCTGGCGACGAGCTGGGCGCCGCCGAGCTCGGGCGCCGCGTCGCCGAGAACCTGCGGATGCTGCGCAAGTCGCGCAACCTGTCGCTCGATCAGCTGGCGCAGGCCTCGGGCGTGAGCCGCGCCGCGCTCTCGCAGATCGAGACCACCAAGTCGAACCCCACGCTCGGCGTGCTGTGGAAGATCGCCGTCGGCTTCGGCATCCCGTTCTCGGAGCTGATCGGCGAGGGCCGGGCCTCGGTCTCGATCCTTCGCCGCGGCGACATCCAGGTGCTGCGCTCCGCCGACGGCAAGTTCGAGAGCCGCCCGCTCACGCCGGCGGGCGCCACGCCGTTCATCGAGCTGTACGAGCTCAAGCTCGCCGCCCGCGCGCGCCACGCCTCCGAAGCGCACGCGCCGAGCACGCGCGAGATCCTGATCGTGCTGAGCGGCGCGCTGCGCCTCACCGCCGCCGACGCGGTGCACGAGCTGGCCGCCGGCGACACGGTGCTGTTCGCCGCCGACGTGCCCCACGTCTACGAGAACCCGGGCAGCTCCGAGGCGCGGTACCACAACGTCATCATGTACGCGCACTAAGGCGCGACCGCGATCCGCACGGTCGCCCAGGTCGCGCCACCGCGATCGTCGCGCACCACGATCCACAGCCGCTGCTCGCCGACATCGCCGGGCGCGATCCACGAGTTCTCCGTCGAGGGCTGATCGGCCTCGGCCTCGGCGCGGCCGGTGCGCGCGCTCGCCCACGCGCCCGCGGTCGCGAACCAGGTCACGCGGATCGCCTCGCGCCGCGTGACCAGCGCGCGCGCGTCCGGATCGAACCACACGTACGACTCCGCGCCAGCGCACGGCTGCTCGTCGGTGCCGCAGCCGGGCCACGCGACCCGCAGCGCGAGGGTCGCGCCGCGCGCCACGGTGGTGACCGCGGTCGGGTCGGCTTCCAGCGCGATCACCGCGGCGCCATCGCCGGTGATCGCGGTGATCGCGGGGCTGGAGTTGGCGTGGACGCGCGCCTTGTAGTCGGCGGCCTGCTCCGGGGTCGCCGCCGGCAGGCCGCAGCGGATCCGCACCTGCGCCAGCGCGAACGCCGGCGGGTCGCCGTCGGCCCGCACGCGCACCGGCTGGTAGTAGCCACCGGTGCCATCGGGATCCGCCGGGCGACCTGCGGGCTCGCCGGCCATCGGCGTGGGCCGATCGGGCCCGAACAAGCGGCAGCCGTCGTCGGGTAGCGTGCCGGTGACGGTCTCGCCGTCGCCGATCGCCACGAGATCGGGCGAATCCTCGACGAGGCACGCGGGATCGACGTTGCCCGGCTCGGTGAACGGCTTGCGCGCGGTGCAGAACGCCCAGCCCAGCGGCGCCGCGCCGCCATCGGACGCGGCCCACAACCCGCGCAGCGCGACCTCGGCGCCGGGCTCGGCCTCGGCGGGCTCGGCGCGCACCGCGAGCAGGCGCGGCGAGGTCACGATCGACGTGTCGTCGACCAGCTCGGGCACGCACGCGCCGAGCGCGAGCGCGCTCATCGCGAGCACGTTCAGCGCGCGCCTCACCACGTCAACCTCGCGCCGAGCACCGGCAGGATCGGCAGCCCGGCGATGAAGCCCTTCCGCGCGTAGTCGGCGCTGTACACGATCTCCTCCGCGTTCTCGCGATCGGTCGCGTTCTGCAGGTCCAGGTAGATCTCGAGCTCGTCGCCGCCCCAGCGCAGGCGCTTCGACGCGCGGGCGTCGACCTGCACGAACGCCGGCAGCCGCGATCCATTGTGCGCGCCGAACTGCGGCTGGTACGCGTCGGCGCGGGTGTCGTAGTACGCGCCAGTCACCGGCGTGCGCGGCGCGCCGGTCGCGTAGCGGAAGCGCAGGCCGAGCTCCACACCCGCGCCGACCTGCCACGACGCGACCGCGGTCAGCACGTGGGTCTGGTCGTAGTCGAAGCGGCGCGTGCCGGCGGCGTCCGTGCGATCGGCGCGCGACAGCGTGTAGCTGATCCAGCCGAACACGCCGGCGGTCGGCGCGAGCCGGACCAGCGCCTGCACGCCCATCGCGCGGCCGGTGCCGTCAGCGACCAGCGCCTGCGCGAGCAGCGGCGTGGCCAGCGGGCTGCGCACCGCGAGCTCGCGCGAGCGCGTGACGAACCCGGTCACCTCCGACGACAGCGCCGCGGTCCAGCGATACGCCGCGCCCAGCACCGCGTGGGTCGCGCGCGAGGTCGGCAGGCTCGGGCTGCCGAAAACCGCCGACAGATCCTCGACCTGCGGCGCCTGGCGATAGCGCCCGAACGCCGCGGTCAGCGTCAGGCGCGCGGTGGCGTCCGCGCGGATCGCCAGCCGTGGCTGCGCGGTCGCCTCCTCGGTGAACAGGCCGATCGACGGCGTGAGCCCGGCGATCGGGGTCTTGCGCGACACGCTCACCAGGTACGGCTCGAGCCGCAGGCCGGGCACGACATGGACGCGCTTGCGCCACAGCGGCAGATCGAGCTGCGCGTACGGCGCGGCGCTCGCGCTGATCACGCGCCAGCGATCGGCGGCCAGCTGATCCGGCGGCGGCTGCCCGAAGACCCGCACGTCACCCTCGCGCGCCGGCACCGTGATCGAGCCGCGGCGCCGCACCTTCGCGTCGACGATCTCGGCGTCGAGGCCGATGATCAGCGCGGCATCGCCGAGCTTGCCGCGCCAGGCCGCGCGCGCGCCGTAGACGCGGGCGTCGGTCGCGAGCTCGGTCGGGGTCGCGCCGAACCGCTCGGTCGTGGTCGCGCTGTCCTGTCCGAGAGACACGACGGCATCGACCTGATCGCCGCTGTCGAGATCGCGGTGGTAGCGGCTCCACACCCGCCAGAAATCGATGCGGCGATCCTCGCGCCGGGTCGCGGCGGGGTCGGCGCTCGCGACCGTGCGGGTCTGGCGATCGGTCGAGGCCAGCGCGTCGACCTCGACGTGCTCGCGCGTGCTGGGATCGTAGGCGAGCCGGGCCTGACCGTCGGCGTAGCGCGGGATCGGCACGAACTCGCCGAGATCGCGATCGCTGGCGTGGTCGAGCACCCACGCGAGCTGGCTCTTGCGCAGCGCGACCGCGGCCGCCACCTTCGGCGCGACCGGAAACCGGACGGCCGCGGCGGTATCGATCGCGTCGACCTGCACCGAGCCCGCGACCGCGCGATCGAGCGCGATCAGATCCACGTCGACGAGACCACCGAGCCCGCGCCCATGCTCGACGCCCCAGCCGCCGGGCGCGAGCGCGATGCCCTTGACCAGATCGGTCGCGACCACCGAGCGCAGCCCGCCCAGGTGATACAGGCGCGGGATCCGCACGCCGTCGACGTAGACCCGCGTGTCCTCGGGCGCCGCGCCCCAGACCACGAGTGCGCCCGAGCCGGCGGTCGAGCGCGCCACGCCCGGCATGCTCTCGACGACCTTGAGCACGTCGCCGCCCGTGCCCGGCACCTTGCGCGCCTGGCCCGCGACCACCTCGACCGAGGCGGTCGCCTTGGCCAGCGGCGGCGCGGTGACGACGATCTCGAGATCGTCGGCGTCCTCGTCGGCGGCGCCCGGCGGCGGCGCGAGCGCGAGGTCGTACGCGACATCGAGGCGCTGCCCCGCGACCAGCTCCTCGGTGGTCTGCAGCGCGGTGAGGCGATCACCGGTGAGCGTGATCGTGCGCCGCCCGGGCGCGACCTCCGCGATCGCGAAGCGCCCGTCGGTGCCGGTGACCGCGGACTTGCCCGCGTCGTCGAGGGTGAGCGTCACGCCGGCGAGCGGCTGATGGGTATCGCGATCGCGGACCACGCCGGTCTGCTCGGCGGTGGTGACCGCGACGACCTCGGTGTGGATGACGAAGTCGTACTGGTAGAGGATGCGGATCGGCGAGGGCTTGCCATCGACCTCGGCCGGCGTGAAGCCGAACTGCAGCACCGCGGCGACCGCGGCGGCGTCGAACGCCGCGCCGCCCGAGGTCTGCACCGTCGCGGCGGTGACGTGCCCATCCGCCGCGATGTCGACCTGCAGCACGACGCTCGCCTGGGTGCCCGCGGCCTTCGCGTCGGGCGGATACTCGGCCTCGACGAAGTGCACGAGCGCGGGCGGTCTGGTCAGGACCGGCGCGGCGGCGTCACCGGCACGCGCGATCGATCGCGACGCGACCGGCGACGCCAGCGCGAGGGCGATCGCGACCCACAGCGGCCGCGTGCGCCGCTGGATGGAGACTCGGGGATGCGCGGTCATGTCTGGAACCGCATGCCGATCGTGATCGTGATCGCGACCGGCTCGCCGCACTTCGTCGCCGGCGCGAAGGTCGACGCGCGCGCCGCGTCGAGCGCGGCCTCGTCGAGCCCGTGGCCGAGGCCCTCGATCACGCGGGCCGCGGTGACCGCGCCGGCGGCGCTGATCGTCACCTCGACGCGGACCTTGCCGGTGATGCCGGCGTCGCGCGCGTCCTGCGTGAACGTCGGCTGGACCAGCTGCAGCGGCTTCGGCTTCACGACGGCGTCAGCGCAACCGCCGTCGGCGACCGCGGGCTTGGCCTCGAGCTGCTTCGCGACCGGCGGCGCCTTCGCGACCGACGGCGCGGCGGGCGCCGCGGGCA
>JAIOQA010000384.1 GCA_021413675.1 Deltaproteobacteria bacterium | reverse complement strand
CGCCGGTCGCCCCGCCCCGCGCCGTGACGCCCTCGCCGACGGTGCCGCGCGTGGTCACGCCCAGCCGCGCGTCGCCCGCGATGCCCCGCGCGCGCCCGCCGAGCGGCGGCGGCGTCGTCATGTCGAAGCCGGCGGTGATCGTCGGCGCGCCCTCGAAGGTCGTCGGCGGGCCCGCGCCCACCGGGCCTCGTCCGCCGACCGGACGCATCCGCAAGGCTCGCGACGACAGCGAGAGCGGCATGTTCGGCCAGGACCTGATCTCCGAGAAGAGCCTCGACGAGGTCATCCTGGCGTACCTGTCCGAGGACTCGACCGAAGATGGCTAGCCCGCGCGTCGTCATCTACACCAGCGGCGCCTGCATGTACTGCTGGCGCGCGCTGCGGCTGCTCGAGACCCGGCGGATCGCGTTCGAGCAGCGCGACCTCACCGGCGATGCCGAGGGTCGCGAGAAGCTCGCCGATCAGGTCGGGCGCACCAGCGTCCCGCAGATCTTCATCGATGGCCGCGCGATCGGCGGCTTCGACGATCTGCGCGCGCTCGACGCCAGCGGCCAGCTCGCGAAGCTGCTGGCCGCCGCGCCCGCGTCGTAGCCGGTCTCAGCCCGCGTCGACGACGCGCCAGTCGGTGCCGGTCGGCGTGTCGAGCAGCTCGACGCCGAGCGGCGCGACCTCGCCGCGGATCGCGTCGGCGCGGGCGAAGTCCTTGGCCTTGCGCGCGGCGTCGCGCTCGGCGACCAGCGCGACGATCGCGGCGCGATCGAGCCCGCGGCGCTTCACCAGCCGCTCGCGCCGCTCGTGCAGGTAGTCGATCGGCGCCGCGGTCAGGATGCCGAGCGTGTTGCCGACGGTGCGCAGGTCCGCGCCGAGCCGCGCGATCGAGCGCCGGCGCACCTGCTTGTCGATGCCCTTGCCCTCGTCGAGCAGCTTGTTGGCGAGCTTGGCGGCCTCGCCGAGCGCCGCCATCACCACCGGCGCGTTGAAATCGTCGGACAGCGCCTCGCGCGCGTCGTTGACCAGCGTGTCGGCGCCGGCCACGACCGCGCCCGGGCCACCGTCGCCGCTCGCGACGAACGCGTCGATGCGCGACAGCGTCTCGTAGAAGTACGCCAGCCGGCGATCGGCAGCCTCGAGGCTGCGGAACCGGATCGTGGCGAGCTTGCCGTCAGCGTCGCGCGTGGCCTCGTACTCGAACTCGACCGGCGAGCGGTAGTGGTGCGACGAGAAGAAGAACCGCGCGGCCTCGGCGCCGACCGCGTCGGCGATCTGCGTGCACGTGAAGACGTTGCCCTCCGACCGCGACATCTTCTCGCCGTCGAAGTTGAGGAAGCCGTTGTGCAGCCAGTAGTGCGCGAACGTGCCCGGGCCGTACGCGCCCTGCGACTGCGCGATCTCGTTCTCGTGGTGCGGGAAGATCAGATCCTTGCCGCCGCCGTGCAGATCGAAGGTCTCGCCGAGGTGCGCGGCGCACATCGCCGAGCACTCGATGTGCCAGCCCGGCCGGCCCTTGCCCCACGGCGAGTCCCACGAGGGCTCGCCGGGCTTGGCCGCCTTCCACAGCGCGAAGTCGGCGGGCGCGCGCTTGCGCTCGTCGACGTCGACGCGGGCGCCGGCGCGCAGATCATCGGGGGTCTGGCCGCTGAGCTGGCCGTACGGCGCAAAGCTCGCGACCGAGTAGTAGACGTCGCCGGAGACCTCGTAGGCCTTGCCGTTGGCGACCAGCTTCGACGTCACGTCGATGATCTCGGCGATGTGGGTCGACACCCGCGGCTCCACGTCGGGCGGCAGGATGCCGAACAGCCGCATCTCGCGGTTGTACTCGTCGGTGAACCGGCGCGAGCGCTCGAGCGGATCCTCGCCGGCCTGGGCGGCGGCCTTGATGATCTTGTCGTCGACGTCGGTGATGTTGCGGACGAACTTCACCTGGTAGCCGAGCAGCACCAGCGCGCGCCGGATCATGTCGAAACAGGACGCCGAGTACGCATGCCCGATGTGCGCCGCCGCGTAGGGCGTGGGACCGCACAGGTACATGCCGACCTTGCCGGGCTCGACCGGCGTGAACGGGATCTTCTGGCGGCGGAACGAATCGTAGATGCGAAGCTCGGGCACGGCGACGCGGTTGTATCACCGAACGCCGGGGTTGCCGGCGCCCGCGAAGGGGCCAGCGCCGCGACCGTGCGCCGCGCCTCGGCGGGTGGAAGCCTCGGCGGCTACCGCGTGCCGGCGACGGGCAGCAGATCGCGCTTCACGGCGCGCCAGAGCGCCCACGTGAAGAGCAGCGCGAGGAGCGCGAGGGCCGCGGCCAGGGGCTTGACCGTCCAGTAGTCGGCGGGCGCCTCGCCCACGACCAGGACCTGGGCGTCGGCGGGCAGCGGGCGGGGGACCCAGAGCGCGGCGACATCGACGGCGGACCACGGCAGCGCCGCGCCGTCGCCGATGCCGAGGGTGGCGTCGGTGATCGCGAGCGCCTTCCACGTCGACTTGCGGCGCGTGGTCACGGGCTCGACGCGCGAGGCCCACAGCTGCGCGGCCTCGAGCTTCTTCTCGGTCGCGGCCTTGGCGCCGCCCGGCGCGTCGCTGCGGACGAGCCAGGTCACGCGGGTCGCGGTGCTCGAGGTCGGCTCGGTGGCGGCGGGAAGGATGCCGGCCGCGACCAGCGCGTCGGTCCACGCCTTCAGATCGGGCTGGCGGTCGGTGAACGTGACGGTGACGAGGGCCGCCGCCGGATCGACGACGTCGAGCTCGACCGGGGTGTCGCCGGTCACCTTGAGCTGCGGCCCGCCCAGCGACGAGACCGCGCCGCCATCGGCCGAGGCCTGGCGCGCGCGGCGCAGCTCGGTGCCGGAGATGAACTGCGCCTGCGGCGCGTCGGTGTAGGCGCGCAGCGCCGGCCCGAGCGGCCCGGCGTCGACGTCGTGGAGGCGACCGGTGTAGTGACCATCGCTCGGCTTGGCCCAGGCGTCGCCGGGGATCGCGACCCACACGCGATCGCCGGAGCCGACCACCGGCACCAGCCGCTGACCCGGATCGCCGGCGCCGTTGCGGATGCGCACGACGGCGGAGCGCTCGACGTCGGCGGCGACCGCGATCGGCTCGTCGGACGAGACCCGGTTCGCGACGATGTCGTCGACGCTGACGGTCTTCGCCTCGCCGCCGAACGCGAAGCGCAGATCGCCGTAGAGCCGGCCGAGGAAGACCGCGCACACGACGACGATCACGAACGCGGTGATCGCGCCGACCTGCGCGCGCGGCCCGCGCAGGCTGACCAGCTCCGGATCGACGGCGTCCTTGTCGACCGGCGCGCCGGGCTCACGCGATTTCGCGGCAGAAGAGCGAGATGCAGCCATGGCGACGGTCGACGGCATCCTAGCCCGGAACGCGAATGGCGTCGACGCCAGCCAGGCGCGGAGCGCGGCACAGCGGTCGCGCGGGGCGGAGGGGGAGCATGTCCAGACGGACACCGCGCCGGCGCCACCGGTTGCGACATTCGCCCGGGGCGGCGCCCGGGCGGAGGCGCCGGGCCAGGGACCGGCGGATCCGCCGGGGTTCGAGTATCGTGCGGCCATGGTCGAGGTCCCCACTCGCATCGCCCCGCTGGGCGTCGCCGAGCTGGTGCGCCGCGCCGGCCAGGCCCTCGACCGCGGCCTCGGCCTGGTCTGGGTGCAGGGCGAGGTCGCGCAGGTGTCGCGGCCAGCCAGCGGCCACCTGTACTTCACGCTCAAGGACGCCGCCGCGGTGGTCTCGGCGGTGATGTGGCGGACCCAGGCGATCCGCCTGAAGTTCGCGCTCGAGGCCGGCCAGCACCTGCGCGTGCGCGGCCGGCTCGGCATCTACGACCGCGACGGCCGGATGCAGCTCTATGTCGACTTCGCGGAGCCCGCGGGCGCCGGCGCCGAGGCCGCCGCGCTCGAGGCGCTGACCCGCAAGCTCGGCGAGGAGGGCCTGTTCGCCGACAGCCGCAAGCGGCCGCTGCCGCGCCTGCCCCGGCGGGTCGGGGTCGTGACCTCGGCGACCGGCGCCGCGGTCCGCGACATCGCGCGCACGATCGAGCGGCGCGGCCCGATCCCGATCCTGGTCGCGGACTGCGTGGTGCAGGGCGCGAGCGCGCCGCGCCAGATCGTGGCGGCGCTGCAGCTGATCGCGCGCACCGACGTCGACGTGATCATCGTCGGGCGCGGTGGCGGCTCGGCCACCGATCTGGCCGCGTTCAATGACGAGCGCGTGGTCCGCGCGGTCGCGGCCTGCCCGGTGCCGGTCATCAGCGCGGTCGGGCACGAGATCGATCTGACCCTGTGCTATCGCGTGGCCGATCGGCGCGCGTCGACGCCGACCGCCGCCGCCGAGCTCGCGGTGCCGGTGATCGCCGAGCTGGCGGCGGCCCTCGCCAAGGAGGAGCGC
Organism: Deltaproteobacteria bacterium; assembly: GCA_021413675.1. GTDB lineage: Bacteria > Myxococcota_A > Polyangia > Haliangiales > Haliangiaceae > JAIOQA01. The sequence continues at coordinate 243 of JAIOQA010000384.1, read as the reverse complement.
CGCCTCGGCCGCGAGGTCGGGTTCGTCATCCGCGCGGCGCGCCACACGCTCGATCAGCTCGCGGGCGCTGCCGATCAGGCGATCACGATCGCCCAGGCCGAGCGCCGCGCGGCGCTCGCCGCCCTCGAGCGCCGCCTCGCCGATCGCCACCCGCAGGCGCAGCTCGCGCGCCGCCGCGCCGAGCTCGCCGCCCTCGAGCGCCGCCTCGCCGATCGCCACCCGCGCATCGCGCTGGCCGCGCGC
>JAIOQA010000383.1 GCA_021413675.1 Deltaproteobacteria bacterium | reverse complement strand
GCCACCGTGCGCGCCGCCGCCACCGCGGCGCCCGCGGCGATCGCCCGCGGCGAGTGGCGCAGCTTCTACGTCGTCGACGCGGAGACCGACGACTCGCCGGTGCGCCAGGAGCCCTACGCGCTGCTCGGCGCCGACGGCTGGGCCTGGGCGACCTACACCGACGCGCGCGGCGAGATCGCCAGCGAGCACTTCCCGGCGGGCGACGCCACCGTCGAGCCGCGGTCGCGCGAAGCGGATCTCTGACCGCGAAACGCGAAGCGCCGCACATCCTCCGGATGCGCGGCGCCTGGTCGCGTTGCGCGTGAGCCTCAGGCCGCCTTGCGGATGCCGTAGTCGCTGGCCGCGTAGTCCTCGAGCTGGCCCTCGAGCTGGCGGCGCGCGCGGAACAGCCGCGACATGACCGTGCCGATGGGCACCGCGAGCGCGTCGGCGATGTCGCGGTAGCGCTCGCCGCGGAGGTCGGCGCGCTCCACCACCTCGCGGTAGTCGGGGGCGAGCGTGTCGAGCGCCGCCGAGACCTCGTCGCCGAGCTGCTCGGCCACCGCGGTCTCGACCGGATCGGGCACCGCGTCCTTGTCCTCGCCGTACAGCGCGATCAGCGCGTCGCCCGGGCGCTCGGTGGCGAACTTCGCGTGGCGGCGGCGCTTGCGATAGCCGTTGATGAAGCTGTTGGTCAGGATGCGGAGCAGCCAGGCGCGCACGTTCGAGCCCGGCTCGAACCGCGACCACGCGACCATCGCGCGCATGAGCGTCTCCTGGACCAGGTCCTTGGCGTCATCGGGCGAGCGGGTCAGCCGCAGCGCGACGCCGTACATCTCGGGCTGGTGGGGCACGCAGGCCGCCGTGAACTCGCCGTGCTCGGCGCGGGGTGCGCGGCGAACCGCGCCCTTGGCGGCGACGGTGGACTTGCGGACCAGGCGGGAGGTGACAGGAGCGGGCTTCGTCGAACGCGGCATGAGCGGCCATAGAGCAACCTCGGTGCCATGCTCGAACCCCTGATTTTCCTGGGTGTTTTCCCTGACGCGGCGGCGGAGACACGGGGTGCGTTGCCAGCCAGACGCGGGATCGGCCCGGGCGGTGACACGAACGCACCGGGAGTGCCGGTCCTGGGCCAGGAAATCTCTGACGCGATCAGAGCGCCAGGATGGCGGCGGGCAGCGCGTCGGCGACGTCCGCCGCGGTCGCGCCCCGCCCCCGCTCCCCGCCGACCTGCTCGCCGGCGGCGCCATGGATCCACACGCCCGCCCGCGCCGCGTCGACCGCCGCCAGCCCCTGGGCCACGAGCGCGGTGATCGTCCCGGCCAGCACGTCGCCGGTGCCCGCGGTCGCGAGCGCCGGGCCGCCGGTCGGGTTGATCGCGCAGAAGTCGTCGCCGAGCAGGCCGTCGCACACCACGGTCCGCGCGCCCTTGAGCACGACCACCGCCCGGAACTTCGCGGCCAGCACGCGCGCTGCGGCCAGGCGATCGGCCTCGATCGCCGCGGTCGTCGTGCCGGCCAGCCGCGCGGCCTCGCCCGGGTGCGGCGTGAGGATCACCGCGCCGGTCGCGCCGATCACCAGCTCGGGATGATCCGCGATCGCCACCAGCGCGTCCGCGTCGAGCACCGCGGGCACGCCGGCCGCGAGCACCGCCTCGATCAGCGCCAGCGCGCCCGCGCCGCGCCCGAGCCCGGGCCCGATGCAGACCGCGGCCTTGCCCGCGAGCACGGCGCTCATCCGCGCCGCATCGGGGCCCAGCGCCTCGGTCATGATCACGTCGGCCGCCGTCAGCTCGTCGGCGCTCGCGATCGTGGGCGCCGCCCAGGTCACGAGCCCCGCGCCCGCGCGCAGCGCCGCGATCGACGCCAGCCGCGCCGCGCCGCGCTTGCCGGGCCCACCGCCGACGATCAGGGCGTGGCCGCGCCGGCCCTTGTGATCGAGCGCGGCCATGCGCGGGACGCACGCGCGCACGTCCTCGACCTCGACCAGCCCGGCCTTGATCGCGGTCGCCGCGACCAGCGCTGGCGGGATCCCGATGTCGGCGACCTCGACCGCGCCGGCGCGCGCGTGCCCGGGCGCGCTCGCGATGCCGACCTTGAGCGCGCCAAGCGTGACGGTGACGTCGGCGGCGAAGCACGGATCGCTGGCGCGGCCGGTGTCGGCGTCGAGGCCCGACGGCAGATCCGCCGCGATCCGTACGCCGCGCGCGCGGTTGGCGTGCACGACCATCGCCGCGGCCGCCCCGCCGAGCGGCCGCGCGAGGCCGGTGCCGAACAGCGCGTCGACGATCACCGCGGCCTCCGCGATCACCGCGGCGTGATCGTCGCCGAGCGCGGCGATCTCGTGCACGACCCCGCCGCTGCGGACCAGCGCGTCGAGGTGCAGGCGCGCGTCGCCGCGCACCGCGGCGATCGTCCCGGTCAGCAGCACGGTCGCGTCGCGCCCCTGCCCGCGCAGCACCCGCGCGACCACGAAGCCATCGCCGCCGTTGTTGCCGGGCCCGCACAGGATCGCGATCGATCCGCGCGGCGCGGCGCGCGCGACCGCCGCGGCGATCGCGCGGCCCGCGGTCTCCATCAGCACCGCGCCCGGCAGCCCGATCTCGGTGATCGTCGCGGCGTCGAGCGCGCGCATCTCGGCGGCGGTCACGACTGGCTTCATGGCGCCAGCCTACTCCAGCGCGGTCACGCCCGGCAGGCGAGGACCAGCGCGTCGGCGATGCCCTGGGCCTGGTCGCGGATGCGATCCTGGTTCGGCCCCTCGATCATCACGCGCACCTTGGTCTCGGTGCCGCTGTAGCGCACCAGCACGCGGCCGTCGTCGCCGAGCTCGCGCTCGACGTCGGCGATGAGCCCGCGCACGCCGGCCAGCTCCTCGATCGGCCGCTTGCGGTCGACCTTCACGTTGATCAGCACCTGCGGCGTGCGGGTCATGACCGCGGCCAGCTCGCTGAGCGGCCGGTTCTCCCGCACCATGATCGCGAGCACGCGCAGCGCCGCGATGATGCCGTCGCCGGTGGTCATGTGATCGAGGAAGACCAGGTGACCCGACTGCTCGCCGCCGAGGTTGTAGCCGTGCTTGCGCATCTCCTCGACGACGTAGCGATCGCCGACCGCGGTGCGCACGACCTTGCCGCCGGCCTGCTTGACCGCGCGCTCGAGGCCGAGGTTCGACATCACCGTCGTGACCAGCGTGTTCTTGGCCAGCCGGCCCTCGCTGATCATCCGGGTCGCGCACAGCGCCATGACCGCGTCGCCATCGATGATCTCGCCGTGCTCGTCGCACAGCACCAGGCGATCGGCGTCGCCGTCGAGCGCGATGCCGAGGTGCGCGCCCTCGCGCTTGACCACCGCCGCCATCTGCTCCGGGTGCAAGGCACCGGCGTTGGCGTTGATGTTCTTGCCGTCGGGCTTGGTGTTGATCGCGATGACCTTGGCGCCGAGCTCCTCGAACACCAGCGGGCCGACCCGGTAGCCCGCGCCGTTGGCGCCGTCGACGACGATCGTCAGGCCGTCGAGCGTGAGCTCGGTCGGGAACGTGCCCTTGCAGAACACCACGTATCGGCCCCGCGCATCCTCGATCTTGCGGCTGTAGCCGATGTCGCCCGAGCCAGCGCGGTGGTTCGCGAGCTCGGGCGAGTCCATCATCGCCTCGATCTCGGACTCGACCGCGTCGGGCAGCTTGTAGCCGTCGCGCGCGAACAGCTTGATGCCGTTGTCCTCGAACGGGTTGTGCGACGCCGAGATCACGACGCCGGCGTCGCAGCGCATCGACGACGTGATGAACGCGATGCCGGGGGTGGGCAACGGGCCGGTGAGCCACACGTCGGCGCCCATCGCCACGATGCCCGAGGCCAGCGCGGTCTCGAACATGTAGCCCGACAGGCGCGTGTCCTTGCCGATCACGATGCGGGTGTGGCGGTTGCCCTGGCGCAGCCGCGCGGCGACCGCCATGCCCAGGCGCATCACCACGTCACCGGTCATGGGCGCCACGTTGGCGACCCCGCGTACACCGTCGGTCCCGAAGAGGCGTCGTTCTGCCATGTATCTTGGTATCACGGCGCGACCGGCGCTCGCGATCGCGCCCGGCCCGGGCGCGCTGCAATTTCTGCGGTGGCGCCAACGGTCCGGCGGCGCGGCGCGTCGACGAGTACGATCCGCCGCCTCACGCCATCCGGATCGCGCGACGGGCCGCGAGGCGCTACCTTCCCGCCGCCGCGCGTGCGGCGATCAGGAGTCCGTCGTGTTCGAGCCCGAGACCGATCTGAGCCTCGCCCCGTCGTACCTCACCGGCGCCGTCGCCGCGCCCGACTTCGAGGGCCCCGCCGCGCTCCTGCGCGATGGCGCGTGGTGCGGCCACGGCGAGCCGCGCTACCGCGTCTGGGACGTGCCGTCGCCCGGCAACGCCGGCTGGCGGCTCGAGACCCCGATCCCGCCCGACGACGATCCCGACGAGGACGACGACGCCGAGCAGATCGGCGCGAGCGTCGTGCAGATCACCTCGGGCCGCACCACGCGCGCGCTCTACGACGCCCGGCGCCACCCGGCCAACGGCCTGTTCGGCACCGACCTCGCGGCCGAGACCCTCGCGGTCGAGTGCGACTGCGGCGGCACCCAGTTCGACCTCGCGATCGGCCTCGAGGTGCCCGTCGACTCGACCAGCGTCGACGACACCTCGTGGGTGGCGATCGCCGCGCGCTGCCGGCAGTGCCACGAGGACGCGCTGGTCTACGAGGACGAGACCGCGTAGACCAGCGCAGCGAGCCTCAGTTCGCCACGCACACGCTCGGCTCGCCCGAGCACGTGAACCCGCTCTCGAACAGGCACAGCGCGCTGCAGCCATCGCCCCCGCTGTTGCCGTGGTCGTCGCACTCCTCGCCGCCGCGGATGAGCCCGTCGCCGCAGGTCGCGGGGCACACGCTCGGTGCCCCGGCGCAGGTGAAGCCGGTGTCGATCGCGCACGCCGTGCAGCCGTCGTTCGCGGTCGGGTTGCCGTCGTCGCAGGCCTCGCCGCTGTCCAGCGCGCCGTTGCCGCACAGCAGCGAGCACGTGCTCGGGTTGGTGCCCGTGCACGCGTAGCCCGGCTCGATCGTGCAGGTGGCGCTGCAGCCGTCGCCGTTGTCCGCGGGCGGCGCATCGTCGCACTGCTCGCTGCCGGCCTTCTTGCCGTCGCCGCAGGTCGTCGAGCACACGTTCGGCGTCGCGCTCGTGCACGTGTAGCCGAACTCGATCGCGCACAGCGAGCTGCAGCCATCGCCGTTGTTCACGTCGCCGTCGTCGCAGGCCTCGATCCCGCTCCGCACGCCGTCGCCGCACACCGTGCTGCACACGCTCGGCTCGCCGATGCAGCTCCAGCCGCTCTCGACCGTGCAGCTCGCGCTGCAGCCATCGCCGCCGGACGCGTCGCCGTCGTCGCAGGCCTCGCCGGGCTCGACCAGGCCGTTGCCGCAGATCTCGAGCTTGCACTGGTTGCAGCCATCGCCGACGACGGAGTTGTTGTCGTCGCACTGCTCGCCCGCCGCGAGGTTGACGATGCCGTCGCCGCTACCGCACTGCGGCAGCGTGCAGTCGAAGTCGCAGGTCGCGGAGTTGCCGCCGGTGTCGCAGATCTCGCTCGCGCTCTTCACGCCGTCGCCGCAGCGCGGCAGCTGGCAGTTGTTGCGGCAGCCGTCGAGGTCGCCGGTGTTGCCGTCGTCGCACTGCTCGCCGTTGACCGCCTCGGTCGTGCCGTTGCCGCAGGTCTCGATCTGGCACAGCGCCGAGCAACCGTCGCCGGGCGTGGTGTTGCCGTCATCGCAGGCCTCGGGGCCCGGCGCGAGGACCGGCGTGAACGAGCGATTGACCAGGCCGTCGCCGCACGCCGGCGCCGAGCAGTTGAAGTCGCAGGTCGACGAGTTACCGCTGGTGTCGCAGACCTCGCTGGCGCTCGCGATGCCGTCGCCGCAGCGCGGGGTCTGGCAGTTGTTGCGGCAGGCGTCGGTGTCGACCAGGTTGCCGTCGTCGCACTGCTCGCCGTTGATCGCCTCGACCACGCCGTTGCCGCAGGTCTCGATCTGGCAGAGCGCCGAGCAACCGTCGCCCGGCGTGGTGTTGCCGTCGTCGCACTGCTCGACCCCGGGCGCACCCGGCGGTGTGAACGACCGGTTGGTGACCCCGTCGCCGCACAGCGGCAGCGAGCAGTTGAAGTCGCAGGTCGCGCTGTTGCCGCTGGTATCGCAGGTCTCCGACGCCGAGTTGATGCCATCGCCGCAGCGCGGCAGCTGGCAGTTGTTGCGGCAGGCGTCGAGGTCGTTGGCGTTGCCGTCGTCGCACTGCTCGCCGTTGACCGCCTCGGTCGTGCCGTTGCCGCAGGTCTCGATCTGGCAGAGCGCCGAGCAGCCGTCGCCCGGCGTGGTGTTGCCGTCGTCGCACTGCTCGACCCCGGGCGCGCCGGCCGGCGTGAACAGCGTGTTGATGATGCCGTCGCCGCACCCCGGCGCCGAGCAGTTGAAGTCGCAGGTCGACGAGTTGCCGCTGGTGTCGCAGGTCTCGCTCGCGCTGGCCACGCCATCGCCGCAGCGCGGGGTCTGGCAGTTGTTGCGGCACGCGTCGGTGTCGACGAGGTTGCCGTCGTCGCACTGCTCGCCGTTGACGGCCTCGACCACGCCGTTGCCGCAGGTCTCGATCTGGCAGAGCGCCGAGCAGCCATCGCCGGGCGTGGTGTTGCCGTCGTCGCAGGCCTCGGTGCCGGGCGCGCCGGCGGGCGTGAACAGGGTGTTGATGACGCCGTCGCCGCATGTCGGCGCCGAGCAGTTGAAGTCGCAGGTCGACGAGTTACCGCTGGTGTCGCAGATCTCGCTGGTGCTCGCGACGCCGTCGCCGCAGCGCGGGGTCTGGCAGTTGTTGCGGCAGGCGTCGAGGTCGTTGAGGTTGCCGTCGTCGCACTGCTCGCCGTTCACCGCCTCGACGGTGCCGTTGCCGCAGGTCTCGATCTGGCAGAGCGCCGAGCAACCGTCGCCCGGCGCGGTGTTGCCGTCGTCGCAGGTCTCGGGTCCAGGCGCGCCGGCCGGCGTGAACTGGCCGTTGACCACGCCGTCGCCGCACCCCGGCGC
>JAIOQA010000382.1 GCA_021413675.1 Deltaproteobacteria bacterium | reverse complement strand
CGCGGCGGTCGCCGAGGCGCGCTCGCCGCGCGCCATCTCGAGCCGCGCGATCACGACCAGCGACTCGGCGAGATCTCCGGCGCGGCCGGCGCGCTCGGCGCGGGCCGCGACCGTGCGGGCCGCGTCCAGCGCGGTGCCGATGTCGCCACCGGCGATCGCGACCTGCGCGACCGCGAGCTCGCGATCGATGTCGTCGCGGGTCTCGTCGGTGCCCGCGGTGCGGGCGATCTCGATCGCGCCAGCGCGCTGGCCGACCGACGACCGGGCCTCGGCCGCCGACACCGCGGCGACGCCGCGGCGGTGAGCGTCGAGCGCCATCGACAGCGACAGCCGCTCGAGCACCGGCACGGCGCTCTCGAGGCGGACCTCGGCGACGTCGATGAGCGCGAGCACCAGCTCGGCGCGCGCGGCCAAGTGGCCGAGCCCGCGCCGGGTGGCCGAGCCGTGGGCCGCGCCCGCGAGCTCCGCCGCCAGGACGATCTCGCCGCGGCGCACGAGCACCTCGGCCAGATCGATCTCCGAGTTCATCGCGCCGAGCTCGTCGCCGCGAGCGCGGCGACCGGCGACCAGGTCGCGCAGGATCGCGACCGCGGTGTCGGTGTCGCCGCGGCGGACCGCGAGCTGCGCGCGGCTGGCGCGGACCTCGTCGGCGGCCGCGACCGCATCGACCTCGCGCGCCGCGGCCAGCGCCGCGTCGAGCGCCGCCGCCGCCTCGCTGAGCCGGCCCTCGCGGCCGAGGCACAGCGCGCGGCGCGCCTCGATCAGCGCGCCGATCTCGGCGATCGCCACGCCGCCGAGCCCGCCGGCGCGGAAGCCGCCGTGCGCGCGCCCGAGGGCCGCGCGGGCGTTGCCGACCGCACCCAGATAGAAGTCGACGCGCGCCTGGGCGAGGTGCAGCTGGGCCCGGCTCGCCGGATCCAGCTCGATCTCGCGGGCGAACGCCGCGGTGACCAGCTCGAGCGCGCGCGCCGGGTTGCCGCGCACCAGCTCGAGCTCGACCAGCTGGCTGGTCGCCCGGGCCCGCTCGGCCTCGTTCGCGCTGCGCTCGACGACATCGCCGAGGATGCCGGCGGCCTCGATCAGCTCGCCCGAGGCGAGCGCGAGCTCGCCGGCCAGCGCCGACGGCTGGCGACGGCGGCTGCCGAGCAGCTCCGCCGCCTCGGCGACGCGGCCACCGCGGGCCGCGAGCTCGACCTGGATCGCGCGCAGCGACGGGTCGACGCCGACGCCGATCGCGTCGATGAGGGTCTCGATCTCGCCGGCCGCGCCGCGGCGGGCCGCGACCTCGCGCTCGGCGCCGAGGTGGGCGATCGCCAGGGCGACATCGCCGGCCGCGAGGTGGTGCAGCACGACCTCGCGCAGGCGATCGATCGGATCGATCACGCCGAGCGCGCCGTCGTCGCCGGCGTCCCACGCCGGGCGCTTGCCGCCGCGTCCGCGACCGACGCCCGCGACCAGGGCCGCGGCCCGGCGCTCGAGCTCGATGCGCTCGTCGAGCGCGAGCTGCGGGATGACGTCGTCGTGGACGATGTCGTGGATCGCGTAGCGCCCGTCATCGACGGGATCGATGAGCTGGCGCGACGCCAGCTCGATGAGCGCGGTCTCGCTGGTGTCGCCGCTGACCGCGGCGATCGCCGCCGGCGCCGCCGGCAGCCGGATGATCGCGAGGGCCGCGAGCGCCTTGCGCGCGCCGAGCGACAGCTGATCGAGGCGCCAGGCGTCGGGGCCGATGAGCGCCCGGGCGTACTCGCGGCGCATCGCCAGCGGCATGCCGCGGGTCTTGGAGATGGCGAGGTCGACCGCGCCGTGGGCGGTCGGGCCGTAGCTATCCTCGAGGTGGCTCCACAGCTCGCGGGCCGAGACCTCGTCGAGGCCGCCCACGGCGACGTCGCCGGGGATGATGGTGCGGCCGAGGGGCAGCACGTCGCGGGTGATGAGCACCAGCCGGCCGAGCGCCGCCGGGCCGGGGACCAGGCCGGGCAGCACCGCCGCCGCCTCGTCCTCGCTCAGGTGGTGCGCGTCATCGATGACCAGGACCCGGACCTCGGTCGCGAGCGCCTGGCCGAGCCCGTCGGGCAGGCAGCGCAGCGCGCGCTCGGCGCGGCTCCGGATCGCGGCCGCGCGGTCGCCGGGCAGCGCCCGCACGAACGTGACCGGGACCTCGAGGGTCTGGATGAGCTGCCGCACGAGCCGGGTCTTGCCCGAGCCCACCGCGCCGTGGACCACCGTGACCGGCGCGACCGCGAGCTGATCGCGGAGACGGGCCAGCTCGGCGGTTCGTCCGACGAACGGAGGCGGCACAGGCGCGCCCATCGCGGTCATCCGCCCGGTGGTCCGGCGAGGCCGGTCCACGGTGGCGGTGTCTTCGAACGGTGGCGGTGTCGATGCCGACTTCGAGCTGCGACGACGCATACAGCACCTCTTCGGAGCGGGGGACCCTCTCCCTGCGCCCCTCTAAGGCAAACGTTGCGCCAGAGCTGCCAAGTTCTGCCGTGGCTGTCGCGATTGCGACGTCAAGTTCGCGAACACCACGGGATTGCTGGCATCTGTGAGATCTCGTGCGTGGAGGTGTTTGCACGAAATGGACCCCTTGGTGGGGACATCTCGCACCAACTGACCACACCTGTGATGCGTCGAATTATCGATCGCCGGGAATAACCGGGGAAAAGCGCCACGGCAGATCTCGCGGGCCTGGCCGCGCCACGAGGTGTGGCGAGACGGGTCAGCGCGAAATTGTCGTGAGCCGCGTGACAGTCGTGGCCAGCTCACTTGCGTCGTCCGGACCCTGACGCAAGAACCGCTCGAGCTCGACCTGGTGCGCCACCGCATCATCGAGCGCGCGATCGGCGCCGGCCTTGTACGCGCCGAGCGTGATCAGATCGCGGTGCTCTTCATAGATGGAGAGCCGGCGGCGCGCGGTAGCAGCAGCGTGTCGATGGTCCGACGACGCGACCTGCGCCATCACGCGCGACACGCTCTGCACGACATCGATCGGCGGGAAGTGACCACGCGCGGCCAGCCGGCGATCGAGCACGAGGTGGCCATCGACGATGCCGCGGACCTCGTCGGCGATCGGCTCGTCGAGATCGCCGCCCGCGACCAGCACGGTGTAGATCGCGGTGATCGCCCCGCGCGGCGCGGTGCCCGCGCGCTCGACCAGCCGCGGCAGCATCGCGAACACGCTGGGCGGGTAGCCGTGGCGCGCCGGCGGCTCGCCCGCCGACAGCCCGACCTCGCGCTGGGCGCGGGCGACGCGGGTCAGCGAGTCGAGCACCAGCAGCACGCGCGCGCCCTGGCGATCGCGGAACCACTCGGCGATCGCGGTCGCGACGTGGGCGGCGCGCAGCCGGACCAGGCTCGGCGCGTCGCTGGTCGCGCACACCACCACCGCGCGATCGCGGACCGCGGCCAGCGGCCCGGCCAGGAAGTCGCCGAGCTCGCGGCCGCGCTCGCCGATCAGCCCCACGACGATGACGTCGGCGTCGGCGCCGCGGGCGATCTGCCCGAGCAGCGTGGACTTGCCGACGCCCGAGCCCGCGAACACGCCGATGCGCTGGCCCAGGCCGAGGGTCGCGAAGCCGTCGACGGCGCGCACGCCGGTGGCGAGCGGCTGGGTGATCGGCGCGCGCGCGGTCGCGGCTGGCGCCGGGCGATCGACGGCCCAGGTCTCCCCGACGATCGGCGGCCCGCCATCCATCGGCCGGCCCAGGCCATCGAGCACCCGGCCGCGCAGGCCATCGCCCGCGACGATGCCGAACGGCGCGCCGGTGCGCCCGACCGCCGACGCCGGCGACAGGCCGGTCAGCTCGCCGAGCGGCAAGAGCACCGCGTCGTCCTCGTCGAAGCCGACGACCTCGGCGGCGAGCGGCGGGCCGCTGGCGCGCGCGATCGCCACGACCTCGCCGAGCACCGCGCCGGCGATCACGGCGCGGATGACGAGGCCGGTCACCGCGGTGACCCGGCCAGGCGCGAGGTCGGCGTCGATCGCCGCGGCGAGCTGATCGATGCCGACCGGCGTGGGCGCGGCGGGCAGCTCGATCGCCGGCGAGGACTGGCGCAGCGCGCGGGCGTCGCGATCGGCGGCCTGGCGGATCGCGTCGGCCTCGGCGCGGGCCTGCGCCACCAGCGCGGCGGCCTCGGTCCGCGCCTGCGCGACCAGCTCGGTGGCCTCGGTCCGCGCGTCGAAGATCGCGCCGTCGATGATGCGGCTACCCGCCATGAGTCACGCTACCACGCCCGCCACCAGCTCCAGCCACGGCGGCGGCTCCGAGGCGCCGGCGCGGTGCGCGAGCTCGGGCGCGAGCCGCAGGCCCAGGACCCGCGGCAGGCGCTGCACGAGCTGGCGGGGCTGGTCGCCGCGCAGGTGCGCCGCGAACGCGCGCGCGCCGATCGCCGCGAGCGCGTCGCGATCCTCGAGTGCGACGCCGGCGACCCGCGCGATCGCCGCGCGCCGCCCGCCCCAGCGCGCCGACGGCGCGGCGGTGCTCGCGATCTCG
>JAIOQA010000381.1 GCA_021413675.1 Deltaproteobacteria bacterium | reverse complement strand
CCATCTCCGCCGCCGATCGAGGTCGCGCCCGCGCCAGCTCCGTCTGCCGAATCGCCGGCGCTGGTCGCGCCCGTCGCCGTCGACGAGGCGCCGCGCGCGGGCGCGGCACCGGCTCGTCATCGCGCGCACCGGACGCGCGAGGCGACGGTGCTCGCGCCGGCGCCCAGCCCCGCTGCGAGCGCGGCGCCTGCGCCTGCGCCGCCGCCGTCCGCGGTCGTGGCCACGCCACCGCCGGCGCCGCCACCCGCGGACGACGCGGTGCTGCACACGATGGATCCGAATCCCTACAAGCGAGGCGACTGATGCGCCGCGCCGTACTCGCGGCCTCGTTGCTCGCGGGCTGCAACGTGATCACGCCGGACCTCTTGAATCCGTCGGCGGTCGACGCACCGGCCTCGGGGGACGCGACTCCCCAGGGCGACGCGTCCGGCCCGGACCTGCTGCTGCGCTACGACTTCGAGGGCGACGGCGTCATCGTCACCGACAGCTCGCCGCGCGCGCTCGACGGCCGGCTCTCCGATGGCAACGCCTGGACCGCGGCCGGACGCACCGGCCGCGGCATCGCGCTCGCGGGTGGTGTGCCAGCGACCCAGTATGTATCGCTGCCTACTGGCGTGCTGACTGGAGTCGATGATTTCACCATCGCAGTGTGGGTGAAGTTGAACTCCACGACTGCGTGGGGGCGAGTGTATGACATCGGGAATGGGCTCGCCGATCCGGCCAATCGCTTCATGTACCTCGGCCTCGACGGCGCGCTCGACGACTTCCGGATCTACGGGCGGCGCCTGAGCCAGGCCGAGATCGCGGATCTGGCCTGGCCCAAGACCGACTACGCGTACTGGCGCTTCGACGAGCCGAGCGGCGCGAGCGCGACCGACTCGTCGGACTTCGCGATCCCCGCGACGCTGTTCGACGGCGTGACTCGAACCGACGGGCGCATCGGCGGCGCCGTCGATTTTCCGGGCGGCGACGGCGGCGCGACCAGCCCGCGCATCGTGCTGGGCTCGAGCCCGTTCGCGGGCTGCACCACCCAGCTGACGGTCGCGGCCTGGATCAAGCTGCGCGCGCTGTCGCCGTGGGCGCGCGTCTTCGACTTCGGCACCAGCAACACCTCGTTCATCTACCTCGCGCCCACCGACGGCACCGGCATGCACTTCGCGATGGTCTCGCCCGCGGGGCTGTTCGATCTGGTCACGCCGACGGTGCCGCTCGCCGCCGACGCGCAATGGCACCACGTGGCGGTCACCGTCGACGCCGCCAACCTGGTCTCGATCTATGTCGACGGCAAGATCGCGGCGAGCGCGACCAGCCCGACGGTGCGGCCCTCGGACTTCACCTCGCTCACCGAGAACTGGCTCGGGCGCTCGCGCTTCGGCGACCCCACGCTCAACGGGGCGATCGACGAGCTGCGCACGTCGTGCCGCGCGTTCACCGCCGACGAGATCAAGAACCTGGCGCGCAAATGAGGCGCGCCGCGCTCGCGCTGCTGGTGGTCGCGTGCGGCGGTGGCCACGTCACGCCCGCGGATGGCGGGCGCGACGCGTCGGCGAGCGCCGATGCCGCGAGCGACGCGCCGGTCGACGCCGCGCCCGACGCCGCCGGGCCACCGGCGATGCTGGCGCTGAGCGGCGCGATCGTGCCGGTCCACGATCCGTCGATCATCGCGACCGCCGCGGGCTACTACCTGTTCGCGACCGGGCAGGGGCTGCGCGCGTTCCACTCGGCCGACCTGCGCGCGTGGGTCGCCGATGGCGCGGTGTTCGCGGCCAAGCCGGCGTGGATCACGACGACGCCCGCCAGCGATCCGAACAACCTCTGGGCCCCCGACATCTCGTTCTTCGGCGGGCAATACCATCTCTACTACGCGGCCTCGTCGTTCGGCAGCAACGCCTCGTGCATCGGCCACGCGACCAGCCCGAGCCTCTCGCCGGCGACCTGGACCGATCACGGCGCGGTGATCTGCTCGACCGCCAGCGACAACTGGAACGCGCTCGATCCGGCCGCGCACGTCGACGGCGCGGGGCAGGCCTGGCTCGCGTTCGGGAGCTTCTGGGGCGGGCTCAAGCTGATCCCGCTCGCCGCCGATGGCAGCCGCGCGGGCAGCGACTTCTACGCGCTCGCGACCCGCGCCAACACCGCGGTCGAGGCGCCGTACCTCGTCAGCCGCGGTGGCTGGTACTACCTGTTCGAGTCGGTCGACTACTGCTGTCAGGGCGTCAACAGCACCTACAAGGTCATGGTCGGACGCGCGCCCGCGATCACCGGGCCGTACGTCGACGCGCAGGGCACGGCGCTGCTCGCTGGCGGCGGCACGCTCGTCGTGCAGGGCGACGCGCGGTGGAAGGGCCCGGGCCACGACGCGGTGCTCGAGACCGCGACCGGCGACTTCCACGTCTACCATTCGTACGACGCGCAGAACGGCGGCGCGCCGACCTTGCGCATCGGCGAGCTGCGCTGGTCGGCGGACGGCTGGCCGCTGGCCGCGGGGCCGTGATCGGGATTCTCCTCATGCCGGTTGATAACGGTGCTGCGAGATACGAATGGCGGCGGACGAGACATGGATTCTCGCGACTGGCATGCAGCGCACATTGACACGTCATCGCGAGTCGCCGCACGGTGGGCCTCCGTCTTCGCGTCATTGGAGGTACTCGATGAAGTGGACGATGACCCTGCTCACGGTGGGCCTCGCGGCCTGCGGCGACGACCACGCTGGCACTGCCACCGACGCCGCCCGCGTCGACGCGCTCACCCCCGCCGATGGCCCGGTCGCGGACGCGGCACCGACGATCGACGCGGCGCCTGGCGCGCCCGACGCGCCGTTACCCGTCAACGGCCTCGTGCTGCGCTACGACTTCGAGGACACCGGCACCGTCGTCACCGATCTCGCGACCGGGCATCACGGCACGCTCACGGACCCCGCGGCGTGGAGCGAGTTTGGCCGCACCGGTCGCGGCCTCGCGATGTCGGGCGCGACGCCCGCGACCCAGTACGTGTCCCTGCCCAACGGCATCCTCGACGGCGTCGACGCGTTCACGATCGCGGCCTGGGTCAAGCTCGACGCGACCGTGCCGTGGGCGCGGATCTACGACATCGGCAACGGCCTGGCCGATCCGGCCAACCGTTTCATGTACCTGACGCCGAACGGCTTCAGCGGGCCGAACGCCGACGGCGTCCACGCGGCGTCCTACGGCGGCAGCGCCGCGAACGAGGCGATCGTCGCCTCGCACTCGCTCCTGCCGAACAACGTGTGGAAGCACGTCGCGGTCACCGGCTCGGGCGGCACGCGCACGCTCTACATCGATGGCTATCCGGTCGGGACGCTGACCGGCGGGCCGACGGTGGCGCCGCACGAGATGGAGCCGGTGTCGCCGAACTCGTGGCTCGGGCGCTCGCGGTTCGCGAGCGATCCGGGCCTGGGCGGCGAGCTCGACGACTTCCGGATCTACAACCGCGTGCTGCCGCAGGCCGAGGTCGCGGATCTGGCCTGGCCCAAGTTCGACTACGCGTACTGGCGGTTCGACGACGGCAGCGGCACGACCGCGAAGGACTCGTCGGACTACGCGATCCCGACCGCGCTGGTCGGCGGCGCGACCTGGACCACCGGGCGGCTCGGCGGCGCGATCGATCTCGCGGGCGGCGCCGCCGGCGCGACCGGGCCGCACGTCGTGCTCGGCGCCAACCCGATCGCGAACTGCACCACCTCGCTGACGGTCGCCGCGTGGGTCAAGCTGCGGACGCTGACCCCGTGGAGCCGGGTCTTCGACTTCGGCTCGGGCAACACCGCGTTCATCTACCTCGCGCCGACCGACGGCGCCGGCATGCACTTCGCGATGGTCGCGCCGTCGGGCGTGTTCGACCTGGTGTCGCCGACGCCGCCGATCGCCGCGGATGGCGCGTGGCACCACGTCGCGGTCACGGTCGGCGAGGGCGGCGTGGTGACGCTCTACGCCGACGGCGCGTCGGTCGCGAGCGCGACCAGCGCCGCGGTCCACCCCCTCGACTTCAACGGGGTCACCGACAGCTGGCTCGGGCGCTCGCGCTTCCCCGATCCGTACCTCGATGGCTCGATCGACGAGCTCCGCATCAGCTGCCGCGCGTTCACCGCCGACGAGATCGCGGATCTGTCGCGGAGGTGATCAGCGCGCGATCGACGGCATCGCGTCGATCGCCTTCAGGATGTCGGCGGTGGCGATGCGCTGGCGGAACGTGTCGGCCAGCCAGCGCCACACGACCTCGTCGCCGCGGGCGTTGCGCTCGACGATGAAGACCGCCGGCCACGCGATCTCGGTCTCGCCGTCGAACACGCCGAACGCGTCGATCAGCCGGTGCCCGGGATCCGAGACCAGCGGGAACCCGAGGTGCAAGCCCTCGGCGAGGTGCGTGCTGGTGTCGACGCTGTCGACCGAGATCGCGACCACGGCGGCGCCGCGCTCGGCGAACGCCGGCGCCTGGCTCGCCAGCTCGACCAGCTGGGCGCGACAGAACCCGCACCAGTCGCCGCGGTAGAACACGACGACGACCCGGGGTTGCGCGGCGAGCGCGGCGGCCACCGACCAGGTCGCGCCGCTGGTGTCGCGGGCGCTCGCGGTCGGCGCCGGGCTGCCCAGCGCGATCGCTTGATCATCGAGGCCGCCGGGCGGCGTGGCGCGCTCGGCGTTGGTCGGGCGCTGGCCGACCGCGGTGTAGCGGTCGGAGATGGGCACCGAGGCGCGCGGGGCTGGGGACCAGCAGCCTGCGAGCGCGACGGTGACGAGGAGGGCGGAGAGGCGCACGAGGCGAGCCTCGCACGGTTCTCACGCACCTTGGTTCGCGCGCGCGACCTTGGTTCGCGCGCCTCGCTGCGCTCGGCTCAGGCCGCGTTGACGGTGGGCAGGCCGGTGAAGCGCGCGTAGAGCTTCTCGACCTCGCTGATCTGCAGGTAGCCGAGCGCGGCGACGCACTCGCCGATGCGGACGCCGGGGTGGCGATCCTGCATCTGCATCGCGCGGAACAGCTGGAAGCGATCGACCTTGCCGGCCTCGACGAGGTACTCGCCGAACGGGATCTCGCGGAGGCCGACCTCGACGACCTCGACGCCCGCGTTCGAGTACTCGAAGTAGTGCACGAGCTCACGCGCGTTGTGCGGCGGACGAGCAGTGGCCTGGCGGTTGATGTGGCTAGCAAGTCCCATGGAGCGGAGCAGGAGCAGGTTCCGTACCATCCACAGCCCCGCACGACTCCGCGCACTTGGGCCGCGTGTCTCACGGCCCGCGATCCCACCGGCAACTCGAGCGGCCAGGCCTCTGGACGCCGGCCGGCCGTCGAGGGTTCGGTCTGCTACCGTCCCGCTACATGCGTGGGATCCATGGGGTCACGAGCCTCACCGTTCTGACACTCGCGGTCGCGTGCCGCGGCGACGCCGCGACCGGCAACGGGCCGCGGGCCGCGAGTGGGACCGCGAGCCCCACGAATGCCGTGACACCCCCTGTGACCGCGCCCGGGATCGTCACGGCAGGGTCGGGCAGCGCCGCGCCCGCGCACCATCCGCCGCCCGGACCGCCGCCCGCGCCCGTGCCGGTGCCGGCCGAGATCGCCGCCAAGGTCGCGCTGCGGCCGTTCGTCCGCGGGCTCTACCGGCCGGTGGCGCTGGTCGCCGCGCCCGGCGATCGCCGGCTGTTCGTGATCGAGCAGCGCGGCGCGATCCGGATCGTGAAGGACGGCGCGGTCCAGAAGCAGCCGTTCTTCGCGATCGACGATCTGTCGGACGGCAACGAGCAGGGCCTGCTCGGGCTCGCGTTCCACCCGCAGTTCGCGACCAACCACACGCTCTACGTCGACTACACCGACGCCGAGGGCACGACCCACGTCGTCGAGTACAAGGTGAAGGCCGACGATCCCGACCGCGTCGATCCGCGCAGCGCGCGCGAGCGGCTGCGGATCGCGCAGCCGTACTCGAACCACAACGGCGGCGATCTGGTGTTCGGCCCCGACGGCAAGCTGTGGATCGGCACCGGCGACGGCGGCTCGGCCAACGATCCCCACGGCAACGGCCAGAACCCCAAGGTGCTGCTGGCCAAGATGCTGCGCCTCGACGTCGACACGCCCGACGCGGCCGCCGAGATCGTCGGGCTCGGGCTGCGTAACCCGTGGCGCTACAGTTTCGATAGCAAGACCGGCGACCTGTACATCGGCGACGTCGGCCAGAACACGTGGGAGAACGTCTACGCGGTCGCGCACGACGACCTCGTCGGCCACAACTTCGGCTGGAACGTGCGCGAGGGCCGCCACTGCTTCGCGAAGGATCCGTGCGACGTGCCGGGCCTGACCGCGCCGGTGGTCGAGTACCAGCACGGCGCGCTCGGCTGCTCGGTGACCGGCGGGTTCGTGTATCGCGGCAAGGCGCTGCCCGCGCTCGACGGCGTCTACTTCTACGGCGACTTCTGCACCGGCATCGTCTGGAGCTTCCGCTGGACGCCCGACGGCGGCGCGGTCGATCACTGGGACTGGCGCGCGGCGCTCGATCCCGACGGCGCGCTGACCAACCTGGCGTCGTTTGGCGTCGACAACGACGGCGAGCTGTACGCGCTGTCGCTCGACGGCGCGATCTTCCGGTTCGAGGCGAAGTAGGGACGGTTCGGGCCCGATGCGGCGCGGATCACGCCGCGTGTTGCAGATTCTTTCAGCGTGAATGTCCGGCGCCCGGCCGGCAACTGACGAGACAGCCGGAGCCGTCGCTCCGCCGGAGTCTCCATGCGGTTGTCTCGCACAGCGGTCGCCTCGCTCCTGCTCGTCTCGTCAAGCTCTGCGGCGCTCGCCGATGTCGCGGCCAGCGGCTCGGCGACGGTCGCGGTCAGCGCGCCAGGGCTCACGCCACCGCGCGAGGCGCCCGCGCCCGCGCGGCGCGACGAGCAGTGGTGGATGCTGGGCATGGTGCGCGCGAGCGGCCACAGCGGCGCGCGACTGCAGGTCGACGTGCTCGGGTTCGGCGGGCTCTCGCTCGGCCTCGGCGGCACGCTGCTCGCGCAGGATCCGAACGTGATGGACGTCGCGGTGCCGCGCGCCTCGGGCACGGCCTACGTGGCGTACACCGCGCGGCTGCTCGGCCCGATCGGCGTGCGCGCACAGCTCGGGTTCGGCGGCGCGATCGTCGGGCACGCGAGCACGAGCTCGGTGATGGCCGGCGACTCGGTCGCGTCGTCGACGACGATCACCGAGGGCGCGCTCTTCGTGTCGGTGCCGCTCGGGCGCCGGCTCGGCCTGGTCGGCGGCCCGGTGGTGGAGTACGCGGCGACGCCGCTGCCTGGCACCGACGGGCGCACGCTCAGCGTGTTCGCGGGGCTGCAGCTGCGTTAGCGTGCGTGCGGCGCGCCGAGCCAGCGGACGTGGCGGGCCTCGTCGAGGAGCGCGTCGGGATCCGCGGGCGTGACCCCGGGCGCGCCGAGCTCACCGCCGACCTCGACCGCGATCGGCACCTCGCCGCGCCAGGTCCAGCGCGCCCACTCGCCGGGGCGCGGCGCGCGGCGGGTCGCGCGGTCGATCGCGCGATCGGGGTCGTGCTCGTCGGTCGTCCACGCCGCGCGCCAGCGCGCGATCGGTCGCCCGCGCGGATCGTAGGCGTAGCGGTCGACCGCCAGGACGACGACGCCGATCGAGGGGACGTCGACCATCTCGCCGGCGCAGGTCGGTGCCTCGCCGGTCCAGCCGCCGATGCACTCGCGTTGCGACGGGCCCTCGACGAGGAAGGTCGTCGTGCGGGTCGCGACCCGGTCCCGGCGATCGTAGGTGACGCGCTCGTGACCGAACCCGGTGGCGTCGATCTGGACGATGCGATCGCGGTCATCGAGCTCGATCGCCGCCCAGCGCCGGGGCGAGCCGGGCGGCGCGGCGCATGCGGGCGCGGGCCCACGGGCACGCGGCGCGTCGCCCATCGGCTGGCCGGCGGCGTCGTAGCTGCCGAGCTGGCGGATCCGCTGCGCCTCGTGGACCGTCTGGTAACTCATGTCGGGCGGCCCTGCCGGGTCGACGCCAGCCCAGGTCCAGCGGACCTCGGTCGTCGCGATCCGCGCGCGCGGCGCGTCGGGGCCCGGGCGATCGTGGATCCCGAACGGGCCGAGGCGCCAGGTCGTGCGTGTCCGCGCGATCGGCCGGCGGTCCTCGTCGTAGGCGTAGCGATCGTCGTACTCGATCACGTGGTAGCCGGACCCGCGAAACGCGCACGGCGGTGGCCCCCAGGTCCAGTGGCCCTGGCACGCCACGCCCGGGACCGCGTCGTCGACCCGGATCGTGCGCGTCGCGACGCGGTTGCGATCGTCGTAGGTGAGCGCCTCGCTGCCGTTCTCGCCGCCGGCGAGGAAGGCGTTGTTCCAGGCGACGCGGCCGCGTAGGTCGGTGGCCGGGGGCGCGCAGCTCGCGTTGCGCGCGGCGGGGCGGGCCGGCGCGGCGCAGGCGGCGAGGGCGAGCGAGGCGAGGACGCCGGTGCGCACGAGCGTGATCGCGATCGCTCAGGCCGGCGGCTGCGCGAACCCGATCGCCACGTTCGTCGGCGTCGCGTAGCGGCCCGGGCCGGCGGCCACGCCGCCGATCAGCGCGCGCGCGAGGTCGGGGCGCTTCATCAGCGCGTCGGTGGCCTCGTCGAGGTTCTCGTCCCACATGCCGGTGATCTGGCGCTCGACGTCGACGTACATGCCGTAGAGCCGGGCGATCTCGGCCTCGCGCGGCGTGGGTTGGGGCTCGGGCATGTCGGGCATGTCGCCCATCGGCGGCACCTGGATCGCGACGATCTCGTGGTGCGTGAGCCCGGAGGTGAGGATCCAGTCGGCGAGCGGGCCGCTGTGGACGTCGGCGAGCGCGAGCTGGTTGTTCTCGGTGGCGACCCGCGCGGTCGCGTCCTTGCCCCAGTCGCCGCTGATGATCGTGGCCGCGGCGCACAGGTGGCCCGAGGCATCGAGCCAGACGTGGAGCGGGCCGGGCTGGTAGGTGTTCTCGGGGTAGACCCGGGCCTCGCGGTAGGCGAGGAAGCGCGCGACCGACAGCTTGCGGCGCGCGGCGAGCGCGGCCTTCAGCTGCGCGCGATCGAGGCGCGCGGCGATCGGGCGCGGCGCGGGCTGGGCGATCGGGCGCGGCGCGGGGACCTGGGCGCCGGGCCGCGGCGCGCCGCAGGCGGCGAGCGAGGAGAGGAGCAGGGCAGCGAGGATCCGGCGGGTCATGGGGACTACCGACGCAGCGCCGCGCGAACCGGTCTACGCACCTCGCGCGACCGCCGAAAACGCCGACGGGCGCCGCGCGGCGCCCGTCTCGGGATCCCGTGATCGCGCCGCTCAGCTCGGCAGGCTCTCGGCCGGCACGCGACCACCGCCAGCGGCGGGCGGCGGCATCGCCGGCGTCGGCGCCGCGGGCCGCTCGGGCGCGGGCCCGAGCACGATGTCGAGCACGTCGTCGACCTTGGTCATGTAGCGGATCTCGAGATCCTTGGTGACCTCGGGGGGGACGTCGAGCGCGTCCTTGCGGTTGCGCTCGGGCATGTAGACGATCTTGATGCCGGCGCGGTGGGCGCCGAGCACCTTCTGTTTCAGACCGCCGATCGGCAGCACCTGGCCGCGCAGGGTCAGCTCGCCGGTCATGGAGGTGTCGCGGCGCACCGGCCGCCCGGTGAAGAGAGACGCCAGCGCCGTGAAGAGCGCGATGCCGGCCGAGGGGCCGTCCTTGGGCATGCCGCCCGCCGGCACGTGCACATGGATGTCGTACTTGCTGAACTCCTCGTCGGAGATGCCGAAATCCCGCGCGTGCGCCCGCAGGTACGAGAGCGCCGCCAGGCCCGACTCGCGCATGACGTCGCCGAGCTGCCCGGTAAGCAGAAGGCCCCGGTTGCCCGGGCTGCGGCTGGCCTCGATGAAGAGGATCGTGCCGCCCACCGGCGTCCAGGCCATGCCCGTGGCCACGCCCACGAAGTTGCGCCGGCCGCTCTTCTCCTCGAAGAAGGGC
>JAIOQA010000335.1 GCA_021413675.1 Deltaproteobacteria bacterium | reverse complement strand
GCCCCGACGGCCGCCGAGCCCGCGCCGGATCCCGCGGTCGCGCCCGAGCCGCGCCCGGTGCGTCCGCCGTGCCCGCGTCCACTGCGTCCGCCGCGGCTCGAGCCCGCGCCGCTGCCGACCGCCGCGCTGCCGACCTCCGCGCTCGATCCACTGCCGCTGCCGACCGCCGCGCTGCCGACCTCGGCGCTCGATCCACCACCGCTGCCGACCGCCGCGCCCGATCCACCCGCCGCCGCGCTCCCCACCTCGACGCTCGATCCGCTCGCGCCCGCGCCCGCGCCCGCGCCGCCGCTCGTGGCGATCAAGATCCCGCCGCCGATCGCCAGCGTCGCGATCGCCGCGAGCGCGATCACCAGCCCGCGCCGGCGCGGCTTCGCGGTGTTGATCGTGTTGATCGTATCCGGCGCGCCGCCCGCGCTGGGCCGCTGCTCGGTCGTCGTCGCCGGCCACGGCGTCACCGCGTGCACCGCGCTGGCGCTCACGGCCGCGGCCGCGCCTTCGCGGGTCATCGCGCGCATGCGACCGCCGCTGCCCTCGTCGGGGACCGGCGGCGTCGCCTGCAGCTCGGTCGGCTCGGGATCGGGCTGCACGCCCCACGGCGTGGTCCGCCGCGGCGCGGGGGTGACCGGCGCCATCGACTCGGTCGGCCGGGCGTCGTTCTCGCTCCACGCCGGCGTCGCCGGGATCGCGGCCCCGCGCACCGGCGCGGGCGTGCGCACCGGCGCGGGCGTGCGCGCGCCGCCCTTGCCCGCGGGCCGCAGCGACGACGCCTGCTCGAGCGGCAGCCCGGCATCGCTGCCGCGATCGGAGCTGAGCGTGTGCGGCCGCCGGGTCTCCAGCCGCTGCACGCGATCGACGATCATCGACGCCTGCCGCGTGTCGCGCGCGTACGGCGCGAGCGCCTTCACCAGCTCGCCCATCGACTGGTAGCGATCCGCCGCGTCCTTCTCGAGGCAGCGGAAGATCACCGCGTCGAGCCCGGCCGGCACCTCGACGGTGAGCGGGTCGGGCGCGTCGACCGCGACCTTCACGCACATCTCCGAGAAGCTCTCGGCCTCGAACGGCCGGTTGCCGCACAAGAGCTCGTACAGCACGCCGCCCAGCGACCAGATGTCGCTGCGCGCATCGACCGTGCGCGCCGAGCGCATCTGCTCTGGCGACATGTACGCCGGCGTGCCGAGCACCGACTGGGTCTTGGTCAGGCTGAGCTCGACGCCGACCGGCGCCTTCGAGATGCCGAAATCGAGCACCTTGAGCAGCGGCGTGCCGTCGGGCCGCCAGGTCACGAAGAAGTTGGCCGGCTTGACGTCGCGGTGGACGATGCCGAGGGAGTGGGCCTCGCCCAGCGCCTCGCACGCCTGCAGCATCAGGTCGACCGCGAGCGGCGAGGCCAGCACGCCCGAGCTCTCGAGCATCTGGTCGAGATCGACGCCCTCGAGGAACTCCATCACCATGTACGGCGAGCCGTTGGGCAGCGTGCCGACGTCGGACACGCGCGCGACGTGCTCGCTCTTGAGCTTCACCGCGGCCTGGGCCTCGCGCAGGAAGCGGCGACACGCCTCCTGATCGGCCACGACATCCGGTCGCAGGAACTTGATCGCGACCTCTTCGTCGAGCGCGAGGTGCCGCGCGCGCGCGACCACGCCCATGCCGCCGCGACCGAGCACGGCCTCGACCCGGTACTTGCCGAGCAAGATCTCGCCCGGTAGGACGCCCGTCGCGACGTCATCCGCTGCCCCCGAGGTCGTCACTTGTCGAATGCTAGTACGGTTCGGGGGCGGTTCAACCTGCCCGTCGGTCGCATCTGATCACGCGCCGGAGGCGCTTCTCGCGCAGGACCGTGGGCCAAATCACCAAATCGGGCTCAGACACCCGATCCACTGCATCACGACATCACGTGGACCTTGAGCAGGTTGGTGGTCGCACCCGAGCCTACCGGCGACCCGGTCGTGATGATGACGGTCTCGCCCGAGCGCGCCAGGCCCTGGTGCGACAGCACGGCCTCGACCTGATCGAACAGCTCGTCGGTGGTGGCGTGGGGCGCGATCATCACCGGGACCACGCCCCAGTAGAGCGCGAGGCGGCGGTAGGTGACCTCGTTGGTCGTGAGCGCGACGATCGTCGCCTCGGGCCGGTAGTCGCTCATCAGGCGGGCCGCGCCGCCCGAGTCGGTGACCACCGCGATCGTCCGGCTCTTCATCGCGCGCGCCGCGATCACCGCGGCGTGGGCGATCGCGTTGGCGCTGACCGCGAGATCGATGAGCGGCGACTCGATGTTCTGGCGGTAGTACGCCGAGCCCTCGATCTCGCCGATGATGCGCGACATCGTGCGCACCGCCTCGACCGGGTGCGCGCCGCTCGCGGTCTCGCCCGACAGCATCAGCGCGTCGGTGCCGTCGAGCACGGCGTTGGCGACGTCCGAGGCCTCGGCGCGGGTCGGGCGCGGCTGCGTGATCATCGACTCGAGCATCTGGGTCGCGGTGATCACGATCTTGCCGCGCGCGTTGGTGCTCTCGATGATCCGCTTCTGGATCAGCGGCACCTTCTCCGGCCCCATCTCGACGCCGAGATCGCCGCGCGCGACCATGATGCCGTCGGACACCTCGATGATCTCGTCGAGCCGATCGATCGCCTGCGGCTTCTCGATCTTGGCGATGACCGGGATCCGGACACCATCGGCGGTCAAGAGCTGCTTCGCGAGCAGCACGTCCTCGGCGCGGCGCACGAACGACAGCGCGACGTAGTCGACGCCGTGGCGCAGGCCCCAGGCCGCGTCGGCCTTGTCCTTGTCCGACATCGCGGGCGCCGAGACATCGACGCCCGGCAGGTTGATGCCCTTGTTGTTCTTGAGCACGCCGCCCGACACGACGACCGTGCGGACCTCGCGATCGCCCACGGCGGTGACCGCGAGCGCGAGGTAGCCGTCGTCGAGCAGGATCTGATCGCCGACCCGCACGTCGCGGGTGAGGCCGAGGTACGTCGTCGAGACCCGCTGGGCGTTGCCGAGCACGTCGGCCTCGGTCGTGATCACCAGCTCGGAGCCCGCGGTGATCTGCACCGCGCCGCCCTCGATCTTGCCGACGCGGATCTTTGGGCCCTGCAGGTCGAGCAGCGCCGCGACCGCGCGGCCGCGGCGATCGCTCTCGGCGCGCACCGCGGCCAGCACCTTGGCGTGGTCGTCGTACGTGCCGTGCGAGAAGTTGAGGCGAGCGACGTCCATGCCGGCGTCGATGAGCTCGCCGATCCGCTCGGGGGTGGCAGAGGCGGGGCCCAGGGTGCAAACGATCTTCGCGCGACGCATCGGGGGGCATTCAACCATGCGCCGCCGATGCGAACCACCAGCGCTGCCCGAATGCGCGATGACGCCGTGCGCCGCCGCGCGGCACATGACGCACCGGCGCGCGCGAGTCGCGCGTCCGTGAGGCCAGCGTGTGGGGCGATCCGCGCCCGCGATCCGCGCGTACCAGCGACATGCGGGGGATCCTGATGCTGGCGCTGTCGACGGTCGGGTGCAACGCGATCCTCGGGCTGTCGCCCACGACCCGCGAGGTCGCGGACGCCGCGCGGATCGACGCCGACCCTGCGGCGCCCGACGCCGGTCCGGCCGCGCCCGATGCCGCATCGTCCACGCCGGACGCCGATCCTGTCGCGCCCGATGCGCCGCCCGCCGCGCCCGATGCGCCGCCCGCCGCGGTCGACGCGTACGTCGAGTGCACGCAGGACCAGGACTGCGGCCTGCCGATGATCGGCGCGTGCACGATGCCGGTGTGCGTGAACCACACCTGCGCGATCGGCCCCGCGCCGCGCGACACGCTCTGCAACAACCAGCAGGATCAGTGCGACGGCGCGGGCAACTGCATCGACTGCACGACCAGCGGCGGGTGCGGCGAGTGCTGCGTGTGCGCGCTCGGCGTGTGCGTGGCCGCGTGAAATCGTTCATCGCGATCCGATCGCGCCGCGCGCTGCGTCATGTGAACGATCACGCGCGGTGCGACGCGTCCTGTGATCTCGACGTCGCAGCGCACGGGTGAAACCGTCACCGGCAAGCGCTTGCGTTTCGCAGAGAGCCGGGGCTATACCGCCGCCCCGATGCGCGCCCCGGCCATCGCTACTGTCCCTCGCACCGCGCGTGCGCTTGGCGCCGCTGTGGTGCTGGCCGCCAGCTTGGCGGCGTGCACTGTCGAGCGCGAGCAGCCCAAGCTGGTCGGGCAAGACATCCACCTGACGTTGATCCACACGTCGGACATCCACTCGCGGTTGTTCCCGTACTTCTTCGTCCCCAACACGTTCGACCAGGCCTACGGCCTCCTGCCCGCCAACGGCCCGTTCGGCGGGCTCGCGCGCATCGCGACGATCGCCAAGAACATCCGCAAGACCTCGAACCGCTCGCTGTGGCTCGACTCCGGCGACTGCTTCCAGGGCGCGCCGGTGTTCAACCAGTTCAAGGGCGAGGCCGAGATGCGGGCGCTGTCGCTGGCCGGCCTCGACGGCGCGGTCATCGGCAACCACGAGTTCGACCTCGGCTCGCTGAACCTCTACAAGCAGTCGCGCGAGTGGGGCCAGTTCCCGCTGCTCGCGGCCAACTACCTGTTCGACGATCCGGCGAACCCGCAGGATGGCTCGCTGCGCGACATCGTGCGGCCGTACCAGATCTACGATGTCGACGGCCTCAAGGTCGGCGTCATCGGCCTGGGCAACACCTCGTCGCTCACCGGCATCTTCGAGGGCGGCAACTCGCTCGGCTTCCGGCCTCGCGACCAGAACCAGGTCACCGAGGAGTACGTCCGGCTGCTCCGCCCGATCTGCGACGTCGTCATCGTGGTCTCGCACCTCGGCCTCGACGAGGACGAGGGCCTGTCGGCCGACCAGGTCCCCGACGAGAACACCGCGCTGCCGGCCAACGGCGTCGACGTGATCCTCGGCGGCCACCTGCACATCGTCACCAACCCGCCCAAGATCGTCCCGAACTCCGATGGTCACCAGACCGTGCTGGTGCACTCGGGCGCGTTCGCCAAGTACGTCGGCCGCCTCGACCTCGTCGTCCACGTGGGCGAGGACAACAGCGACCCGGCCAAGCGCAGCTCGGTGAAGGCGTTCTCGTACGTGAACATCCCGGTCGACAGCAAGGTGCCGGACGATCCCGAGGTCGCGAACCTGCTGTGGCCGTACTCGGTCGCGGTCAACCGCGACATCGATCTCAACGGCGTCTTCGCCTACGTCAACCCGCCGGGCGGCGCCAAGATCACCCGCAACGACACCTCGGGCGGCGACTCGCAGCTCGGCAACATGGTCGCCCGCTCGATGCAGGTGCAGTCGGGCGTCGAGGCCGAGTTCGCGCTCACCAACACCCTCGGCGTCCGCGCCGACTTCGAGCAGGGCCCGCTGACCGTCGAGCAGATGTTCAACGTCTTCCCGTTCGAGAACTCGATCACGGTCATGTACCTGTCGGGCTCGGAGATCCAGGAGACCCTCGACTTCGTCGCGCGCAAGAGCGCCGACCGCGGCTGCCGCACGCAGGCGCAGGTCGCCGGCATCTACTTCGACATGGTCTGCAAGGGCAGCTGCCCCGACCCGGACCCGAACGACAACTACACGCCGATCGCCTGCGCCAAGAACATCTACCTCGGCGAGGACTGCCGCAGCGGCGTGCCGGACGGGCCGATCACCCCGGGCAAGTGCCGCCCGGTGGTGCCGACCGGCCTGTATCGCGTCGCGGTCAACGATTACATCGCGAACGGTGGCTCGGGCTTCTCGGCGCTCAAGCGCAACACCTCGAAGCAGAACACCGGCATCAGCCTCCGCGACTCGCTGACCGTGTTCCTCAACAAGCAGACCGCGTGCACCAGCTCGGTCATCGACACGACCGATACCCAGACCCCGCAGCGACCCGTGATCGAGCGCTGGGGCGCGGTGCCGTGCCTCGACGATCAGGTCGAGAAGCACGACGGCCGCATCCGTCCGGTGTTCGAGTGAGCCGCCCCATGAACCACGCCCTCCATCTGGCCGTCGTCGGGGCGCTGGCCGCCGGCGCGTGCGTCGATCAGCTGCCCCCGATCACCGGCACGCAGGCGCTTCGCGTCGACCTGGTCACGCCCGCCGATCCGGGGTCGACCGACACCCGGCTCCCGGACACCGCGCGCGACACGATCATCAAGGTCACCGCGATCGACGAGAAGGGCGAGGTCGACACGACCGTCTCCCGCGACGTCGACGTCTACGTGCAGTTCCTCGGCACGCTCACCCCGGTGCACGAGAAGGGCATCCCGCTCACGACGATCCCGCTGGTCGCCGGCGTGTCGGCGAACGCGCCGGTGGCCCTGCCGCCGGTGTTCGGCGCGACCGAGATCTGGGTCGAGGACACCAACGGCGACAGCGCGAGCTACGCCGTCGGCGCGTCGGTGCCGCTGTGGTTCCGCGATCCGACGATCTCGGACTTCCAGAAGCCCGAGAACGAGATGGCGCTCGACGCCCTCGAGCGCTCGCCGCTGCAGAACAAGCAGATCGCGGTCAGCCAGTCGCGCTACGGCGCCAACGGCCGGATGATCGTGACCGGCGTCTACGCCCAGGGCTACACGCTCTCGGACGTGAACTGCGCCGACGCCAGCGGCACGCCGCCGTGCGTGGCCGGCGACTACGACCACGGCTTCATCTTCACGTTCTCGCGGCCCAAGGATCAGCACGGCGACGCCCTCGACGTCGGCAAGCGCATCACGCGCTTCACCGGCGCGGTCTCGGAGTTCAACGGGCTGACCGAGATCGGCTTCCCGCAGACCTTCGCGGCCGACGACGCGCCGGTCGCGGCCCAGGCGCCGGCGCCGCACGTCGCGGATCAGACCTGGTTCACCAACAAGATCCAGTTCGAGCGCAACGAGGCCGGCCTGATCGAGGTCGATGGCGCCACGGTGTGCCCGCTCGACGCCGACTACACCACCTACAAGCAGTGGAAGCTCGACCTCGGCGCCGGCTGCGGCAAGGCGATCAACGTGATCACCGCCGGCGTCGTCGAGTTCGATCCCGCGGCCTACGTGGGGATGGCCCTGCCCAAGGTCATCGGCACGCTCCGGCCGATCAACATCGGCACCTTCAACGTCTGGATCATGTACCCGCGCTTCGCCGCGGATGTCGTGACGCCATGAGCGCCACCTTCGCTTCGATGAGAGCTCCCATGCGCCGACTCGCTCTTGCCTCCGCCCTGTTCGCCGCGCTCGCCGCGGCTCCGACCGTCGCGTTCGCGCAGCCCGCTGCGGGCGAGCCCGCGCCGCCTGCGCCGACGGACACGCCGTCCGAGCCCGCGCCGCCCGCGCCCGCGATCACGATCGATCCGGCGCAGCTCGACGCGCTGATCGCCGACGCGGTCAAGAAGGCGCTCGCCGAGCAGCAGGAGAAGGAAAAGTCGATCACGGAGCCGGTCGCGCCCGATGCCGCGGCCGCCTCGCCGCTGCGCGGCGACGACGGCTTCGTCGACACGCGCCTGAACTTCACGCTGGTCAACGAGAACATGCTCGCCAAGCCCGGCGAGACCATCCCGAGCGTCCCGGGCTTCCGCTTCGGCGTGCCCAACTCGCTGGGCACCCTGTTCTTCGACAACTACGACACGCGGTTCTCGGGCTTCGAGACGCTGTCGCACGCGGTGCTCTACCGCAACTTCCGCAAGGGTCACCTCGAGGCCGAGGGCGCGTTCGTGCTCCGCCTCAACGAGCTCAGCGAGAAGTCGATCGCGGTCACCGACGACGGCAGCTACATCCTCGTCAGCTGGTGGAAGGACCCGGAGCACAAGGAGCCGCGCCGCGTCACCTTCACGGCGTTCCCGATCTCCTCGGATCGCTTCCGCCTCGGCTACAGCTACCGGCTGTCGTGGGGCGGCAACGAGGAGTACACCAAGGCGCGCGGCCCGCTGCCCGGCTTCAAGCTGCAGTTCGACGACAAGAACGTCTACGGGTTCGTCGGCGCCAAGACCGCGGTCGTGCTCGATCGCGACACCGCCGAGGAGACCTCGAAGCTGGCGTTCCTCGCCGGCGTCGGCGCCGACGTCAACGACATGGTCCGCGTCGAGCTCAACGGCGGCGTCTTCGACCGCGGCCACAACGAGCTCCAGGACGTCAACGACCAGAGCGTGCAGCTGTTCGGCGCGTCGGCCCAGGTCGCCGTGCACAAGGGCATGCCGGTCACGTCGTCGCTCGACTACAAGCTCTACAAGAACGACCCCGAGCGCGTCGGCCTGACGTTCGCGCCGACCCAGTACCCGGGCGGGACCTCGTGGCTGGTGATGTCCGAGGCGACGGTGCTCGGCCAGACCCTCAAGGATCCCGAGAAGTCGGGCTCGACCACGGTCCAGTACGGCATCGCCGGCGACGTGAACGTGCGCGCGAAGATCAACCGCACGCGTGTGCGCCTCGACCTGTCGTACCGCGACCTGGCGTACGTGCTGCACTCGGTGCCGAGCCTCCCGACCTACGAGGACTTCCCGAAGCAGTACGAGATCACGCCGGACTTCTTCGCGGCGATCGGCGTCGATCACAACTGGAAGGACATGTACACGCTGGGCGTGGTGGTCGGGCTCGAGAAGCTCGCGACCCTGACCTCGCCGAGCGGCATCCCCGGCGACACCACCGACATGCCGACCGGCAAGTCGACCGCGGTCATCCGCAACAACGGCGCGCAGACGCTGATCACGATCCTCCCGCCGGGCGAGAGCGCGATCCCGCAGATCGCCTTCAAGGCCTCGGGCCAGATCAACTTCGGCCAGATCTTCGCCGCGCTCGCCGACGTCTACTACGTCCACGACTCGAACCAGTCGCGGCTGCAGCGCGACAACCCGGACGCGCAGTTCCAGTACGAGTTCGGGAAGTTCGATCAGCTCGGCATCAACCTGACCCTGCAGGCGAAGTTCTGACAGGCAGCGCGCGCGGTTCGACACCGCGCGCGCATCGAGCGCCCCGATCGCACCAGCGGTCGAGGACTTGCGACACGGCCGCGCGGTGACACGCGCGGCCGTTGCTTTGCAGTGGTTGGGCCGCGATGCGCCCATCCACGATGACCACGCTCGGACTCGCGGGGATCTTGCTGGCCCGGAGCGCCAGCGCCGAGGGCACGCACACCGCCGGGCTCGTCCGGTCGCCGGACGGTGACTTCCTGGATACCGGTGGGGTCGCGGGGCGGCCGACGGTCGCGCTGCCCGACGACGGCAGCGCCGATGGCTGGGACGCGACCGCGGTGATGACCGGTGCGGCGGGGCGCGAGGGCGATGCGATGTCCGGCGCCGGCGAGGCCGGCGCCGACGCGACCGCGGTGACGAGCGGCGAGGAGCGGGACCTGCACGGAGGGTTCGCCGGCGTCGCAGCGGCGGGCGCCTCGGTGCGCGGGCGCGCGGGCAGCGACGCGCCGCTGGGCCTCGCGACCTGGGCCCAGGTCGGCTATCGCTGGTTGCCCGACGCGCAGGGCAGGGGCATGGGGGTGTTCCCGGTGACGTTCTCCCACGACGGCGTGATCGGCGCGCTGCCCGGCCTCGGCGCGCGCCGCGATGGCGTGCGCGGCGCGTACGCGCGCGAGCAGCTCGGCGCCGAGTTCGTGGGGTTCCAGGGCTTCTGGCCGGGGCACCGCGCGGACTACCTGCGCATGGGCTTCGGCAGTGCCTGGTCGACGAGCCAGGACGGGGTCGTGCACCACCAGACCGGCGCGCACGCCGAGGGCGGCGCGATCTGCTGGCTGCGCGCGGCGCCGGCACCCGAGGCGTGCCTGCGGTTCTTCGAGATGGACATGCTCGGCGTCGAGGGCGGATCGTCGGCGGCGATCGGCGAGTTCGCGCCCGCGCGGGTCACCGGCATCCCGGTCGGCGGCGGCGTGTACCTCGACGCCACCGGCGGCGGCGCGTTCCTCGGCACGATGACGATCTCGTCGAGCAACCAACCGACGCACACGATCGTCACCGAGGATCTGCCGGAGATGGCGGTCGGCACCTACGATCTGCGGCTCTACCGGCCGCGCGGGCCGGTCGCGATCGAGGCCCGCGCGCGGCGCGCGATGTACGTCTCGACCGAGGGCGACCTCTCGATCGAGGACCGCGCCGAGCTGTCGCTGGCGATGTCCGGACGCCGGACGACCGTGACGGCGCGCGGGTTCGCGGCGCGCACGCGCTGGTGGACGAGCAAGACCGACCCGGGCGCGATGTCCGACAGCGGCGGCGGCGAGCTCGCGCTGGCGCACCAGCGCGGCGCGTACACGCTCGGCGCGAGCGCGGGCGTCGCGCGGTCGTTCTACGGCGCGCTCGATGGCGCGGCGGTCGGTGCGCCGTCGCTCGGGGCGCGCGGGACGCTCGAGCTGCGCCGCGCGCTGCGCTGACGGACGCGATCAGTGCGCCAGCGGGCGCGTGGTGCGCGCGACGTACGCGGCGAAGCCGACCGCGGCGAGCACGCCGAGCGCGAGCGTCGCGACCGCGTCGACGGCGACGATGAACGGCCAGCCGCGGGGATGGGTGACGAGCGCGGCGTGCGCGGCGCCGGCGGGAAACGCGGCCGCGCCGAGGGTGAGTCCGGGGATCAGCCAGTGGCGCGAGGCGAGCAAGAGCCACGCGGCCAGGGCCGCCACGGTGAGGATGATCGCGAGCGCCATGACCGGGGTATCGCAAGCGCGGTGCCGGTGGGCCCGGCGAGCGGGTCCGCGGGGTTGCGAGGCGGGACCGGGTGGAGCTTCGACGGGTCGCGTCGGCGACTGGACGCTGTCACATCGGTAAGATGCTGACTCTGAAGAGGGAAGGGGCGTGCCGTTCCCTGTGATGTGGCGCATTTACCCGTGGAAAAAGGTTCGACCAGCACGGTTTCGACAGCACCGGCCATGAGACCGGCGTACGATCTTGTGCGCGTGGGTAGGTCGGCGCTCCTGGGGTTGGTGATGGTGGTGGTGGCCGCGTGCGGCGGGGGCGCGAGCGATCCGCCCGTCGACGCCGCGGTCGATGCGCGCGCGGATGGCGGCGGCGCGGTCGACGCGGCGTGGGACGCGAAGCCCGACGGCACCGCCCCGGACGCCGGGATCGATGCGGCGATGATCGATGCGTCCAGGGATGCGGCGCTCGACGCCGCGATGATCGATGCGACGCCCGATGCGGGGCACCGGGTCGACGCGAGTGTCGATGCGGCGCCCGCCGATGCGGCGAGCGCCGATGCCTGGATCCCGTCGCCGGATGCGGCAGCCGCGGATGCGCGGCCGGATGCCTCGGTCGATGCGCGGCCGGATGCGAGCGCTGACGCCGGCCCCGACGCCGCGCCCGACGCGCGGACCGACGCCGCGCCCGATGCCCCGCCGTTCACGCTCGGCGCCTCGACGCTGACCGGCGGCCCGTTCCCCGGCGCCGTCGACGGCAGCCGCGACGTCGCGCGCCTCAACAACCCGGTCAACGTCGCGCTCGGCCCCGACGGTCGCGTCTACGTCGCCGACTTCAACTCGAGCCGCATCCGCGCGGTCGACGCCGCCGGCACCGTCGAGACCATCGTCGCGCAGGGCAACTTCGTGCGCCCGTTCGGGCTCGCGTTCGCCGCCGACGGCACGCTCTACGTGACCACCGATCGCGACGACACCGGCATGGGTTCGCTGATGTCGGGCACGATCTGGCGCGTCGACACCGCCGCGCACACCGCCACGATCGTGGTCCGCGCGATCGGCCGGCCCCGCGGCATCGCGGTCCTGCCCGACGGCCGGCTGGTGCTCACCGACTGGCTCCACCACGTGGTCAGCCTGCTCGATCCCTCGACGGGCGCGATCACGCTCCTGGCCGGCGCGTACGACATCGCGGGCTACGCCGACGCGGTCGGCGTCGACGCGCGGTTCGCGCGGCCGTACGGCGTGGTCGTCGCCGCGGGCCCGACGATCATCGTCGCCGACAAGGACAACCAGCGGCTGCGCGCGATCGCGCTCGATGGCACGACGACGACGATCGCCGGGGATGGCACCGCCGGCTGGCAGGACGGCGCCGCCGCGACCGCGCGCTTCGCCGGGCCGCAGGGCGTGGCCCTCGACGGCGCCGGCGCGCTGGTCGTGACCGACACCGACAACTACCGGATCCGGCGCGTGGCCGGCGGTCAGGTCACCACCGTCGCGGGCGATGGCGTCGCGGGCTACCTCGACCACGACGATCCGCTGCTCGCGCGCTTCTGGGGGCTCGAGGGCCTCGCGATCAGCGCCGACGGCTCCACGATCTACGTCGCCGATGGCACCCGCGGCGACGACACCCAGCCGTACCACCGGGTGCGGCGCGTGCTCATCGCCCCCTGACGCTACTCGAGCGCGAGCACGGTCGCGCCGACGATCGCCTTGTCGGCGCGCTGCGCGAGCACCGCGGCGCCGACGTGGGTCCACGCCGGATCGATCGCGAGCGTGATCGAGCCGTCGTGCCCGGCGAGCGCGACCCGCTCGAAGCGCCGCACGATCCGATCGCTGGTCAGGCGCTCGCCCTGGTTCTCGCCGCGCGTGACCTCGGTGACCGCGCCGTCCTGCCACAGCGCGACCCAGGCGTCGGCGTCGGCGGGCGCGGTCGCGGTGATCGTCACGCGCGCGCCATCGCGCGCGGCGTGCGCGGGGATCGCGCGCTGGGCCGGCGCGGCCGCGACGCGCTTCGCGATGCCGGCGCGATCCGAGCCGACGACATCGGTCGCGCCCGCGATCACGAGCGCCGGGGTGTAGACCCGGTGCGTGCCCATCGCCTCGGC
>JAIOQA010000334.1 GCA_021413675.1 Deltaproteobacteria bacterium | reverse complement strand
CTGGCTCGCGCTGGTCGCGCTCGCGGCGTGCGGCGGCACCGGCGGTCCGCCCGACGCGCGCGTCATCGATGGCGCGCCGCCTGGCGGCACGTTCACGCTGACCTGGACGATCCACGACGGCGCGACCGCGCTGACCTGCGCCGATCTCGCCAACCCGACCGTCGCGGTGTCGATCGTCGAGCAGGGCGCGGGCTTCGGCGTCAGCGACGTCTTCTCCTGCTCGAGCAACACCGGCACGAGCCGCGCGCTCGCCCCGGGGAAGTACAACCTCAGCATCGAGCTGACCGGCGGCAGCGGCGCGCTCGGCCCGCCGATCGTGCTCCAGGGCGTGGTCATCGTGACCTCGACCGACACGCCGCTCGATCCGATCGACTTCATGGTCATGGCCCAGGGCGGCCTCAGCTTCACGATCGCCGCCGCCGGCCAGCCCTCGAACTGCGCCGGCGCCGGCATCGACGGCATGCTGCTGCAGATGCGCGACGGCGCGAACACCTGCGTGCCGGCGACGTTCACGATCGCCGCGGGCGCGACCACGACGGCCTCGACCTACGTCGCCGACTGCGCCACCGCGGTGGTCGGCCCGTGCATCGAGCAGGACCAGAAGGTCACGGTCACCGGGCTGCGCTCGGGCTCGGCGCGCCTCGTGATCACCGGCCAGCAGGCCGGCCTCGCGTGCTGGAGCGGCGTGCACTTCCTGACCGTGCCGACGATGTCGACGGTGCGCGACTACGGCGCGCTGACCCTGCCGCACAACAACGCCGTCTGCCCGCTCGCCGACGCGATGATGTAGGCCCCGGATCGCGAAGCCGGTTCGCGGCATGACACCACGCCGCGTCCTCGGTGGGGCCGCGCGATCATCGGGTATAACTGCGCTCGTGAGCACGGCCGCCCATTTCAAGTCGAACCTCCGCGACATCTTCTTCAACCTGTTCGAGGTCCTCGACATCGAGAAGACCAGCCTCGGCCACGGCAAGTACGCGACGATGGACGGTGAGACCGCCCGCGAAGCGCTGACCGGCCTCGAGGAGTTCTGTCAGGCGCACTTCGCGACCTGCTTCGTGTCCGGCGATCGCGTGCCGCTCGGCTTCGATGGCAAGGGCAACGTGACCCTGCCGCCGGGCTTCAAGGACGCGCTGACCGCGTACTACGCCGGCGGCTGGAACAAGCTCGAGCTGCCCGAGCACCTCGGCGGCTACGGCGCGCCGCCGACGGTGGCGTGGGCCGGGTTCGAGCTGATGGGCGGCTCCAACGCGGCGCTCACGTTCTACCTGCTCGGCAACTTCATGGCGAAGATCGTCGACGCGCTCGGCACCGACGATCAGAAGACCCGCTACCTGCAGAACATCCTCGACAAGCACTGGGGCGGCACGATGGTGCTGACCGAGCCCGACGCCGGCTCCGACGTCGGCGCCGGCCTGACCCGCGCGAAGCACGTCGCGGGCGACGAGTACCTGCTCGAGGGCGTGAAGCGCTTCATCACCAACGGCGACTTCGATCACCCCGAGAACATCGTCCACATGGTCCTGGCGCGGCCCGAGGGCGCGGGCCCCGGCACCAAGGGCCTGTCGATGTTCATCGTGCCCAAGTTCTGGGTCGAGGCCGACGGCTCGCTCGGCGCGCGCAACGGCGCGTTCGTCACCAACGTCGAGCACAAGATGGGCATCAAGGGCTCGTCGACCTGCGAGCTCACGCTCGGCGCCGACCTGCCGTGCCGCGGCCTGCTCGTCGGAGGCAAGCACGACGGCATCGCGCAGATGTTCCGCGTCATCGAGTACGCGCGCATGGGCGTCGGCACCAAGTCGATGGCCACGCTCTCGACCGCGTACCTGAACTCGCTCGAGTACGCCAAGCAGCGCAAGCAGGGCGCGGATCTCGCGAAGGCCGCCGACAAGGCCGCGCCGCGCGTCGAGATCATCCGGCACCCGGACGTCCGCCGGCTGCTGATGCTGCAGAAGTCGTTCGCCGAGGGCCTGCGCGCGCTGGTCCTGTGGACCGCGTCGATCCAGGACCAGGTCGAGATCAAGGGCGGCCACGACAACGCCGACGCCAAGGCCTTCGATGCGCTCAACGATCTCGTGCTGCCGCTGGTGAAGGGCTACTCGTCGGAGAAGGTCTGCGAGCTGCTCGCCCAGAGCCTCCAGGTGTTCGGCGGCTCGGGCTACATCCAGGACTATCCGATCGAGCAGTACATCCGCGATCAGAAGATCGACACGCTCTACGAGGGCACGACCCACATCCAGGCCCAGGACCTGTTCTTCCGCAAGGTCGCGCGCGATCGCGGCCAGACGCTGCAGCGCCTGCTCGGCGAGATCAAGGCGACGATCGACGGCCTCGCCGGCGTCGACGCGCTGGCGGTCGAGCGGGAGGCCCTGACGAAGGCGCACGCCGACGTCGGCGCGATCTTCATGGGCATGATGGGCAAGACGATGCAGTCGGTCTATCACGTCGGCTTCCAGGGCAACCGCGTGCTGTTCGCGCTGGCCGAGCTGGTCATCGGCTGGCGGCTCGTCGTCGGCGCGCAGGTCGCCCTCGCCAAGCGCGCGACCGCCACCGCCGAGGCCGACCGCGCGTTCTACGACGGCAAGCTGGCCTCGGCCCGGTTCTTCGCGAAGAACGTGCTGCCCGGCATCGGGCTCGCGCGCCAGCTGATCGAGGCCGGCGACCTCGACCTGATGGCGCTGTCCGACGACGCGTTCTGATTCGCGCGATCGCCCTGCGGGCGGGCGCGAATCAGTCGATCCCAGGGCCCGTGCCGGGCCCCTCGACGGGGGCAAGCCCCGCCGAGCCTCCCCCCGCTTGCGGCAGCACTCGCCGCCGGGCGCGACGGTGTCGCGCCTGCGCGCGATCGCTCTGCGGGCCGCCGCGCGCCGCGCGGATCTGGGCGATGCTTGGCCCATGAGCGATGAGCCACCCGCCTATGGCACGGCCGCGGCCGACGCGCCGATCACCCGCGCCGACTTCGAGCGGGCGCTGCGCGCGCTGCACCTGTCCGATCACGAGACCCGCGACGCGCTGATGCGGCTGGCGGCGCAGGTCGTCGCGCTCACCGACGAGCTGGTCCGCCGCGTCGATCACGTCGAGCCCGAGCCGGCGCCCGCCGGGACGCCGGCGGTGCCGCGCCGGGGCACGATCGAGGGCGCGGTCGCCGACGAGATGCCGCGCGCCGTGATGATGGTGCGGGTCGGCGACGAGCAGACCGATGGCCGCCCGAGCCTGCACCTGTCCGACGAGGACAAGTACCAGGTCGAGGGGCCGGACATCCCGTGCGCCGAGCTGTTGCACCTGTGCCAGGCGCGGTGCTGCGCGATGCACTTCGAGCTGTCGACCCAGGACCTCGACGAGGGCGTGATCCGCTGGGACTACGGCAAGCCGTACCAGATCCGGCAGCGCGACAGCGACAAGTACTGCGTGCACAACCACCCGACCTCGCGCGGCTGCACCGCGCACGAGTTCCGGCCGCGGGTGTGCCGGATCTACGACTGCCGCGACGACGATCGGGTGTGGATCGACTACGAGCAGCGCATCCCGGCGCCGCTGAAGAAGACCGCCGAGCAGCAGACCGTCGATCTCGCGGCGCGGGTCCGCGCGCGCGCCGCGGCGTTCGCCGCCGAGGCGGCGTCGGTGCGGGTCGGGGTCGCCGATGCCGGGCCGATGCCGGGGCCGGATCCGGCGACGACGAAGCGGCGGTAGCTCGACCGCTACGGCTCGCGCGCGAGCAGCTCGCCGACCACCGCCGCGACCGCGCGTCCGATCCGGAGCGCACCCTCGGGCCGATCGACCACCGCGTGCGAGGTCTCGAGCTGGATGCCGCCGTAGCGCGCGCCGAGCTCGGCGCGGAGGCTGGTGGCGATCGACGGGCCGGTGCCGCGGTAGGGCTGGTTGGCGCGCACGTCGATGCCGGCCTTGCGCAGCCCGAACAGCAGGCGCTCCGACAGCGCGGCCTCGAAGGCGTGATCGGGATCGTAGAGCACGCCGACCTCGAACCGCCGCGCGTCGGGATCGAGCGCCGGATCGAAGCTGTGCGAGCACAGGTGCAGGCAGCCATCGTGATCGACGAGCCGCGCGCGGGCGTCGGTGCGCACCGCGTCCCAGTACGGCGCGTGGAACCAGGTCAGGCGGCGGGCGCGCTCGTCGGCGGACAGCGCCGCGTTGCCCGGGACCGGCGCGCCGTAGGAGACGCGCGGGATGACGTCGACGTGATCGGGCGGGCGGTTGAGATCGACGAACATGCGCGAGAACGCACCGGCGTGGACCGGCACCGCGAGCGCCTCACCGACCTCGAGCGCGATCGCCAGCGCGCCCGGATCCCAGCCGGCCTGCGAGCGCAGGTCCTCGCCGGTCACGCCGAGATCGTCGCCGGGCGGCAGCTGCCACGCCGCGTGTTCACAGGACAGGACCAGACCGAGCGGCACGGCGGCACGGTAGCAAATCTCGAGCGCGCCGTAGCTCCGGGCGGCTACGCGTCGGCGAGCGTGACCGCCTCGATCGTCTGCAGGAAGTCGGCCTTGGCCGGGCGCCCGCGCGCCGCCAGCCGGGCCCACGACGCGACCAGGTGCGCGACATCGACGTAGTAGCGCGGGGTCGTCACGCGGGTGAAGCCGACCAGCACCGGCCGCTGGTAGCCGGTCGCCTTCTTGGGCTCGACCAGCAGGTGCCACGCGAGCTGTGGCGCGCGCGCGATGATGCGATCGCCCAGCCACAGCGCGAGATCGACGACGATCGCGGCCTGCGCCAGGTCGTCGGTGACCAGCGCGGGCAGGGCGGTGGTGAGCCAGGCGCCGAGCCGGGTCGGCGCGTCGTCGGCGTCGAGCGCGTCGGGCTCCGCGGGGCCGCCGTGGCGGTGCCAGAGCGCGGCGAGCTGGCGGCGGCGCTCCGGCCGCGCGGCGAGCAGGCGGTCGAAGTGATCCTGCGCGAGCGCGCGCGGCGCCTCGCGCAGCGGGCCCGTGAGGCCGGCGGCGAATGGTTGGTAGCCCGAGAGGTCCACGGCGGCGCGCAGTGTGGCACGGCGCGGGCGCGCGGCGCGCGATCCGGATCGCGCGTCAAGCCGGCGCGCGCGGGATCCAGCGACGACGATGCGTGGCCCGCATGCGCCCGGCCCGGCGCGCGCTGTGGCATCGTCGGCGCGTGGCTGACGCGCCGCTGCGCATCGACACGCTGGTGCTCCGGCGCGAGCTCTGGTCGGACGCGGTCACCGCCGCGCCCGCGGGCGCGACCGCGTTCGTCGCCCACGGCGACGACGACGATGCGGTCGAGGAGGTGCGGCTGTTCCTGGTCGGCGCGCTGGCGATCACCGCGCCCACGCCGGTCATGCGCCACCTCCTGCCGGGCGGCACGGCGCTCGCGATCATCGCGGTCGAGCTGCGCCGCGTCGATCTGCCGGCCAAGCTGCGCACGCCGATCCACGCCGCGATCGCGGTCATCACCGTGCCCGATGTGGTCGGCGACGCCGCGCCGCGCGGCACGTGGGTGTTCGTGCCGGCGCTCGGTCACACCTTCCACGCTGCGCGGGGCGCCGACCTCGCGGTGGTCGTGCCCGACGAGATCCGGCGGGTGATCGCGGCCTCGGACCTGTCGCCGGCGGCGTGGCTCAAGCTCCTGCCGCCAGCGGCGAGCGAGCTGGTGCCGATCGCGGTCGAGCTCGATCTGCGCGGCGCGGGCTCGATCGCCAACCGGCGCACGCTGCTCGAGGACGAGCGCCGCCGGCGCGCCGAGCGCACGCTCGACGAGGTCGGCGCGCGCTGGGAGCCGAGCGAGGCGCCGCGTCAGCTGCCGGCCCGGGCGCGCGAGGCCGGCGCGTTGCGCGCGCTGCTCGCCGGGCGCGAGCGCCTGAGCGTGCTGGTGCTGGGCGACGAGGGCGTGGGCAAGACCGCGCTGGTCCGCGCGTGGGCCGATCAGCCCGGCCGCCGA
Organism: Deltaproteobacteria bacterium; assembly: GCA_021413675.1. Lineage (GTDB taxonomy): Bacteria > Myxococcota_A > Polyangia > Haliangiales > Haliangiaceae > JAIOQA01. The sequence goes on along the minus strand of JAIOQA010000334.1, from coordinate 5,333 downwards.
GCGCTGTGGGTCACGTCGACCGCGCAGCTGGTCGCGGGCGCGAGCGGGCTCGGGCAGTGGCAGGAGCGGATCGCCGGCGTGCTCGCGGCCGCCGAGCTGCTCGACGCCGCGCTCTACCTCGACGACTTCGACGGGCTGTTCGCCGAGCGACCCGAGGAGGGCGGCTTCCACCTGGCGCAGGTGCTCCGGCGCTGGGTCACCGGCAATCGCGTGCGGTTGCTCGGCGAGCTCACGCCGGCGGCGCTCGATCGCGCGGAGCGGCGCGAGGTCAGCCTGCTCGGCGCGATGACCCGCCTGAAGCTCGAGCCGCTCGACGCCGCCGTCACCGATCAGGTGTGCCGCGCGCTGGTCGCGACCTGGGCCCAGACCCAGCCGCAGCGCCCGACGGTGGATCCGGACGCGGTGCCGGTGGTGATCGAGCTGGCGCGGCGCTACCTGCCGTACCGCGCGTTCCCGGGCAAGGCGGTGCGGTTCCTCGAGGAGCTGCGCGCGGTCCACGACGGCGAGCGCGCCATCGATGGCGCGCCGCGGCGGCTCGGCGTCGAGGAGACCTACGACGGCTTCGCGCTGGTCACCGGCATCCCGGCGTTCCTGCTGCGCGACGATCGCGCGCTGCTGGTCGACGCGGTCATCGCGCGGTTCCGCGCGCGGCTGGTCGGCCAGGACGAGGCGGTGCGCCGGGTCGCCGAGACGATCTGCATCGTCAAGGCCCGGCTGCAGCCCGCGGATCGCCCGCTCGCGACCTTCCTGTTCGTCGGGCCGACCGGCATCGGCAAGACCGAGCTCGCCAAGAGCCTCGCGCACCTGCTGTTCGGCGCCGAGGACCGGATGGTGCGCTTCGACATGAGCGAGTACACCGATCCGTGGGCGGCGGAGCGGCTGATCCGCGGCAGCGGGCAGGGCGATGGCCTGCTCACCGCGCGGGTCCGCGAGCAGCCGTTCTGCGTGGTGCTGCTCGACGAGATCGAGAAGGCGCATCCGGCGGTGTTCGATCTGCTGCTGCAGGTCACCGGCGAGGGCCGGCTCACCGACGCGCGCGGCCGCACGACCTACTTCCACAACGCGATCATCATCCTGACCTCGAACCTCGGCACCCGCGGCGGCAAGGCCGCGCTCGGCATCGCCGCCGGCGACATCGCCGATCGCGATCGCCAGGCCGAGCTCGAGCGCTACCGCAGCGCGGTCGCCGGCGCGTTCCGGCCGGAGCTGATCGGCCGCATCGATCGCGTGATCGCGTTCCACCGCCTCGGCCGCGAGGAGGTCGCGCGGGTGGCGCGGCTGGCGCTGGCGCGGCTCGGCGAGCGCCGCGGGCTGGTCCAGGCCGGGCTCGCGCTGCCCACGTGCTCGCGCCCGCCGCCCGGCTGATCGCCGCCGCCGGCAAGGACGCCCACGGCGGCCTGCTGGTCGTCCGGCGCGCGGACGAGGCCCACGGCCAGCCGACCGGCGCGCGGCTCGGCGCCCAGGAGGACGGCGAGCTGGTGGTCGCGCTCTACCGCCGCAGCGCGACCGGTGGCGCGCGGGCGCTGCGCGGGGCGCTCGCGGTCTGCGCGCTGCGGCGCGAGGCCGATCGCGATCTGCAGCACCCGACCGCGGTCGAGGTCAAGGAGCAGATCACCTGGCTGCGCAGCCAGCTCGCGACCGCGGTCGCGCCGCCGACCCGCAAGCGCCGCAAGAAGCAGGCGCTGGGCGCCGATCAGATCCAGCAGATGCACGTCGAGCTGGCGCGCCTGACCCAGGCCTGGGAGGTCGCCGACGCGACGCGCACCGAGCTGCGCGTCGCCGAGGAGCTGGCGCTGGGCGCGCTGGCCGCAGGCGAGGACGCCGAGGACATCGTCGCGACCGCGCGCGCGACCCGCCTGGTCATGCGCCGCGCGTTCTTCTGGCTGATGGTCGCGCGCCTGACCCCGCGCGATCAGGCCACGATCCTCATCAGCGGCCCCGACAGCGCCGCGGCGGTGACCGCGTGGACGCTCGCGATTCTCGACGCGGGCGCGCGCCTGGGCTGGCAGATCGAGTGCCACACCCGCAGCGGCGCGGTGCCCGGGACGCGGGTCTGGAGCCAGCCGATCGCGAGCGCGCGGCTGCGCGAGCGGATCACCAGCGACGGCGGCGCGGTCAAGAGCCTGGTGCTGCGCGTGCGCGGCGAAGGCGCGGCGCTGCTCCTGCGCCGCGAGGTCGGGCTCCATCGCTTCTTCGGCATCGCGAAGGTCAGCCCGTGCCACGCGATCGTCGAGGCGATCGCGCCGCGGGTCGCGCTGACCGACGAGGAGTGGCTGCACCCCGCGCTGACCGCGAGCCCGCCGACGATCGCGCCCCGCGGCCCCGCCGATCGCGAGCACCCCGAGCGGGCCGACGAGGTCCTGGTCGCGGGCAAGGCCCGGACCGTCGACGTGCCGTTCGCCGAGTACGGCGCGCGGCTCGAGGAGATCGCGCTCGAGGATCTGCTCGCCCGCCAGGAGCGCGCGCCCGATGCCGACGCGGCGACGCTGTGGGGTTGGGCGATCGCGCTGGTCGAGGCCGCCGCCGACGACGAGGACGAGGCGTGACGACGACGTTCACGATCGGCGTCTTCCAGGTCAAGCGCGGCGATCGCGAGACCTGGCAGGCGATCCTGCCCGCGGGCATGGTCGCGAACGCGGTCGGCGCGAGCGAGACCCGGCTGCGCGAGGAGCTGGTGCGCCAGCTGCGCGAGCTCCTGCGGCGGACCGCGCCCGCGGACCACGAGCTCCTGCACCTGCATGCCGGCACGCGCCTGGCCCGCGTCCAGGTCGACGTCTCGGGCCGGGCCGCCGGCCAGAACCGCCGGCTCACCGGCACGTTCCCGCTGATCGTGCAGCCCCGCTGGACCGACGACACCCACCAGCCGCTGTTCGTCTGGCATCCGCGTCACCCCGAGGCCTGGTTCGTCGCGGAGACCGACGCGGAGGTCAACGAGCTGGCCGGCGTGTTCGCGCGCCACGCCTGGCTCGGGTTCGATGACGAGGAGCTCGATCTCATGCGCACGACCGGCAAGGAGCGCCTCGGGCTCCTGTCGTTCACCGCGCAGGGCAAGAGCCTGCTCGATCGCCTGCCCGCGCCCGACGCGCGCACCCGCGTCGGCTTCCAGGTCCAGCCCGAGCGCGTGCTGCACACGCTGGCCGTCGATCAGACCGCGCGCGCCGTGGACGGCACGCTCAACCTCGGCGTGCCGCGCGAGCCGTACCGCACCAAGCTCGGGCACCTGCTCGGCGGCCAGGTGCTGCGCTCGACGGTCCTGGTCGGTCGTCCGGGATCCGGACGGACCACGCTGGTCAATCGCTGGGTGGCCGATCGCCTCGCCGAGGACGGCTTCGAGCTGCACCGCAACCTCGACCTCGTGCACCACGTCTGGCGGCTCGCCGGCAAGCGGCTGATCGCCGGCATGTCGTACCTCGGCGACTGGGAGGAGCGCTGCCTCGGCGTGATCGAGGACGCGCGCAAGCACCGCGGCATCCTGTGGATCGAGGATCTCCATCTGTTCGGGCGGCTCGGTCAGTCGCGGCAGTCCGACCGCAGCCTCGCCGATCTGTTCCGCGCGCCGATCCAGCGCGGCCAGCTCACGGTGGTCGCGACGATGACGCCCGAGCAGCTGCAGCGCCTCGAGGACGACGCACCGCAGCTGGCGTCGCTGCTGGTGCGCGTGCCGGTCGCGCCGGCGTCGATCGTCGAGACCCAGCAGCTGCTGCTGCACGAGGTCCGCGCGATCGAGGCGCGCGCGCCGGTCGAGATCCACCCGTTCACCCCGCGCGCGGCGATCGAGCTGGGCGGCGCGCGGTACCCGTGGTCGGCCTTGCCGGGCACGGCGATCGAGCTCTTGCGCAAGGTCGCCGACCTGCCGACCCCGACCGAGGTCGGGCCGGAGATGGTGATCGCACACCTGGCGCGGGTCACCGGGCTGCCCGAGCACCTCATCACGCTCGACGCGCCCCTCGATCCGGCGCAGGTCGTGGGCCACTTCGAGCGGCGGGTCATGGGCCAGCCCGAGGCGGTCGCGGCCGCGACCGACGTGGTGCTGAAGGTCCGCGCCGGCATCGCCGACGCGGGGCGACCGCTCGCGGTGCACCTGTACACGGGGCCGACCGGCACCGGCAAGACCGAGCTCGCGACCGCGCTCGCCGAGTACCTCTACGGCGACGTCCACCGGCTGGTGCGCTTCGACATGAGCGAGCACAGCGGCCCGGACGCGATCGCGCGGCTCATCGGCGATCGCTACAGCCCGCGCGGCCTCCTGACCGAGCGCGTGCGCGAGCAGCCGTTCTCGGTGGTGCTGCTCGACGAGATCGAGAAGGCGCACCCGGCGGTGCTCGCGCTGCTCCTGCAGCTGTTCGACGAGGGCCGCCTCACCGACGCCGCCGGCGACACCGCGAGCTTCGCGCAGACCGTGATCGTCATGACCTCGAACCTCGGCGCGCGCGCGGCCGCGCCCATCGGCTTCGGCGACGCCGCGGCGGCGATCACCGCCGAGATCGCGCGCGCGGTCCGCGACTTCTTCCCGCCCGAGCTGTTCAACCGCATCGATCGGGTCGTGCGGTTCACGCCGCTGTCGCCGGCGGTGGCCGAGCGCATCGTCGACAAGGAGCTGGGCAAGCTGTTCGCGCGCCGCGGCCTGCGCGAGCGCAACGTCTTCGTCCACGCCGGGCAGTCGGTGCGGACCCGCGCGGTGGCCGAGGCGTTCGACCCGCGCTGGGGCGCGCGCACGGTCAAGCGCTGGCTCGAGGATCAGATCGGGACCTTGCTCGCCGACGACGTCGGCCGGGCCGGGCCGGCGCGCGTGCGCATGATCCACCTGTTCGACGATGGCGGGCGCATCGGGCTGCGCTCGGAGCCGATGGTCGAGGCGACCGCGCCGGACGCGCGCTGGGCGCTCGAGGACCTGCTCGATCAACCGACGCTGCGCCTGGTCGACGCGGTGCACGTCGCCGGCAAGCGCGCGCGGTACCTCGCCGACGGCGCGGCGCTCGCGGGCGCGGTCCTCGCGGTGCGACAGAGCGAGGTCTCGAACGAGCTCGCGTACTACGCCGAGCACCTGGGCAGCGAGCTCGAGGCGATCGCCGGGCGGGGCGGGGCGGGGCGGGCGCGGCCCGCGGTCGCGCGCGATCCGGATCGCGAGGCCGAGGTCGAATTCGAGCACGACCTCGGCAGGTTCGAGCACGACGTCATCACCACGCCGCGCGGCGTGGGCGATCCGCGACCGGGGGATGTCACCCGCGTCCGCCGCTTCGATCGCCGCAGCCTCGATGGCGCGGCCCGCCGCGCGCCGCCCAGCCGCGAGCGCGCGCTCGCCGACATCGCGTGGTCGTGCGTCTACGCGCGCC
>JAIOQA010000333.1 GCA_021413675.1 Deltaproteobacteria bacterium | reverse complement strand
GCGGCGGCACCGGCGGTGGCTCGGGCACCGGCACCGCGCCGGCGGTCGCCGCGCCGGTCTCGGTCGCCGCGATCAAGACCCCCGCGAAACCCCGCGGCGACTACAGCTACCTCGGCGCCGGCAAGGACTACCCCGCCGAGGCCCGCCAGCTCGGCATCGAGGGCACGCTGCGGGTCCGGCTGACCGTCGACGCGACCGGCAAGGTCACCGCCGCCAAGCTGCTCGGCAAGCTCGGCCACGGCCTCGACGAGCTCGCGCTCAGCCGCGCGCGGTCGATCGAGTTCGATCCGGCGAAGGACGATCAGGATCGCCCGGTCGCCTCGATCGTCGTCTGGACCTTCCACTTCGAGCTGCCCACGTAGTCGCGCCCACGGCGTCCCGGCCGCGCGACGCGGTTGCGCCACCGGCCCGCGCGCTGGCCGAGAATTTCGCGACCGCGCGCCCCAGGCACGCGGCACCGCCGCCCTCCCCTGGTACGCGCGGTGCAGCAGCTGACGGCATGACCGATCGTCAGCTCAGCAGACCCATCGCGTGGGCGGTGCTCGTGACCCTGCTCCTCGCCGGCTGCGCCGCCGGCGATCCGCGCTTCAGCGCGGTGTCGCCCGCCGGCTTCTGGGTCGGGCTGTGGCACGGCCTGATCGCGTGCATCACCCTGGTCATCCACATCTTCGACGGCGACGTCCGGGTCTACGAGGTCGACAACACCGGCGGCTGGTACGACTTCGGGTTCCTCATCGGGGTCACCGCGCTCTGGGGCCACCGCGCCGTCCTGCCCCGCAAGCGGCCCGTCACCGACGCCGAGTGGCAGGAGATCTCCGAGAAGGTCGAGGCCAAGCTGAAGCGCAAGATCCGCGCGTGGGCCGAGGCCGAGCCCGACGAGGACTGGAACCTGGTCGAGCAGAAGGCCGAGGACAAGCTCAAGCGCAAGGTCCGCGAGTGGGCCGAGCGCGCGTAGATCGACGCGGGCACCCCAGCGCTACCCCAGCAGTGGCGCGCATGTAGGCGCAACGGCCGCCGCTTCGCACGTTCCATCTCGCCCGCGCCTCGGCATAGAATAGCGGTCGATGCGCTCACCCTGGGGAGTCCGCGCCTGCGCCGTGCTGTGCTTTGCGTCCGCCGTGGGACACGCGTCCCGCGCGCGCGCGCAGACCGCACCTCCGTACGATCCCGCGATCGACGTCCAGCTCTTCGACTACGCGTCGGGGCCGAAGACGTTCTTCAGCGTGGCCGACGCGGACACGTCGGGCAAGAAGCAGCTGTCGTTCGACGCGATGGTCACGTTCCTGACCAACCCGTTCACGATCTACAACGTCGCCGACGGTCAGGACATGATCGAGGGCACGCGCACCAAGGTGGTGTCGTCGCTCGTCGCGGCCCAGCTGTCGGGCGCCTACGGCCTCACCGACACGCTGCAGGTCGGCGCGGTGCTGCCGGTGATCCTGTCGATGACCGGCCAGGGCCTCGACCCCGCGACCGCGATGCCGGCGCGCGAGTCGCTGCAGACCTCGGGGCTCGGCGATCTCCGCCTCGACATCAAGGACCGCTTCTACCAGTCCGGCGCGATCCGCCTGGCCGCGGTCGGCGCGGTCACGCTGCCGAGCCGCTTCGGCACCGGCGGCAACTCGTTCACCGGTGACAGCCTGCCGTCGGTGCGCGGCGGCATCGCCGTGCAGTGGCGCGGCGCGGACGGCAAGGTCTCGGTGGGCGCCAACGCCGGCGTGCTGTTCCGCAAGCCGCGCGAGATCTACGCGAGCACCGTCGGCCAGCAGCTGACCTGGGGCGTCGCGGGTGGCTTCCTCGTCACCGATCGCTTCGAGCTGGTCGGCGAGGTCTTCGGGCGCTCGGCGTTCGACATCAGCCTCGATGGCGCCCCGATGGAGGCGGCCGGCGGCATCCGCGTGGCCGCGACCAAGTCGCTGTCGGTGGTCGCTGGCGGCGGCGGTGGCCTGCTCAAGGGCATCGGCTCGCCTGACCTGCGCATGTTCGTGTCGGTCGGCTGGGCGCCCGACACCCGCGACTCCGACGGCGACGGCGTGGCCAACAACAAGGACCGCTGCCCGCTGGTGCCCGAGGACAAGGATGGCCACGAGGACCTCGACGGCTGTCCCGACAGCGACGACGACGGCGATCACCGCGACGACAGCGAGGACAAGTGCCCGGCCCAGGCCGAGGACCTCGATGGCTTCGAGGACGAGGACGGCTGCCCCGAGCTCGACAACGATCAGGACGGCATCAACGACACCGACGATCGCTGCCCGCTCGACAAGGAAGACGGCAAGGCGCCGTACGAGAAGGACGGCTGCCCGGCCGACAAGCGCGACTCCGACGGCGACGGCATCTTCGACAGCGCCGATCAGTGCCCCGACGCCGAGGAAGATCACGACGGCTTCGAGGACACCGACGGATGCCCCGAGGAGGACAACGATCACGACGGCGTCAACGACGCCGACGACAAGTGCCCGGTCTGCCCCGAGGACAAGGACGGCATGGACGACGGCGATGGCTGCCCCGAGACCGACGGCGATCACGATGGCATCCCCGACGCCGCCGACAAGTGCCCGACCGAGGCCGAGACGATCAACGGCATCGAGGACTTCGATGGCTGCGCCGACAGCGGCGGCGTCCAGCTCGCCAACCTCGAGGGCGATCGCCTGGTGCTCATGCGCGAGCCGACGTTCGACAAGAACGTCCTCAACAAGGGCGGCCAGATCATCATCGATCAGGCCGCGCTCGTGATGCTGCAGCACGGCGAGGTCACGCACTGGCTGATCGCGGTCGCCGCGAAGACCGAGGCCGAGGCGCGCAAGCAGGCCGATGCGGTCAAGGCGCGCCTCGCGATGCGCGGCGTCGGGGTCGCGTCGTTCGACGTCGTCGCCAGCGCCGGCACGCCGCAGATCGGCTTCGTGGTCCGCGCCCGCGCCGAGGCCGACGCCACCGGCTTCGTGTGCCTGGCCGGCCTCGAGGTCAAGCCGC
>JAIOQA010000332.1 GCA_021413675.1 Deltaproteobacteria bacterium | reverse complement strand
CTCGGCGGCGGCGAGCGCGGAGCCGGCCGCGGTGGCGGCGGCGATGCCGTGGCTGGCCAGCGCCGCGGCGGTGGCGGCGCCGACCGCGATCACCCGGGCCGCCCCCGGCCCGCCGGCGGCGATCAGCGGCTCGACCGCCCGGGCGCTGGCGACCAGGATCGCGTCGGGCGCGCTCGCGATCGCGGCGGCCAGGGCCTGGCGCTCGGAGTCAGTCGCGCCGGCGGTGGTCGTGACCGGGGTCGGGACGACGAACAGCCCGAGCGGCGCGAGCGCCAGGGCGTAGGCGCGGGCGAGCTCGCTGTCGCGGGTCACGACCGCCGCATGCATGGCGGCGAGGCTACCGCGATCGGGCAGCCGCGGGCCGGGGCCCGGAGCCCCGGTGGCGACAGGATCCTCCGGCGACTCCAGACGCCAGCGGGCTGTCACCGACGGCAGCGGTGACGGCAGGCCCAGGTGCATGCACCTGCCAGAACCAACCCCGGTGACGAGGTTTCAATGGGTTGGAGGCCACAAAATCAACCCCGGAGGGGCGGGGAGACGAGGTTTCGCGGAGTTGGGAATCGGCGGCGGGAGGCGGGCGTGTGGATCGAAACTTGCGTGGGCGTGGATACGAATGCGCGCCTTTCTCCTGCTCTCGATCGTGGCTGCTGGTGGGGTCGCCCATGCCGGTGCTCGCGCGACTGGGCGGCCGGTGGTCGAGCACGGTTCGTTCGCCTGCCCGATCGCGGCGCGGGTCGAGGTCGCGGTCAGCGCCGAGGTCGACGAGGTCCGCGCGGTCTCCGCGACCAGCACGCCGGGCGCGGCCTCGGCGGTGACGGTCGTCACCGGCCGTTCGGATCGCCGGGTCGACGTCGGCAACGGTGGCACCTCGACGCTGACCCTGGCGAGCCCGATGCCCGCCGGGCGCTGGATCGTCGCTGTCGAGCCTGTGCTCGATGCCCCGGCGACCGCCTGCGTCGATCACGTGCAGCTGTTCCACCGCGGCACGCTGATCGCCACGATCGTCCCGCGCTGAGGCGCGGGCGAGGTCGATCGGATCGCGCGCGTGAGGTAGCGTGCAGCATGACCCGCGCGGTCCTCGCTGTCCTACTCCTCGCCGCGGCGTGCGGCACCTCGCCCCACGCCAACGACGGCGCCCACACCGCCGATCTGGAGCCGAGCCCGACCGTGCCCCCGCCGAGCGATGCGCGCGCCACCATCCGCCTCACCGGCTCGGCCGGCGAGGTCGTCGTCAAGGCCGAGGTGGTCGCGTCGCCGGGCGCGGTCCAGCGCGGCCTGATGTACCGGAACCACCTGCCCCCCGACGAGGGCATGCTGTTCCTGATGGGCAACGAGGACGATCACAACTTCTGGATGCACAACACGCTCATCCCGCTCGACATCATCTTCATCACGCGCGACCTCACCGTCGCCGGCGTGTCCGCGAACGCGACGCCGCGCACCGACGAGCACCGCTCGGTCGGCAAGCCATCGCTGTACGTGCTCGAGGTCAACGGCGGCTGGTGCGCGAAGCACGGCGTCGGCGAGGGCACGAAGGTCGCGTTCGATGGCGTCGAGCGGGCCGCGCACTAGGCCAAGCGGCAGACCGGTCGCGGGGTCGAAGCGTAGAACCGTTTCATGAGCGTCCGTGGCGCCAGCTCGTCTCCGGGGATCGCCGTCGCGCTGGTGCTCGCGGTGGGCTGCGGCACGCGCGCACCCGAGGCACCACGCACGCCGAGCCCGCCGGCCGTGGTCGCGATCGCACCCGATGCGCCGCCCGCGCCCGATGCGCCGCTGCCCCTCGATCGCGATCCGCCCGCGCTGATC
>JAIOQA010000511.1 GCA_021413675.1 Deltaproteobacteria bacterium | reverse complement strand
CGCGTCGGGCGCGCTCGCATCGGCGGTGCTCCCATCGGGCGAGGCCGGGGTCGTGCCGCCGCAGGCGATCAAGGTCGCGACGGAGACGAACCAGAGGCGAGTGCGCATGGCGCGTGTGTCGCACGCGGGTGGCGCGGAAGGAAAGGCCAAGATGCACGGCTGCCGCGGCCAGCCGGCGCGATCGAGCGTGATGGCGGCCACTCGAGTCGCCACTGCCCGCGGGCCGGACAGGGGCGATCCGCGCGGCTCGCGACAACGCCGCGGATCCATGGGCCCGGCGCTGAGCATGGGCCTTGCACAAAGCGCGGCCATGCTCGCCCGCGCCACCGCGCTCCTCGCGCTCGCCGCCACCGCCGCCTGCGTCGATCCCGCCGACGACCTCGCGACCGACGACATCACCGCGCCGGACGGCGACGACACCGGCAAGGCCGACGCCGCGACCGAGCTCAAGGTCCGCGTCGGCGACACCAGCGTCTGGGTCTCGTCGGTGCTCGCCCGCAAGCCGTACAACAACGGCCAGGCCTGGGTGCTGCATGCGCGCGCCAGCCGCACCATCACCGACGCGAACGCGTACATCTTCGACGACGTCTTCGGCGAGGTGAACCTGGCGTCGCCGCGCACGTTCGACGTCGCGTTCGGCACGACCTCGTCGGGGCCGATGCTCGATGGCGTGAACCAGTTCCTGTCGATGGGCTTCGTCGCCAGCGCCGGGCGCCCGGATCACCTGACCGCGCGCGTGATCGTGCGCCCGCGCATCGTCGACTCGGCGGGCTCGTCGAAGATCGCGTTCACCGCCGAGGTGACGCCGGTGGTCTACGACGGCCACACCGTGTGGCGCGTGCTCGCGCGCACCACCGTCGCCGCGACCGCGGTGACCGCGACCGTGGGCGGCGCGCCCGCCGCGGTCCACCCGATCGACGCGACCCACGTCGCGATCGATCTCGAGCGCGATCAGCTGATCGCGGTCGCCGGCGTCAGCACCGCGGACGTCGCGGTGACCGCGACGATCGGGACGGCGGCGGTCACGCGCCGCGGCCACGTCGCGATGACGATCAAGAAGCTCGGCCTCACCGCCGCCGATCCGTACGACACCTGGCCGTCGGCGACCTGCACCGACGCGACCCGCGCGTGCCTGCGCGGCCTCGGCGAGACGCTCGACGTCGGCGCGTGCGGCGATGCGCTGACCGTGCGGGCGTGCTCGGGCGAGATCGGCGCCCGCGTCGACGGCGCGACGCTCGCCGCGACCAACGACGCGACCGACGCGCGGCTCGCCGATCCGGCCGGCTTCGCGAGCGACGCGACCGGCCTGGTCGGCGCCGATCATGCGGCCTCGTTCACCGATGCGGTCCGCGCGCGCACCCACGCCGCCGCCCAGACGCTGGGCGGTCGCTGGTACCTGAGCGCGACCGTGCGCGGCGCGCGCCTCGCCGCGGCCGTCGATGGCGCCCTCGATGCGGCCTACGCCCGCCCGCTGGCGCTGGTGCCGGCGCACGCGCCAGTGCCCGGCGACGCCGCCGCGACCCGCCAGGTCGTCGCCGACGCGGTGCTCGCGTACGTCGCGACCCAGGACTACCTCCACAGCGAGTTCGGCCGCTCGCTCGACGATCTCGCCCGCGAGTTCCGCGCGCAGCACGTCGCCAGCCTCCGCGCGTTCCGCGAGACCGAGGACATCTTCGTCGATCCCGCGCACCCCGATCGGCCGATCTACCTGGGCGCGTGGCTCGGCGCGCACACCGAGGTCACGATCGACCAGCCGACCGGCGCCGCGGTCAACGTGCTCGTCGAGCTGGACTGATCCAGGTGATGTGATCGCCGCGACCGTGTGATCGCCGCGACGCTCGCGTCCGCGCGAGGCACCGGCGCGCGGCGGATGTGCGAGGATCGGCGGATGGGGAAGCACCTGATCGCATTCGTGCTCGCCGCGGCGGCCCTCGGCGGCGGCTGCGTCGGCGGCGATGCGCAGCCGCAGCTGCACATCACCGACATCGAGGTCACCAACGAGGTCGACACGCTCGCGGGCGCGCTCGACATGGAGGTGCACCTGTTCGACGCCACGACCCACGAGCACCTCGGCTGCTCGGGGCGCGACGAGGGCATGGAGCCCGTCGACGTCAGCGACGTCGCCTACGGCATCGAGGCCCACTTCGTCTCGGCGACCGATGGCTTCCGCATGACCCCGGACGATCTCATCGGCCACGCCATCGAGGTCCAGGTCATCGAGGACGACGCCGAGCCGTGCCCGGTGGCGCCGGGCGTCGACGACGACGTCGTCGGGATCTCGCCAGTCGACATCGGCGCGTTCGATCTCGGCCAGACGCTGGCGTTCGACGACGTCGTCGCGCTGCGCATCGCGATCGAGTAGCGCGCGCCGGAACGGGTCGATCAGCGGACGAACGTGCGCAGATCGAAGGCCTCGTCCTCGACGCGCTTCTCGAAGGTCGCGTCGCTGCGCCACGAGCGCGCGTGGCCGCACGCGGTGCAGATCGCGATGTCGCGGCCGCCGACGCGGCCGGCGATGCTGAACTTCACGACCGCGTGGCTGTTGCACGCGCTGCAGTCGTGCAGCAGCGGGTCGTCCTGCCGGAAGCCGCGCTTGCGCAGGGCGGTGATCAGCGCGTCGAGATCGTCGGGCGGCGTGGGCATCGCCGGGTAGTATCACACCGCCGCGACCCGGCTGCGACCGCCGCGCGACGCCGGGCGCGCGGTCCGGTCGACAGCGCGCGAGCGCCGGACAGCGCCGCGCGGTCGCGGCGTCGCGGGCCGCGCGGTAACGTGCCCGTGATGCGCGCCTCGCTCACGCTCACGCTCGCGGTCGTGGTCGGCTGCGCCGGCGCGACGCCCGCACCGGCAATCGCGCCGAGCGCGTCGTCACCGGCGTGCGTCGATCCCGCGTTCCGCGCGTTCGACTTCTGGATCGGCGCCTGGGACGTGACGGTCAAGGCGCCGGCGACACCGGGGGCGCCGTGGGCGAGCGCGCGCGGCACCCAGCGCGTCGAGGCGATCCTCGGCGGCTGCGCGATCGCCGAGCACTTCGCCGCCGACGGGCCGGGCCCCGCCTGGGCCGGCACCAGCCTCAGCGTGTGGCAGCCCGCGCTCGGACAGTGGCGCCAGACGTGGGTCGATGATCAGGGCGGCTACCTCGCGTTCACCGGCGGCATCGAGGACGGCGCGATGACGCTGTACGGCGAGCCGCGCGCGCAGCAGGGCGTCATGACCCGCAAGCGGATGCGCTTCGAGCGCGTCACCGCCGACGCGCTCCACTGGGTCTGGCAGCAGACCACCGACGACGGCGCGACCTGGCAGGACCTGATGACGATCGACTACGTCCGCGCCGCGAACCAGACCGGCACGCACTCGCGGTAGTCGGCGACCAGCCGGCACGCGAGCTCGTTGCAGCCGAGCGCGACGTCGTCCGGGGCCCACGCGCTCGACCACGCGACGCACAGGAGGCCGGTGCCGTCGGCGACGAACGTCGCCGGGACGTCGGCGACGACGTGATCGCCATCGACGGTCGCGGGCAGGTCGGCGACGTTCACGCCGGCCGCGACCAGCGAGATCATGAACGCGCCGCTCGCGCGATCGGTCGCCGAGGACCAGGTCGCGCGCAGGTGCTCGCCGGGCCGCACGATCGCGTCCGCCGGCGCCTCGAGCGCGGTCGCGCGCGGCACCAGGCGATCGCCGAGCTCGGCGGTGAAGCCGAAGGTGATGTCGTTGACGTGGACCTGGGCGGCGTCGACGCGATCGACCGCGGGCACCGTGAAGCCGAGCTGCGGCCACGTGCAGGTGCCATCCGCCTCGACCGCGCCGCGGCGCACCCGGTCCGGGTGGCGCCCGTTGAGGTCGCCGGTGAACGGGGTCCCGAGGACGAGGCACGCCGAGGGATCGGCGAGCCCGAGCTCGGCCACGACATCTGCCGAGCCATCGTCATTCGGCGTCACGGTGATCGCCACCCGCAGGTCATCGGACGCCGGGCCGACCAGGTTGTGATAGACGCGGCCGTCGCACGCGGTGAGCGCGAGCGCGACGATCGGTGCGAGGACACCAGGACGCATGCTCGATCGCAGTGCAGCGCGTGTGCCGCTCGCCAACCGCGCGTGATCCCGTCGCTGGCGCGGCAGCCTCTGGCAACGCGCCGTGAATCGTCGGTGAACCGCCCCCGTCCTTCACCAGCGCTGTCGGGATCCCGACAAGTGTTGCCGCCACGACAGCGCGTGCGCCTACCGCGACGAGGATCAGCGGGGTTGCGAGCGGCACCGGAGCTGCATTTGCGTCAGCCATGGCGGCTCGTGTCGGAATCCTCGCGGCGATCCTCGCGATCGCGCTGGGAGCGCCGCGCGTCAACGCTGACACCGCCGTCGGGGTTGGCCCGGCGGTGCGCTCGGACGAGCTGGGCCGCGGCACCGGCCTCGAGGCGACCGCGGGCGTCCAGCTCGCGCGCGCCGGCGAGCTCAGCGGCTGGTGGCACGTGACCGGCGCGGTGGCGCACTCCGCCGAGGCAGATTCCACGACCCGCGAGCTCCGGGTCGGTCCGCGCTTCTGGAGCTGCAGCGGCGGCGCGTGCATCGGCGCGGCGGCCGACGTCGGGCTGGACGAGATCAGTGCGGCGACCGGTGGCAGCGAGCGCGCGCTGATCGACGGGCGCCTGCTCGTGTCGGTCGCGCTCGACGGCGAAGCGCGGGTCGCGCTGGTGGCGAGCGCCGGCGCGCGCGGCTCGCTGGCGCTGTCCTGGGATGGCGCGCGCCCGGCCCAGCGCGCCGAGCGCGGCACCGTGGTCGGCGTGATGCTGGTCCTGCGCCCGTAGTAGCGAATCGGCGTCGCCCTTGCGCCGCCGGGTCGAACCGTCGATCGTCGGGGCGATGGATCGCGAACGTCTGCTGGTGACCGTGACCGGGCCCGATCAACCCGCGATCACCGCCGAGCTGACCTCGGTGCTGGTCGCCGCTGGCGCGCCGCTGCTCGATCTCGAGCAGGTGGTCGTATACGGCGAGCTCACGCTGTGCCTGGTGATCGAGGCCGCCACGCCGGCGCTGGTCGAGGCGCTGCGCACGGCGTGCGCGCACCGTGCGCTCGCGCTCACCGCCCAGGCGGTCTCCACGGGCGCCGCCGACCCCCGCGCGGTGCAGCTCGCGGTCACGGTGTTCGGCGACCGGGTCGACGCGGCGGCGATCCACGGGGTCGCCCGGGTGCTGGCCGAGCACGGCGGCAACATCGAGCGGATCCACCGGCTCTCGGACAGCGACCTGTCGGCGATCGAGCTGATCGTCTCGGTGCCGATCGGCGCCGACGATCTCGACGGCCGACTGCACGCGCTGCGCCAGCACCTGCTCGCGGCCGCCGGCGCGATCGACATCGCGGTGCAGCGCGAGAGCCAGAGCCGCCGCGCCAAGCGGCTGGTCGCGATGGACATGGACTCGACACTGATCCAGATGGAGGTCATCGACGAGCTGGCCCGCCGCGCCGGCGTCGGCGACCGGGTCGCGGAGCTGACCCGCCGCGCGATGCTCGGCGAGCTCGACTTCGAGCAAAGCCTGCGCGCGCGCGTCGGCCTGCTCGCCGGCCTGGACGCCGCGCACCTCGACGACATCGCCGCGCACCTGCCGCTGTCCGAGGGCGCCGAGGTCCTGGTCCGCGTGCTCGCGCGCCTCGGCTACCGTACCGCGGTCATCAGCGGTGGCTTCGAGTTCGCGGCCCACGCGCTCCAGCGCCGCCTCGGTCTCGACTACGCCTACGCCAACGCGCTCGAGGTCGTCGACGGCCGGGTCACCGGCCGCGTGCTCGAGCCGGTCGTGACCCCGGCGCGCAAGGCCGCGCTGCTCGCCGAGATCGCCGCGCGCGAGGGCATCGACCTGGGGCAGTCGATCGCGATCGGCGACGGCGCCAACGACCTGCCGATGCTCGAGGCCGCGGGCCTCGGCATCGCGTTCCACGCCAAGCCCAAGCTCACCGCGGCGGCCGACGCGGCGATCAGCCACGGCAGCCTGACCCGCGTGCTGTACCTGCTCGGGCTGCGCGCGCGGGATCTCGCCGAGCTCGCGCCCTGACCGTCAGCGCCGCAGGCCGAGCACGTCGCGCAGCCGGCGGTACGAGTTCTGGGTCGCGGCGCCGCCCTCGCACGCGCGCACGGTGGCCTCGCCGCAGCGCGCGTCCACGTCGACGAAGACCTTGGGGCCGCACGGCGGCAGGTAGGTCATGACGTCGCGGCAGTCGTGCTCGTGATCGAGGCCGTAGGCGTGCGCGGTCTCCATGCCGATGACCTCGCAGACGGCGCGCGGGTCGTGGCCCACCTGCGCCGCGAACGCGAACACGATCGCGCGCGGGATCACGCCGCCGTTGAACGGCGCGAGCCCGGTGAACGTGCGGCTCGCGCCGATGTCGCCGGGGCGGCCGCCGACCACGACCCGCAGGTAGTCGTCGGTCGCCGGCACGCGATCGGTGACCTCCACGTCGAACGGCGCGTAGAGATCGCGCACGCACGCGACCACCTCGCGCCAGCGCGCGGCGCCGCCCTGCCAGCCCGGGACCTGCACGCGGCTGCGGCGCTGGTGCGCGATCACGCTCGAGCGCAGCTGCGCGGCGTCGTCGTCGCCGGCGGTCACCGCGAGCGCGCGGCCGTCGAGGAAGATGACGCGCGACGGCCCGCCGCCGCGGCGCAGCACGCGCACGAGATCGTCGGTGTCGGGCAGCTCCCACGCGCCGGTCGCCTCGTGGTGCTGGATCGACCAGCCCAGGATCACGCCGCCCAGCGCGATCACGACGGCGCCCACGCCGATCGCGAGGCCGACGAGCGCGCGGGACCGTCTGACCATCACGGCGATCCTACCGCAGCGCGCGCCGGGCTTGCCGGCGCGCGCGCTTTCGCCGACCCTCGCGCGATGCGGCGGTTCGTGCTCGCGATGCTGGTGATGGCCGCGGTCATGCTCGCGCTGTTCGGCATAGCCGAGGCCGCCGGGATCGACCTCCTGGTCTCGCCCGAGGCCTACCTCGCCGGTCCGGCCGGGACCGCGCTCGCCGTCGGCCTGCTGGTCGCCGACATCGTGCTGCCGGTGCCGTCGAGCCTGATCATGGCGTGGCTGGGCGCGACCCAGGGCCTCGCGATGGGCGCGCTGCTGGCGGCCGCGGGCATGTTCGGCGCGGCGATCATCGGCTACGCGATCGGTCGCCTCGGCACGCGCGCGGCCCGGCGCGCGCTCGGCGACACCAGCATGGCGTTCGCGGCGCGCTGGCTCGACGCCTGGGGCATGGTCGCGGTCGCGGCGTCGCGGCCGATGCCGATCGCCGCCGAGACCATCGCGATCATGGCTGGCGCCGCCGGCAAGCTCGGCTGGCTGCGCTTCGTGATCGCCGCGGTGCTCGGCATCGCGCCGATCGCGACGCTCTACGCCGCGGCCGGCGCGTCGGCGGTCGGGCTCGGCGGCGGGGCGGCGGTGTTCGCGGTGGCGATCGCGATGGGCGGCGGCGCCTGGCTCATCGGTCGGACCCTCCGGAAGTCGCGCACACCTGCCGACACGGCCGGAGCGTAAGGGGTGTGAGGGCGCTCGCCATCACCGGCGCTCGACGGTGGCGAGTCGAGTTGCCGGCGGTGTGACGCCCATCGCCGCCATGGTGAAAGCGCGTCTTTCGGTGCGCGCGTTTCTGTAGAATCGCGCCCCGATGCAGCATCGCCTGGCGCTCGCCGCGCTCCTCGCTCTCGCCGCCTGTGGCTCCAGCAACAAGGGCTCCGCCGACGCGGCTGGTGCCGACGCGGCCAGCCCCGACGCGGCCGTCCCCGACGGCATGCCGGATGCCGACACCACCCCGGACGCCACGCCGGACGCGTACCCCGCGGCGCCGGTGTTCCGCAACCCGCTCACCACGCCCGACGATCAGCTCGCGCTGCAGGCGCTGCAGATCCTCGGCGCCAACGTGCCCGGCGCGCGCGCCGACAGCTGCAACCACTGTCACTCGGCGACCCGCCAGAACATCCGCTACTGGCGCGCGGTCACCGACACCGCGATGACCACGTGCTTCACCGATCTCGCGGTCACGAGCCAGGAGTCGGCGAAGTCGATGCTCGACTGCCTGCGCATCGATCCGACGATGCCCGCGACGGTGTTCTCGCCGCACAAGTTCGGCGTCTTCGCGACCGCCGCCCGCCTGCCGTGGTTCGCGTACACCGCGAACCGCGCGTACGGCGCCGATGGCCCGAGCCAGCTCGCGAACCTGATCGATCAGGGCGGCATGCCGCGCGGCACGATCACGCCGCTGACCCAGGACGACTTCGACATCGTCGCCGAGTGGTTCCTGCGCGGGGTGCCGCTCCTCGACGAGACGCTGCCCGAGGATCCGGCGCCGAGCACCTGCCAGACCGGCGTGTCCGCCGACGTCGGCGCCCACGTCAATGCGATGGCGACCACCGGCTGGCGCGTGCAGGACAAGAACGCCGGCATGCTGATGCACGGCTGCGTCGGCGCGGCGACCACGCTCGACTGCCTCTCGACGTACCCCGACGCCTCGACCACGACCTACGGCGCGACCTGGAACCCGATCGCCGGCGATACGCTGCGCGTGCTCAAGGAGGTCACCTACCGCTCGTCGTACTGGACCCGGAGCTCGGCCAGCGGCCGGTTCATCGGCCACGGCACGTCGACCGGCGCGGCGATCATCGATCTGCAGCGCGACGTCGTGATGAACGTCAGCGCGCTCTACGATCCCGGCTTCTTCCCGGATGACTCGGGCTTCGTGTTCCAGGGCTCGAACAACGGCAACGTCTGCCCGATGAGCGTGCTCACCGCCAACCCGACCGCGGTCAAGATGAACGAGCCCGGCTGCTCGGACGTGGGCCAGGTCGGCCTCTACCAGCACCTCGGCGCGACCCTCGGCGGCGGCGACTACTTCTCGATCGACGGCGAGTTCGTCAACGACGACGGCGGACACTCGTCGGTCAACCGCTCGACCGATCCCGACGCGTGGTTCTCGCAGCAGTCGCAGGCCAGCCTCACGCCGATGATCTTCAACGGCTCGACCTACACGCCCAAGGCCAGCATCAACGTCGCCACGCCGTACGAGGGCGACCCGGTGATCTCGCCGTCGGCGAAGCTGATGGTCACGCGCGTCGCGGGCCCGACGAACGCGCAGCTCGGCTACGTGCTGCACAAGGTCAACGCCACGCCGTCGGGCGGCACGTACACGGTCAGCACGCCGGAGATCGCGCGCTACTGCGTGGCGGGTGGCAAGCCGGCGTTCTCGTACGACGAGCGCTGGATGATCTTCCACCACTACGTCGCCAACAGCGACGCGGTCGAGCTCGGCTTCACCGGCCCCAACGACCCGGCGTTCGCGGCGTACAAGACCAAGGGCGCGTCGAACATCTACCTGCTCGATCTCGTGACCGGCGTGAAGACCCGGATCACCAACGTGGCGGCCGGCCAGTACGCGCTCTACCCGCACTTCCGCGCCGACGGCTGGATCTACTTCATCGTCCGCAAGCCCGATCCGACGCCGGCGAACCGCCGCGAGTACATGGTCGCGAGCGACGCGGCGCTGCGGCTGGAGTGACGTGACGCGCGCCGGGCTGGCGATCGCGCTCTCTGCCGTGGCCGCCTGCGGCGACGACGCCGTGATCGATCGCTGCGCGCTCGGCACGTCGACGGCAGCGGTCAGCGCGCCGGCGCGCAAGCTGTACGGGCCGGCCGCGCCCTACGACGGCGACGGCACGCTGCGCGGGCTCGACGACGCGCTGGCCGGCTCGCAGCGCCAGCGGCGCGCGGTGGCGTGGGCGGCGGTCGCGCGCGCGCTCCAGCCGGTGGCGCTGGCGGTGGCACCCGCGCGATCCGACGCAACCGTGCCGGCGTGGCTGACCTGGTACGGCAAGGACGATCTGCAGCGGCTGTTCCATCGCCTGTATCCGGCGCTCAGCGCCGATCGCAAGCGCGCGCGCGATCCGTTCGCGCCGACCGAGATCGACCTCGCGCTCGCGTGGAACCCGACCGCGGTCGACGGACTCGACGGCTGGACGCCCGAGCGCTGGGCCGCGTACCTGGCGGCCCTCGACTCGGTGATCGCGGTGAACGGCGCGGCTGGCACCAACCGCGTCGGCTACAGCCCGGGCGCGGCGCGTCACCTGCTCGCGAGCTACCCGCAGATCGTCGCGTGCGCCCAGGATCCCGCGCGCCCGGCGCGCATCGAGGACGGTCCGGGCGCCGGACAGCGCCAGCTGGTGCGCGTGCCGCTCGGGCTCGACGCCTGCGGGGAGGCCAGCTTCGGGCCGTACTTCGTCGACGCCGATGGCGCGCTGACCGCGGCGGCGCCGGGCGCGGCGATCACGATCACCGACGACGCGGGCGCGGTCCGCTGCGCCGGCGCGGTCGACGAGCCGTGCACCGCACCGGGGCCCGGGCCGCTGCGCGTGACCGCGGTCGCGGGCGGCGCGCCGGTCGCGAGCGCGCTCGAGATCGACTACGCCGCCGCCGATCCGACCTGGGCCGCGTGTCTCGCCGCGCCGTTCCCGCTCGACGCCGCGGTCATCAAGGCCGACTGGCGGCGGCTGCAGGGCGAGCCGCTGCCGACCTACGACACCTCGGCTGCCGCGCTGACCCGCCACCTCGGCGCGGGCGGCGATCTCGACTGGGGCCCGGGCGATGGCGCCGCCGATCCCGGCGCCGATCGGATCTTCACGATCGCCACCGAGCCCACCACCGTCGGCGGCCCGGTGTACCGCCTCGCCGCGCTGCACCTGATGACCAAGGAGCTCGATCACTGGCTGTGGATCACGCTGTGGTGGTCGCCGGATCCCGACCGCGATTTCGGCGCCGATCGGCCGCCGGCGATCGCCGCGCTCGGCGGGCCCTGGCGCAACTACAAGATGTGCGTGACCACCGCGTTCGACGAGCGCGATCCCGATCCGCAGGGCGGCTTCGCGGCGATCGCGCCCGACCTCTGCGCCGCGCTCGCGGCCACCCGCGCCGCGCCGGGCGCGCCATCGTGGTGCTCGAACCCGTACCTCGAGCTCGGCCACGGCAACGCCGCCAGCAACTGCATGGGCTGCCACCAGCACGGCGGCACCGCGGTCGGCGTCGATCAGATCCTCGGCGACCCCGACGGCTTCCCGTCGCTGGGGCGCACCCAGGTGCGCGACAACTTCCCCTCGGACTACTCGTGGGCGCTCGACGCCGGCGATCGCCTCGGCCGGGTGTTCGCGGACGAGGTCGAGTACTGGGATCAGGGCCTCTGATCGGCCGCTCGCGGATGGTCATCGCGCGCTGGCGTCCTCGGCCAGGCTCGTGCGCAGAAAGCGGTGGCGCGGATCGCTGGTGAGGCGGGGGTGCCAGACGAGGTAGGTGTCCACCGGCCGGAGCGTCAGCGGCGGGCGTTTGAGCTCGAGCCCGTGGCCGATGGTCTCGAGCAGCTTGCGCGGCATGGTCGCCACCAGGTCGGTCGCCGCGACCAGCGCCGGCACCAGCAGGAAGCTCGGCAGCGCGGCCGCCACGCGCCGTCGCTGCCCGCGCTTCTCCAGGGCCCGGTCCACGGCCGCCGGCGCGGGTCGGTCGGTGGCCACCAGCACGTGGTCCAGCGCCACGAACGCGGCGAGGTTCCAGGGCCGCCGCAGGCACGGGTGGCCGCGGCGGACCGCGCTCGCGAGCTCGTCGGTGAAGACCTTCTTCGCGACGAAGCGCGTGAGGCCGAGGCCGGGCGCGTCGAGCGCGGGCCCGAGCACCATGTCGAGCTCGCCCTGCGCCAGTTGCTGGACGCTGTGGAGCCCGACCGGCGCGATGCGGACCTGCAACCCCGGGGCGATCGCGCGCAGCCGCACCACCCACGGGCCCAGCCAGACGGCGGTCACGTAGTCGCTGGCCGCGATGCGCACGATGCCCTCTGCCTGCGCCGGCGCGAACGGCACCTGCGGCTCGAGCACGTGCCGGGCCGCGGCCAGCGCGGCGTCGACGCGCGGTCGCAGCTCGAGAGCGCGCGGGGTGAGGCGCAGGCTCCGACCGACCGGCGTGAGCAACGGGTCGGCGAACAGCGCGCGCAGGCGCGCGAGAGTCCGACTCATGGCCGGCTGGCCTACGCCCGCCCGGCGCGCCGCCTCGGTGACGCTGCGCGCCTCGAGCAGCCTGGCGAGCGACACCAGCAGGTTGAGATCGATCTGGTCGAGCGACATGACCATGACCGGAGAGCATACCAGGTATGACTTACATGCCTTGGACTGATGGACGAGCTCGGCCCATCGTGCCGGCATGCGAGTCCATCATCTGAACTGCGCGACGATGTGCCCGCCGGGTGGCGCGCTGCTCGGCGGCCGCGGCTTGCCCCACCGCAGCGTGCGCCTCGTGTGCCACTGCCTCCTGATCGAGGCCGCGGCCGGGCTGGTCCTGGTCGAGACCGGGCTCGGCACCGACGACGTGCGGCACGGGCGCGCGCGCCACCCGCGCTTCGTGCGTACCTCCCGGCCGCAGCTCGATCTGCGCGAGACCGCCGCGCATCAGATCGAGGCGCTCGGGTTTCGCACGACCGACGTGCGGCACATCGTCTTGACCCACCTCGACGTCGATCACGCCGGCGGCATCGCCGACTTTCCCGACGCGGACGTCCATCTCCTCGAAGCGGAGTGGGCGGCCGCGACGCGACCGGGACCACGGGGCTCGGGTGATCGCTACCGGCCGATGCAGTGGGCCCATGGGCCGCGCCTGCAACGGTATTCCGCGCCTACC
The DNA here is from genome assembly GCA_021413675.1 of Deltaproteobacteria bacterium. GTDB lineage: Bacteria > Myxococcota_A > Polyangia > Haliangiales > Haliangiaceae > JAIOQA01. Next base: position 2,147 of record JAIOQA010000511.1, on the reverse strand, counting down.
GGCGAGCGCTGGTTTGGCTTCGACTGCGTGCGCCAGCTGCGGGGCCTCGACGCCGAGGTGCTGCTCGTGCCGCTCCAGGGCCACACCGAGGGGCACGCGGCGGTCGCGGTGCGCAGCGACCGGGGCTGGTTGCTCCACGCCGGCGACGCGTACTTCCATCCCGCGCGGCTGGAGGGCACGGGGCGCGGCGCGCCGCTCGGCCTGCGCTGGTTCGAGCGCCGTGTCGCGCACGATGCGGCGCTGATGCGCGCCAACCAGGCGCGCCTGCGCGCGCTGGCGCAGGCGCACGGCGGCGAGGTGCGCATCTTCTGTGCGCACGACGCCAGCGAGTTCGACCGGCTGGTCGAGACCCAGGCGTGGGTCACCTCGGCAGCGCGCGCGTCGCGGTCTTGATCCGCGCGATCGGCGCGCCGCCCTCGTCGCCGACCTCGGTCCACGCGGCGTGCAGCGTCCGCGTCTTCGCGTCGACGAGCAGCGCCTCGTACTCGCCCAGCCACTTCGACGAGTGCCGCACGAGATCGTAGGCCGCCATCGGCGCCGAGATCGCGACCGCCGGCTTGCAGCTGCCGCCGCCCACCGCGCAGGTCGTGAACGCGACGTGGCCCGCGTCGCCGCGGTTCTCGTACCAGGTGAGGAGCGGCTCGCCGCGCGTGGGATCGATCGCGAGGTTCGGGACCATGTGGTTGGCGCAGGTCGCGTCGTCGTTGGCCTTGATGCGGGTCCAGGTCTTGCCGCGATCCTTGCTGGTCGCGAGCTGGATGTCCCACGCGCCATCGGGCGTGCCGGCGGCGTACGCGACGTAGATCCACCCGCGCTTCTCGTCGATCGCCAGGGTCGGGTTGACGAAGAAGAACGGCGTCGACTCGGCCGGTGCGCTGACCGCGACCGGCGCCGCGAAGTGCACGCCATCGGTCGACGCGGTGTAGACGATCGCCGCCTGGTTCGTGCCCCAGACCGAGGCGCGCGCCGCCTCGTCGCCGTCCGCGGCCTCCTCCTCCTGCTCCGACGACGCGACCACGTGGATCGCGCCGCCGCGATCGATCGCGACGTCGCCGTAGGTCGCGCCGACCACGCTGACCGCCGCGCCGAAGGTCTTGCCGCCGTCGGTCGACGAGCGCATGCGCATGCCGTTCGAGCTGTAGAAGATGCGCACCGCCGCGCCCTTGCCGCCGCTGCCGACGCCCGCCGCGACCATCGGCTTGTCGAGACAGAACGGCCGGTGGTCGGCGCAGTCCTCGGGCGCATCGACCGCGACCGGCGCGGTCCAGGTCGCCCCGCCATCGGTGGAGCGGACGTAGCCGATCTCCGGATCGAGATCGCGGCCGCCGCCGTTGTGGCCGAGCCAGACCGCGTGCAGCGCGCCCGATGGATCGGTCGCCAGCCACGGATCGAAGTGCTGCGACTTGGTCGTCTTGATCGTCGCGTCGAGCACCGGCGCGCCGGCGCGCGGCACCCGCGCGATGCCGAGCGCGCTCGGGCCCATGAACATGCCGCCGCCGGTGTAGAGCACGACCAGGTCGCCGCTGGCCGTGAGCGTGGCCGCGGGCTCGTACTGGTACACGCCGGGCGAGGTCGCCGACGACAGCGCGACGGGCGGCGAGAAATCCCCGCGCGGTCGCGCCGGCGCGTCGCAGCGCGCGAGCGCCGGCGTCGCCATGTCGGGCGGCAGGCACACGTGGCGCGCCGGATCGCAGGCGGTGCCGGGCAGCAGGCAGTCGGCGCCGGTCTCGCAGCGCGCGGCGCACAGCTCGCCGGCGCGGCCGGTCGCGACGCACACCGCCTCGTCCGGGCACACGCCGCCCGGCGCCAGCCCGGTCACGCCGCACGGCACCGTGCACGCGCCCATCTCGCCGCCTGACGGGAAGCAGAACAGCCCGGCGTGGCAGGTGCCCTGCGGGCTGGCTGGATCGAGGTGACAGACCTCGCCGACCTTGCCGGGCGCGGGCGTCGCGGCCAGTGGCGCGTCGATCGCGGGCGCCGCGGTCACGGTGGTCGCGGATCCGCTCGCCGGCCGGGACGGCGACGAGCACGCGGCCACGGCGCACAGCGCCGCGGCGAGAGCAGGGGAGCGCATGCCGCGAGCATGCCCGAGGCGCGAGGTCATCAGGGGCGGTCCACCGGATCGATCATCCACGGGAGCGCAAACG
>JAIOQA010000510.1 GCA_021413675.1 Deltaproteobacteria bacterium | reverse complement strand
GGCAGCGGCGTGACCGAGGGTGCGTGCAAGTCCGTCGTCACCGCGCGGTTCAAGCGTTCGGGCCAGCGCTGGAGCGAGCGCGGCCTGTCCGGTTGCCTGACGGTACGGGCGCTGCTCTTGAGCGAGCGCTTGCGATCGAGCGGAGGCGCGATGGAGGGCGCGTACATGCGCGAGATTCGCGCCGCGCAGGGATCCGAGCGCGTTCCAGCCCCCGATGCTCGACGAGTCAGGTGCCGATCTGCTGATTTAAGTTGTTCTGATGTCAACTAATTAGTATAACGGCGAAATCACGATGGCCGCACCGGTTCAGCCAGAGCTTCCGTTTCGCGCCCGCGGTGGCAAGCGCGCGGGTGCGGGGCGACCGCCGCGCGGGCCGCGGTCGAGCGAGAAGCACAAGGCGCGTCCCACGATCGATCCGCGCCACCCGCTGCACGTCGTCATTCGCGCGCGGCCTGGCCTCAGGCTCCGGCGGCGCGCAGGCTGGCTCGCGGTGCGTCACGGCCTCGCGATCACCTGCCGGCGCAGCGACTTCCGCATCTGTCACGTCTCGGTGCAGGGCAACCACATCCACCTCGTCGTCGAGGCGGACAGCCACATGTCACTCGCGCGCGGGATGCAAGGTTTCCAGATCGCGTGCGCGCGGCGGTTCAACGCGCAGACCCGCCGAAGCGGCGCGGTCTTCGCGGATCGCTATCACCCGCGGCCGCTGCGCACGCTGCGCGAGACCCGCAACGCGCTGGCCTACGTCCTGAACAACTGGCGCCGTCACCGCGAGGACTCGACCGCACGCAACCTGGCGTTCGATCCGTTCGCCTCGGCGCGCGCGTTCGACGGCTGGCTCGACAGTCCCCGCCGCGCCCATCTGGAGTTCGTGCCGGTGGTGATGCCCACGACCTGGCACCTGACGCACGGCTGGCGGCGCCACGGGCCGATCTCGCCGCACGCGCGACCAGGCCCGATCGCGGGCGCGCGACAGCACGCGCCCGCGCACGGCGGCTGACGCGACGCGCTCGCGAGCGGATCGGCGCCGCGCGGGACGGCGAGTCGGGAACCTGCCGCGACGGGAACCAGGCGTGGCGCCACCCGCGCCACGAGGTTGGCGGGCGCGCGCGGAATGCCCGCCGTCGCCGCCCGGCCCGCCACCGGCGCGCCCGCTGGCTCAGGCCGTCCCGGGATCGGGCGCGCGCAGGAACACGTCGGCGGCGCTGGGCCCGCGGCGGGGCTGGCGCGCGTCGAGGACGTCGCGCACCAGCTTCATCAGCTGCTCGGGCTTGAACGGCTTGTGGATGAGCGTCGCGGCGGCCTCGTCGATGCCGTACTGCGTGAGCGCGTCGCCGAAGTAGCCGGTCATGTAGATCACCGCGATCTCGGGCCGACGCTTGAGGAGCTCGGCGGCGAGCTGCGGGCCGCTCATGCCGGGCATGACGATGTCGGTCAGCAGCAGATCGATGTGCACGCCGGTCGCGGTGCCGAGCGCGAGGGCCTCGGTCGGCGTCGCGGCGGCGAGCACGTGGTAGCCGATCTCGGCGAACATGATCTGGATCAGGTTGCGCAGATCGGCCTGATCCTCGACGAGCAGCACGGTGTCGTGGGTCGCGACCGGCATGTGGGTCGGGCCCTCGCCAGCCTGGACCTCGGCGCCCGCGACGCGCGGCAGGAGCAGCGTGAAGGTCGTGCCCTTGCCGACCTCGCTGTCGACGAGGATCTCGCCGCCGAGCCCGTGGATGAGCTGCTGCGCGGTCGCCAGGCCGAGGCCGGTGCCGTGGGTCTTGGTCGTGAAGAACGGCTCGAAGACGCGGCCCATCACCTCGGGCGCCATGCCGCTGCCGGTGTCCTGCACGGTCAGCGCGACCCAGCTGGCCGCGCTGCCGCGCGGCGCGCGCTCGCCCAGCGCGGCGCGATCGACGACGGTCGCGCGCAGGGTCAGCACGCCGCCCTGGGCCATCGCGTCGCGCGCGTTCAGCACCATGTTGAGCAGCACCTGCTCGAGCTGGCCCTGATCGACCGTGACGATCGCCGAGGGATCCTCGGCGTCGAGCACGACCGTGATCTGCTCGCCGACCACGCTGCGCACCATCTTCTCGAGCTCGACCAGCACCGCGCGCACGTCGACCCGGCGCGCGTCGACGGTCTGCTGGCGCGAGAACGCCAGCAGGCGCCGCGAGAGCGCCGCGCCCCGCTGCGCCGCGTTCTGGATGTTGTCGATGTACGTCCGCAGATCCGGGCGCGCCGACGACCGCCACTGCAGCAGCTGGGCCGAGGCCATGACCACGGTGATCAGGTTGTTGAAGTCGTGGGCCACGCCGCCGGCGAGGCGGCCGACGACCTCGAGCTTCTGGACTCGCTGGAGCTGGGCCGCGCGCTCCGCCAGCTCCTCGGCGGCGTGGCGGCGCTCGGTCACGTCGGCGACCATCGCGACCGCGCCGCCATCGGGCAACGGCGCGCTCGACACCGACAGCGTGCGGCCGTTCTCGAGCGTGGCCTCGAACAGCACGAACGGCTTGTCGGAGCAGTGCGACCAGATCGTGCCGAGCTCGAGGTCGGGCGCGATCGAGGTGATCTGCCGGCCGATGACCTCGTCGGCGGGTGCGCCGAAGATCGCCTCGGCGCTGGCGTTCCACAGGTTGACCGCGCCGTAGCGCTCGATGCCGATGATCGCGATCGGCGAGCTGTCGATCATCGCGCGCAGCATGTCGCGCGAGGCGACCAGCTCGCGCTCGCGCGCGGCCAGCTTCTCGAGCATCGCGTTGAAGCCGGCGGCGAGCGTGCCGATCTCGCCGCCGAAGCCGGTCGGCGCGCGCAGCGTCGTGTCGGGGTTGCTGGTCACGCCGCGCGCGACGTCGGCGAGCTGGAAGATCGGCCGCGTGATCCGCCGCTGCAGCAGGAGTGCCGCGAGCACCGAGAGGCCGACCAGCACGATCGCGACGACGACCAGCGTGAGGATGTACGACCGGATCTCGTCGTCGAGGGCGTCGTTCGAGGCGACCAGCTCGATCGTGCCGTAGCTCTGGTCCTCGTAGGTGACCGGGATGCGCACGACCGCCTCGTCGCCGCGCATCTCGCGCACCGCCGGCGCGTCGGCGGCGAGGGTCCTGGGCCAGGCCTCGGCGCGCGCCGTGCCCGCCCGCTGGTAGGTCGCGAACAGCGCGCCGGTGTCGCGGTACAAGGCCGCGGCCTCGATGTCGGGGAACTCGTGCAGCCGCGCCAGGACCGCGGTCGCGTCCTCGCTGTCGTCGAAGGACAGGCCGGACACGCAGGCGTCGCCCACGACCTGCGCGATCACGCTCATCGCCTGCAGCCGCTGATCGCGGAACGTGCCGATCTCGCGCACGCCCACGATCGTGAAGCCGACCGCGAGGCAGCCCAGCGTCAGGCCCATGATGATGAGCGTCAGGCGCGTGCGGATCGAGCGACCGCGCCGCGGCTTCACCGGCGGGGGCGGCGTCATCGCGGCCTCTTCTCGCCGACCAGGCGGGCGAGGCGCAGGAGCTTGGCGCGCAGGATCAGACCGGCATCTTCTGCCGCGCCCACGTTCACCTCGTACTTGATGTGGCTGTCCTCGCGATAAAAGTTGATGACCGTGCCGGCCTGCGCGGCGCCCGGCGCGTCAGCGATCGTCAGGACGCCGCGCCCGGCGTGGCTGAGAATCCCGGTCAGCCGCTTCTTGTCGACGCTGGCGATCACGACCACCTTGCAGGCGCTCAGCTTCTCGGGCTTGTCGGGCGGCAGCGCGATGACGACCGCCTTGCGGTTCTTGAGCTTGCGGCTGCGCGCGATGCGATCGAGGTAGGGCGTGATCGGATCGTCGCCGACCACGCACACGACCAGGTCGCCGGTGCCCAGCGCGGCCTCGTCCCAGTCGACGAAGCGCAGGAAGCGCTCGATGAACTCGGCCTTGAGCTCGGCCTCCGAGGGCGCGGCCTGCGCCGGCCGCGGCCCGAGCGCGAGCGCCAGCGCCAGCGCGATGACGACGAGCGCGCCCATCCGCGGACGCGTCGCCGCGCCGCCCACCGCCACCTGTCGTGGACAGGCCCCCATCCCCTCAGGCTAACACCGCCGCGCCACCGGGGCTCGCGATCTCGAGCGCGACTTGCGACGGCGCCGATGTGGGTCCTGCCGGTTTCTTGGGCCGCGCGCGGCGCCGCGCTACGGTCGCCCCGTGGACTGGGACAGCGCGCTCGCCGGCTTCGAGACCTACCTGCGGGTCGAGCGCGCGCACGCCGACAAGACGGTGACGACGTACCTGCGCGACGTCGTCGGGTTCCGCGCGTCGGTCACCGCGCGGCCGAAGCCGGTGCCGCTCGATCGGCTCGACACGATCGACGTGCGCGAGCACCTCGCCGGGCTGTTCGGGAACAACGACCCCACGACGATCGGCAAGAAGCTGTCGTCGATCCGCGCGTTCTTCCGGTTCCTCGCGCGCCGCGGCGTGCTCGACGGCAACCCCGCGAAGGTCATCCGCGGGCCCAAGAAGAAGCGCGGCCTGCCGCGGGCGCTCGATGTCGACGACGCGTTCCGCCTGGTCGAGGCGCCGACCGCGACCGGCGCGCGCACCCACCGCCGCCTGGGCGCGAACGAGCAGGTCCGCCACGCCGCGATCCGGCTGCGCGATCGCGCGATCTTCGAGACGCTCTACGGCGCCGGGCTGCGCGTCAGCGAGGTCTGCGGCCTCGATCTCGGCGATCTCGATCGCGCGCGCTACGGCACGATGTTGATCGCGGTGCGCCGCGGCAAGGGCGGCAAGCGCCGCGACGTGCCGGTCGGTGGCCAGGCGGTGGCCGCGCTCGACGCCTGGCTCGAGGTGCGCGCCGATCTCGCGCCCGATGGCGCCCACGTCTTCGTCAACCGCGACGGCGGCCGGCTGACCCCGCGCTCGGTGCAGCGCGCGGTCCGGGCCTGGTGCACCGCCGCCGGTGTGGTCGTGCCGGCCACGCCGCACGCCTTGCGCCACTCGTACGCGACCCACCTGCTCGACGAGGGCGTCGACCTGCGCTCGATCCAGGAGCTGCTCGGCCACGCCAGCCTGTC
>JAIOQA010000509.1 GCA_021413675.1 Deltaproteobacteria bacterium | reverse complement strand
CTTGCGCCGCGCCGCCAGCTCGATGCCGGTGCCGATCTGCTGGGCCAGCGCCTCCGCCGCGGTGCGGGTGCCGTCGGCGATCAGCCGCTCGGCGAAGCCGATCGGGATGATGTTCGTGACCGGCTGGCCGATCAGCTCGTCACGCCCGTAGCCGAATTGCTTCTCGGCCTGGACGTTGAGCAGGACGATGTCACCGGCGGAGCTCACGATCACCATCGCGTCGGGCGCCGCCTCGAGCAGGCCGCGGTAGCGCGCCTCCGATGCGGTGCTCACGCTGGGACCGTGGCTCACCCTTGGGAGCCGATCGCGACGCGGGTACTCCGGTGCTGTGGCGGCATGTTCGATGAATCGACCCAAGCCTCCGAATTTCGATGATCAGACCCCGAATAGCGTCCGGTGGATCATCTCGGTCAGCGCTGCCTTTGCGCGCGCCGCCGCGACCGGGACCGCGCCGCGCACGCCGGAGATCGCATTCGCGGTCTCGACCGCCGCGATGTGGATGACGAACGCCGTCGCCTCGGGATCCGGGATGACGTCGCGCGGTCGGATCGCGGCGATGAGGTCCGCGAGCCGCCGGCGCGCGACCTCCTCGAAGGCCCGGTTGAGCGCGAGGATGTCGGGATCGCGCAGCGTCATCTCGACGAAGACGCGGTTCATCCCCGGGTGGCGCGAGGCGTAGTCGACGAGGACATCGACGGTCTCGGCGATCGTGTCGTGGCGCGCCTTGCCGACGAACGCCTCGGGCTTGAGCCGGCCCATGGTCTGGCGATAGGCCTCGGCCAGGTGGCGGCGCGCGACCTCGACGTAGATCTGCTGCTTGTCGTCGAAGTAGCGATAGAACGTGCCGACCGAGACGCCGGCCTTGGCCGCGATGTCGGGCGTGCCGGTCGCGTCGTAGCCGCCCTCGATGAAGGCGTCGGCGGCGGCGGTGACCAGCGCCTCGAACGTGCGGCGCGCGCGGTCTTGCGTGAAGCGGCGGGCGCCGCCGTCGAACAGCAGCAGCTCGTCAGCGGTGGGCGTGGCCGCGCGGCGCGGCGAAGCAGGCTTGGCAGGTGGCACGATGTGGGTACTCGGGGGGCCGGATGACTTTCGCTTGACGGCCGTTCGCCCCGCGCCCAAAATGAAATTGATTTCACTTTTGGGGAGGCGCGATGACCGTGGCACCAGGCACCAGCGAGTCTACGTCAGGGCCGTCCATCGAGACGATCGAAGCGCTACTCGATGTCACGTACACGTGGGGATACGACGAGACCCGCGACAAATTGCGCGATCTCTACGTCAAGGCGAAGCGCGGTCAGTGGATGCCCGAGGAGGTCCTGCCCTGGCACCTCGACGTCGACTTCGACAAGCCGATGGGCCCCGAGCAGCTCATGCCGCTGTTCGGCTCGGACATCTACAACCGGATGAGCGTGGCCGAGCGCAACGCGGTCGGACGCGAGACCTTCACGTGGACGCTGTCGCAGTTCCTCCACGGTGAGCAGGGCGCGCTGCTCGCCGCCGCGCAGCTGGTCAACTCGACCCAGGACCTCGACTCCAAGCTCTACTGCGCCACCCAGGTCGTCGACGAGGCCCGCCACGTCGACGTCTACAACCGCTACCTCAACGAGAAGATCGGCGCGCGCTATCCGATCAACCCGCACCTGAAGACGCTGCTCGACATGATCCTCAAGGACAGCCGCTGGGACATGAAGTTCCTCGGCATGCAGATCATGGTCGAGGGCCTCGCCCTCGCCGCGTTCGGGATGATCCGCAACAACACCCCCGAGCCGCTCCTGCGCGAGCTCACCGCCTACGTCATGGGCGACGAGGCGCGGCACGTCGCGTTCGGCGTGCTGTCCTTGCGCGACTACTACCGCGAGCAGCCCGAGGCGGTGAAGCGCGAGCGCGAGGACTTCGTGTTCGAGGCGGCGCGGCTCATGCGCGATCGGTTCCTGTTCCAGGAGGTCTGGGAGAAGCAGGGCCTGCCGGTCAAGCAGTGCATGGACATCGCGCTCAACAACACCGGCCAGGTGATGTTCCGGCAGCTCCTGTTCGCGAAGATCGTCCCGGCGATCAAGAAGATGGATCTGCTGAGCGATCGCCAGCGCGCGCGCTTCGCCGAGCTCGGCATCCTGCAGTACGAGAGCTGGAGCGATCCGTTCGCCGAGCTCGAGGCCGAGGAGGCCGCGCGCCGCAGCGTGCCCGCCCCGGCGGCGACCGCGCAGGCGTAGCGCCCGCGCGCCGCTACTGCTGGAAGCAGAACAGGCGGTGGAGGATGTTGCAGGTCGTGGTCGTGTTCTGGGTCCAGCCCTGGTCGGGCGTGTCGCTGTAGCCCGACCAGCCGCTCTGGCCCGAGCCGGTCGAGGTCCACGCGACGCAGTCGCCGCCGGCCATGTAGACCGTGCCGTTGGCCTTGACGTTGGTCCACGGGATGTTCGACGCGACCACCGCGCCGAGCTCGTTGCGGTTGAAGAACGCGTCGATCGTCCCGTCGGTGAGATCGGCCCAGTCGTCGGCGAGCGTGACGACCACGCCGTTGCCCGCGGGCATCACGTACGGCACCGTCGCGCGGGTGAAGCGCGTCGATGGCGACGCGGCATCGGTGGCCATCCACGCCATGTACGTGCCGGGCAGGCCCGCGGCGGTCGCGCGCGCCTGGCAGAACGCATCGGCGCCGGCGAGGCCACCGGTGTTGCCGTTGATCGTCGTGCTGGTCGTGAACGCCCACTTCACCGGCGCGCACGTGCCGGCGCGACAGGCCGCGCCGACCGCGCAGTCGGTGACGACGGTGCACGCGGCCGGGCAATCGACCGCGCCGGTGCAGACGTAGTCGCCGCAGACGGTGCCGATGTCCGCGAGCCCGTCGGTCGGGCAGTCCTGCGACGCGCCATCGCAGACCTCGGCGACGTCGCAGCCGCCGGCCGCGGCGCGGCAGGTGTCGCCGGTGGTCGCCGCGCACGCGCCGTCGGAGCCGCAGGCCGCGCACGCCCCATCGCAGGCGCTGTCGCAGCAGACCCCATCCGCGCAGAAGCCGCTGGCGCAGGCCCCGGCGACGTCGCAGGCGTCGCCGAGCGCGCCCAGCACCGGCGGAGCGTCGGGCACGACGGCATCGACGCCGGCGTCGACCGCCGCGGTCGCATCCGGGCGGGGTTCGTCACCGCCGCCACCACAGCCCGCCACGACGGTCGCGATCATCACGAATACGAGACGCATGAGTGCTCCAGGTCGGCGAACCCTCTCGCCGCACCCTGGCAGTGACGCGCCCCCGCGAATCGATCACCGAAATCGACGCCGCTATTTCTCGCGCAGGCCCTCGAGGCCATCGAGCAGCAGATCGAGCCCGAGCTCGAGCTGGTGCAGGCCATCGTGGCGCCCGGCGATGACCTCCTGCGACATGCCGTTGAGCCACGGGAACTGCGCGACCGGGATCATCGGCAGGAACCCCGCCGCCGCCGTCGCGTACTCCGCCGGGTCGAGCGGGAAGTTCCGCTTGTGGAGCGTGAAGCCGTAGACGTAGGCGTCGATCGCCGTCCACGCGTGGTCGGCCATCGGGTACGAGAAGCCGGCCGCGCGCAGGCAGCCGATCGTCGCGTCGACGTAGCGCAGCATGCGCGGCCCCACGTTGACCCGCGACACGAACAGCATCGTCGCCCACGGGTGGCGCATCAGCACCGCGTGGGCCCGGATCGCGCGCTGCCGCATCGCCGCCCGCCACGGGCCGCCGATCGCGGGCGGCTCGATCTCGCTCACGACCAGCTCGACCAGGCCGTCGAGGATCTCCTCCTTGCTGGCGACGTGGTTGTAGAGCGACATCGCCTCGACCTTGAGCGCCTGGGCGAGCCGGCGCATCGACAGCGCCTCGATGCCGCCCTTGTCGGCCATGCGCAGCGCCGCGGCGAGGACTTTCTCGCGGTTGAGGGGCGCGCGGCGGCTGGGGGTTCGTCGGGTCTTCGTGGCCATCGGGTCCTCGGGGGCTCGCGCCCGGTGACATACACCGTAAGTACATCTTGACAGAAGCCGGGGCCGGGCTCAACTTACGGCGTAAGTAAACGCGCCCATCACGAAGGACTCCCGCCATGCATGCCGCCACCCTGCCCGTCCCCGCCACCGCCGTCGCCAGCCCGATGCGCGCGATCGTGCACCCGCGCTACGGCACGCCCGAGGTCCTGAGCCTGGCCGAGGTCGCGCGCCCGGAGCCCGGCGCAGACGAGGTCCTGGTCGCGGTCCACGCCGCGAGCGCGAGCATCGGCGATCACCACGTCGTCACCGGCAAGCCGTACCTGATCCGGCTGAGCCCGTTCGGCGGGCTGCCCCGGCCGCGGCATCGCGTGCCCGGCACCGCGCTCGCCGGCAAGGTCGTCGCGCTCGGCGCCAACGTCACCGGGTTCGCGATCGGCGACGAGGTCTTCGGCGACGCGCGCCACGGCGCGTTCGCGGAGTACGCGGTGGTCGCCGCCGCGCGGCTCGCGCCGCGCCCCGCGACCCTGACGTTCGAGGAGGCGGCGGCCGCGGCCTGGGCGGTCACCGCGCTCCAGGGGCTGCGCGACGCCGGCCGGCTGCGCGCCGGCCAGCGCGTGCTGATCAACGGCGCGTCGGGCGGCGTCGGCACCTGGGCGGTGCAGATCGCCAAGGCGCTCGGCGCGCACGTGACCGCGGTGTGCAGCACGCGCAACGTCGAGATGGTGCGCGGGCTCGGCGCCAACGAGGTGATCGACTACACCACCGCGGACTTCGCGGCCGGCGCGGCCCGCTTCGACCTGATGTTCGATCTGATCGGCAACCGGCCGCTGTCGGCGTGCGCGCGCGTGCTCACGCCGCGCGGCACCTACGTGGCGTGCGCCGGCGGCGGCGGCGACTGGGTCGGGCCGATGTTCCGGCTCGGCGCGGTGCTGCTGCGCTCGCTGGTCTCGGGCCGCCGGTTCACGACATTCGTGGTCAAGAACACCAGCAGCGACCTGCGCGCGCTCGCCGCGCTGATCGAGGCCGGCAAGGCCCGGCCGATCATCGAGCGCACCTATCCCCTCGGCGAGGTCGCGCAGGCGCTCGCGCACGTCGGCAGCGGCCGCACCCGCGGCCAGGTGGTCATCCGCGTGGCCTGAGCCTTCAGGCGTCGAGCGCGACCCGCAGCTGCTCGGCCCAGGCGTCGAACGCGTCGTCGGAGGCCGGGAGCGTGCGCAGGGTCTTGCCGAGCTCGTGCTCGTCGAGCGCGCCGCGCAGCGCCTCGAGCGCGCGCCGCAGCCGGCTGCGCACCGTGCCCTCGGGCACCGCCAGCGCGATCGCCAGGTCGGGGCCGGTCAGGCCCTCCCAGAACCGCAGCTCGACCGCGAGCTGCAGCTCGAGCGGGATCGCGCGCAGCGCCGCGAGCAGGATCTCGCGCTGCGAGCGCTCGCGCAGGAGCGTGCTCGGGCCGGGCGCGAGATCGGCCAGCGACGACACGCCGAAGTCGACCTGGGCCCGGCGCTGGCGGAAGAGGCCATAGAGCTCGTGGCGCGCGATCGCGAACAGGAACGTGCGGAAGCTCGAGGCGCCGCGGTAGCGATCGCGGGCCTCGACGCAGCCGAGGAACGTGCGCTGCACCAGATCGCCGACGTCGCCGAGGCCCTTGCGCTCGAAGAACCGGTAGATCGCATCGAAGTGGCGCTCGAACAGCTGCTCGCCCGCGGCGCGATCACCGGCGCGCCACGCGTCGAGCAAGGCCGCGTCGTCGGCGTCGGTCGGCGCGCTCTCCACCCGTCAGATGTATCACGTCATCGGCCGCAGGCGTCGGGCGGCACCGGCAGGCCGTTCAGCGTGAGCCCGTAGACGCACTGCCGTCGGGTCAGCGCGAGGTCATCGACCCGCTGCGCGCAGCGGGCCAGCACCAGGTTGGCCGCGGTGGTCGGCGGGCTCGCGAGGATCGCGTCGGCGCAGCCGCGGTAGTCGTGGGCGTCCTCGAGCGCGCGCGCGCGCAGGATCGTCGCGTCGCACTCGGCGGGCACCGTGCCCGGCGCGGCGGCGCGCCACGACGCGCAGGTCGCGGTCAACGTGGCGAGCGTGCCCTGGGTCGCGCAGTGCAGCCCGAGCTTGCGCGCGACGTCGTCGGTCGCGCGGGCCGCGACCATCGCCGCGCACTCGTCGAAGCGCCCGGCCTGGATCAGCGCGGAGGCGTCCTCGGACAGCACGATCGCGGGATCGCGCGGCGGTGGCCCGCGGCGCCCGGAGATCGCGATCGACGCGACCACCAGCGCGACCGCCGCGAGCGCGAGGCTCGCGATCAGGATCGCCGGGCCGCGCCGGCGCCCGGCGCCTGCCGCCGCGAGCGCGTCGACGAACGCGTCCATCGTGGGCCAGCGCGCGGCGGGCTGCGCGGCGAGGCCGCGGGCGATCACCGGCGCGAGCGCGGCATGCGGGTGCGCGCGCGCCACGACCTCGCCGGGGCCGTCGGCGGGGAAGCGCCCGTAGAGCGCCTCGAACGCGACCAGCGCGTACGCGTACTGATCGCTGCGCGGATCGGCGATGCCCTGCGCCGCCTGCTCCGGCGCCATGTACGTCGGCGTGCCGGCGATGCCGTGCTCGATCCGGTGGGTGGCCGGATCGAACCAGCGCGCGAGCCCGAAGTCGGCGACCCGCGGCCGTCCGTCGAGGCCAACCAGCACGTTCTCGGGCTTGAGATCGCGGTGCACGATGCCGTGGTGGTGGGCCTCGGCGAGCCCGCGCCCGATCGCGAGCACGACCGCGCGGACCTCGGCGGGCGGATGCGGCTGCGCGAGCCAGGCGCGCAGGCTGCCGCCGCCGACCAGCTCCGAGACGATGAACGGGATGCCATCGTGGGTCCCGACCTCGTAGACCGGCAGCACGTTGGGGTGGGCGCAGCGCGCGAGCGTCCGGGCCTCGGACAAGGCGGCGTGATCGTCGATCGGCGCGACCACCAGGAGCTTGACCGCGACCTCGCGATCGAGCTGCGGATCGTACGCGGCGTAGACCAGGCCGGTCGCCCCGGCGCCGAGCCGGCCGCGGATCTCGAACCGATCGATGCGCACCGGCGCGGCGTCGCCGGCGAACATCGCGCGGCGCAGCTGACGGCGGACCCGCTCTCGCTCGATCCGCTGGGCCGCGGTCGCACGCTCGTCGAGGGTCCGGTGGCTCACGCGGCCTCGATTATCGCGCGCCGCCGTCCACGTTGGCGAGCCGCATGCGCTGGGTCGGCGCCGGCCCCTTCGCCGGACGATCGACCCAGTCCAGCGCCAGCCGGTCGCCGGCCATGTGGTCGCGGCCGATCCCCGCGCCATAGAGGTAGGCCTCGCCCGCGGCGCCCTTGACGATCACCGTGATCGGCAGCCGCGACGCGTCGCGCTTGACCTGCCCGCCCGTCGACGGATCCGGCACCCACGCGGTCGTGCGCTCGAACGCGGTCGCGCGGATGCGGACCTGCACGATCGCGTCCCCGGGGAACTGCGTCGCCCACGCCTGCGTGACGAACGCGACCAGCGCCGTCCGCTCGCGGCCGGTGTAGAGGTCCGCGGGCGCGCGCTTGGCGTCGATCGCCGCGACCGTGAGCGCCGCGATCGCCGCCGCCGCCTGGGCCTCGGCGGCCTGAGCCGCGTGGACCACGCGCTCGCGATCGGCGGCGCCGACCAGCGGCGCGTAGGCCGCCGATACGTTGGCGAGCCGGTTGCGCAGGGTCTGGATGCGGCCCTGCGGATCGAGCACCGCCGGCAGATCGAGCGCGGCGGCGGCCTTCGCCACCAGCCCCGCGAGCTCCTTGGCGTCCGCGTCGACGGCGCCGGGCGCGGCCTGCACGAACCCCGCGACCGCCGCGCGAAACGCCTCGAGCTTCGCGACCGCGCTGTGGTCGACGACCTCCGCCATCCTGAGCTGGCGCTGCGCCTCGCGGGCGCGCAGGAGCGGCCCGTCGACCAGCGGCGCGTAGATCGCGCGGAGCCTGGCGAAGTCGGCCTGGGTCGCGGCCCAGCCCTTGCCCCAGGCGGCCATCGCGACGTTGTCCTCGTGATCGGTCCAGCGGTCGAAGTGGTAGTGGTCGAGCTCGTACCAGCGCGCGTGCTCGAACATGTCGACCATCGCGCGCAGCGATGCGTAGTCGGCGTCGAAGCTCGGCGACATCGCGATCGCCTCGCGGGCCGCGCGCGCGGCGTCGGCGGCCTGCGTGACCTGGTTGCGCGCCGCGACCTTGGCGGCCAGCGCCCGCTCGAGCGCCGCAAGGTGCGCGAGCTCGGCCTTGACCTCGGTGTTGTCGGCCGGCAGCGACGCGAGCTTGGCCTTGATGCCGGCGATCTGCCGGGCCAGGTCGGCTTCTACCCGCTCGCTGATCTGGCCCAGGCGCGCGCCCGGGCCGTAGTCGGCCAGCTTGGCCTCCTTGTTCGTGATGTCGGTGGCGATGCGCTTGAGCGCGCCCGCCTGCTTCCGGTCGAGCGGCGCCGCCGCCGCGACCGACGCGAAGCTCATCGCCAGGGACAAGACCGTCGGGGTGATCCAGCTCGCCATCGTCTGCTGCCTCCTCGATCGCGTGATCGATGTCGGAGCTGGCAGTGGCGCCCGGCGCGGCTTCGATCACCGAAATCGACCGCGGCGCCGCGCTACGGGCACACGGTGTCGGGCGGCTGCAGCGACTGGGTCAGGATGTTGGTCGGCGTCCCGGTGCCGGTCTGCCAGTTGTGGAACACCGGCAGGAGGGTCTGCGCGGCGCCGCCGCTCGGCGTGATCGTCGTGTCGAAGGTGTCCGGGGTCGAGCGGATCGTGTCGTGCTTGGTGCAGGCGGGCGCGAACACGCCGGGCGCCCGGGTCATCGCGGCGCCCTCCTCGGCGGTGCCGGGCAGGTTCGCGAACGCCGTCAGCTCGTCGTGAAGCGTCAGCCCGAACGACTGCAGCGTCATCGGCGTGTGGTCGGGGTTGCGCAGCATCGCCTCCAGGTAGTTGGTCGAGATCAGCTGGTCGACGAGGGCCATGCGCACGAAGAACGGGGTCGTGACGTGGTTGCGCACGACGTGGGACTCGTCGCCACAGATCGCCGGATCCGCGGCGTGCGCGGCCAGGCAGCTCGCGTCCCGACGCGCGCCGACCGACGGCGGCAGCAGCGCGGACAGCGTCACGTAGTCGGCATACGACCGCACCTCGGGCTGGACGTACGTGCTGAAGTCGAGCTTGCTCATGTCGGGCCCGACGATCGCGTCGAGCAGGCCGTAGACCGCGAGCGGACACGCGCCCGCGCCCTGGCAGTCGACGTTGGTCGCGCGCAGGGTGTCGCGGATGTAGTCGAGGTTGGTGATCGTGCCCTCGCCGCACGACGAGTCACCGGCGACGATCACCTCGCTGGCCTCGTCGAGATCGGGCAGCGGGATCGACGCACCGCTGCGGGTGTAGACCAGCGCCGGCACCCCGGCCTGGCGCAGCACGCCGAGATCGCCGTCGAGGACCCTGGCGCCGAGGAAGTGCAGCGTGAACGTGACCGGCGCGTTGGTCTTGGGGTTGATCGCGTTCATCGACACTGCGCGGCGCGTGCCGTGCCACGCGTCGGAGGTGCAATAGGTCAGCTCGACCTGGTTGTAGTCACCGTAGGGGTTCGGCCGCGCGGCGTCGCCCCGGAGCCAGATGCCATCCGCGGCCTTCTGGTCCGGACCATCGTTGGTCATCGTCGACCGCGAGAAGTTGGTCGTGGTCTCGGCGTACGGGCACTCGGTCAGGTTCGAGCAGCTACACCAGCGCGCGATGCAGCTCGGCCCGGAGCCACACGCGCCACCACCGTGCAGGTTGATGACCCACCTGTCGCGATTGGCCGCGCCGACGTACGGCCGGAAGTACAGCGTGGCCGGCGTGCCGTCGTTGCACAGCGCGTCCGGGAACACCGCGGGATCGAGCGTGTACTTCTGGAGCTCGGGTGTGTTGCCCGGGCCGATCGGCGGGTTGGGCCCGCACTGCACCGTGTCGGCGATGTCGGCGCTCGTCCCGGCATCGCCTGGCGCGGCGTCCGGCGCGCTCGCGTCCGCGCCCGGCGGCGCGTCCGCGGTGGACGGATTGCCCCCGATGCCACCACACGCTCCGATGATCGATACCCCCAGGACCAACGCGATCGAGCCAGTCGCCATGCGGCCTCCGTTGGGTGGCCGACCCGGCAGCGCGGCGCGGGTTAAACCCGACCGCGGCGGTTCACAGCTGCTCGAGCAGGGCCTTGCGCTTCTGCACGTACTCCTCGTCGGTGATCACGCCCGACTGGTGCAGGCGATCGAGCTGCAGGAGCCGCGCGGCGGCGTCGCCGGCGGGCGCGGCGGGCGCGGCGGGCGCGGTGGTGCCTGGCAGGCCACAGCCGGTGACCTCGACGAACTGCGTCTCGCTCCAGCGGCGATCGAGCGATTGCGTGGGCGGCGCCGGCTGGTGCGGCAGGCGCGCGTACGAGTACGCCATCCAGCCGATCGCGCCGGCGATCATCGCGCCGCCGAGCAGGTACTCGCCGGTCGGGTTCGGTCGCTGCTGCGGCCCGGGCGCGTACGGATCGAGCGCCTGCGACGAGCGGGCGTTGCCGACCACGCTCAGGCCGATCACGCCGATCGTGATCGACCCGATCCAGTCGAGCGTGCGGCTCGAGGGCGTCGACACGATCTGGTACGGCTGCACGAAGTCGAGCTGCGCCTGCTGCACGCAGTGCGTGCGCTTGAGCGTGCCGCCGCTGGCCGAGAGGCCGCCGAGGATGCTCGTCCCGGAGCCGTCGCTGACGCTGCCGCCGACGAGCCCCGCGCTCATCGACGCGGTCGTGGACTCGGCGATCTGCGGCGCGCCGATGAGCTGGCGCCTGACCTCGCGCCGCTGGCCGTAGACGGTGTTCGAGTTCCAGTGCGTGCAGGCAGGCACCAGGGCGAGGAGCGCGACCGAGCGCAGACGTGCTCGGATGTCGGGAGGCGTGGGCATCGGGCCGGCTGAACGGGCCGGACCGCGATGTGACGAAGAAACCCCGACGGGTCGCGCGATTTCATCGCGCCGCGACGTGATTCGCGTGGCGCGCGCTACAGCTCGAGGTACGTGCCCTCGGCCGCAGCGAACACCGGGATCGGGCTGTCCTTCTGCGCGTCGGCGACGACCGCGTCGATCATCGCATCGGTGGCATCGGGGCTGTGGTGATAGAGGATGAGGCGCTTGGCGCCCGCCGCGCGCGCGACCGCGAACGCGGCGGCGACTGGCGAGTGGCCCCAGCCGCGGCGGTGGCCGTACTCGTGATCGGCGTGCATCGCGTCGTGGATCAGGAGGTCCGCTCCCTGGGCCAGCGCGATCGCCTCGGGCGACGGCTGATCGGGCTGCGCATACTCGACGTCCGACAGGAACGTCACGACGTGATCATCGGCGGTGATGCGGAACGCGGTCGTCCACATGTTGCCGTGGGGCACCGCCGCGGTCTGGACGTGGAAGCCATCGAGCTCGAGGGTCGTGCCCGGCACGATCGAATCGATCGTGACGTAGGCGTTCAGGTTCTCGAGGCCCTCGAGCGGGCTGTAGCACGGCGCGAGCTGGTTCTGCAGCGTGGCCTCGAGCGTCGAGCCCGCGGGGTCGGCGCCGAGGATGCGGATACGATTGCCGGGGATGAAGAACGGCGCGAAGAACGGCAGGCCCTGGATGTGATCGAGGTGGGTGTGCGAGAGCAGGATGTTGAGCCGGCCCTTGCCCTTGCCGAACTCGGTCTTCATCAGGTGCTTGGCCAGCTCGGTCGCGCCGGTGCCGAGATCGATGACGAGCCGCTCGCCATCCCTGGTGAGCAGCTCGACGCACGGCGTGTTGCCGCCGTAGCGCAGGAAGTTGCGCCCGCACATCGCGAACGAGCCGCGCACGCCCCAGAAGCGCAGCCTCACGCCGGGGCTCCCACCGCCAGCACCATGCCCTCACGCGCGGTCACGATGTCGACCCCGGCGGCGGCGCCCTTCTGGCGATAGTCCGCGGCGAGGTCGTCCATCATGTCGTCGTCGTGCGACGGCGCGTGGTGGTAGAGCACGAGGCAACGCACGCCGCTCTCGGCGCAGATCTCGAGGCCGTGATCGGGCGTGGAGTGGCCGTAGTGCGGGAACTTCTCGTACTCGTGCGGCAGGAAGTGCGTGTCGTAGACGACCGTGTCGCAGTCGCGCAGCGAGCGGACCAGATCGGCGCGCAGCTGCCCGAGCGTGGCGCGGTCCTCGTTGGTCAGCGGCTCGAGGCCGTTCAGGAAGTGCCGCTTGTGCAGGACCTCGGTGAACGGCGCGGTGTCGGCGATGTACGCGACGGAGCTGCCGTCGGCGGTGATGCGATAGCCGACCGCGCCGAACGGGTGGTTGAGCGCGATCGGCATCACCTGGAACTCGTCGATCGTGAAGCCGAGGCCGGGCTCGACCTCGTGGAACTCGAACTGCGCCGGCACCGACTCGAGCGGCATCGGGAAGAACTCGTGGCGCGTGATGCCCGCGATCACCGGGCGCAGCTCGTCGGCGGCGGCGACCGACGAGTACACCGCGATCTGCGTGCCGGGCACGTAGGCCGGCTCGAAGAACGGCAGGCCCTGGATGTGGTCCCAGTGGACGTGGCTCAGGAGGATGTGGTGGCGGGCGGGCACGCCGCCGCCGGTGCGCGAGATGCGCTGGCCGAGGGCGCGCAGGCCGGTGCCGGCGTCGAGGATGACGCGCGCGCCGGAGTCGGCCCGGACCTCGACGCACGAGGTCTGGCCGCCGTAGCGCACGGTGGCGGCGCCCGGCACGGGGTAGCTGCCCCGCACTCCCCAGAAGGTGATGTCCATCCGGCGAAAATAGTACCGTGGCCGGCCCGGTTCCGAGGAGCCGCGCGGCGGCAAATCATGCGCCGGCGACCATGCGCCGCGCGTCGCGGAGATCGCCGGCCGGGTGGTATAGACCGGCGATGAGCAGTGAATCCGCGCGCGTCCTCGTGGTCGGCGCTGGCGGCATCGGCGGCATCGTCGCGGGCTGCCTCGCCGAGGTCGGCACCGACGTCACCGCGGTCTCGACGAACGCGGCGATCCGCGACGCGATCGCCAGCCGCGGCTTCCGGCTGCGCGACGAGGGTGAGGAGCGCGCGGTCCCGGGCGCGGTCGTCGAGGCGCCCGATCCAGCCGCGCGCTACGACGTCATCATCCTCGCGACCCAGCCGCCGCAGGTCGAGGCGGCCGCGCAGGCCGCGCTGCCGGTGCTCGCCGCCGACGGCCGCATGGTCGTGCTGCAGAACGGCCTGTGCGAGGAGCGCATCGCCGCGATCATCGGCGCCGAGCGCGTGGTCGGCGCGATCGTCGCGTGGGGCGCGTCGATGCCCGAGCCCGGCCTCTACGATCGCACCGCCGCCGGCGGCTTCACGATCGGCCGGCTCGATGGCGCGCCCGATGACGCCTGTCGCCGCATCGGCGGCCTGCTCGAGGCGGTCGGACCGGTGACCTACACCGATAACCTCGCGGGCGCGCGCTGGAGCAAGCTCGCGCTCAACTGCGCGATCTCGTCGATCGGCACGATCGCCGGCGAGCGCCTCGGCCCGCTGGTGCGCAGCCGCCGCATCCGCCGGCTCGCGCTCGAGATCATGACCGAGGTCGTGCAGGTCGCGCGGACCCGCGGCGTGAAGCTCGAGAAGGTGTCGGGCACGCTCGACCTCGAGTGGATCGCGCTGACCGACGCCGAGCGCGATCGCAAGCTGGGCTCGGCGGGGTTGACGGCGAAGCACGCCCTCCTGCTCGCGGTCGGGCTGCGCTACCGCCGGATGCGCTCGTCGATGCTCGCCGCGATCGAGCGCGGCCGGCCGCCGGCGATCGACTTCCTCAACGGCGAGATCGTGACCCGCGGCCAGACCGCCGGCGTGGCCACGCCGATCAACGCCCGGATCGTCCAGACCGTGTGGGCGATCGCGCGCGGCGAGGTCGCGTCGTCGCGGGGATTGCTCGATCAGATCTTCGACGAGACACGCTGACGGGCGGCGATCCCACGGTGTAGCTTCCGGGGATGAAGGACGCTTATGACGTGGTCCTGCTGCCCGGCGATGGCATCGGCATCGAGGTCGCAGCCGAGGCCCGCGCGATGCTCGAGCTGGTCGCCGCGAAGACCGGCGCGACCCTGCACATCGACGAGATCACCTGCGGCGGTCGCTACTACCTCGAGCACGGCAGCCGCGACTGGCCCGAGGGCGCCGAGGAGCGCTGCAGCGCCGCCGACGTGATCGTCCTCGGCGCGGTCGGCTGGGCCGGCCCCGACGGCGCGCCGGTCACGATGGCCGACGGCAAGATGGCCGGGTGGTCGCCGGTGATCGGCAACCGCATGCGGCTCGATCTCTACGCCAACATCCGCCCGGTGCGGTGCCTGCCCGGCATCAAGCACGGCATCAGCGGTCGCTTCGCCGAGGTCTGGTCACCGTCGAAGGTCGACATGATCATGGTCCGCGAGAACACCGAGGGCCTGTACAGCGGCATGGGCGGCATGCACACGACCGGCACCCAGGTCACCGCCGCGACCGACACCCGCATCATCACGCGCAAGGCCTCGGAGAAGGTCATCCGCAAGGCGTTCGAGCTGTCGCGCGCCCGCGGCAAGGGCGCGCCCGCCGACGGCAAGAAGCGCGTCACCTGCATCGTCAAGAACAACGTCCTCTACGGCTGCAAGCTGTTCCTCGAGGTCTACCGCGAGGTCGCGCGCGATTATCCGGACATCGAGCAGGACGTCGCGATCGTCGACGCGTTCGCGATGTTCGTGCTGACCCAGCCCGAGAAGTACGACGTCTGCGTCACGACCAACATGTTCGGCGACATCCTCACGGACCTCGCGAGCGTGTTGCAGGGCGGCATGGGCATGGCGGTCGGCTGCAACGTCGGCGACGACCACGCGATGTTCGAGCCCATCCACGGCTCGGCACCGCCGCTCGCCGGCAAGGACCGCGCAAATCCCCTCGCGATGCTCGGCGCGACCGCCGAGGCGCTGGGCTGGCTCGGCCACCGCCACCACGACGCGCGCCTGATCAAGGCCCAGGCCGCGATCGAGCAGGCGATCGCCGGCGTCGTCGCCGCGGGCGCGCCGCTGACCGCCGACCTGGTCGGCGCCGATCAGGCCGCGCCGCGCTCCGTGGTCGCCAAGGCGGTCCGCGACGCCGTCTCCGCCTCGCTGTAGCCCGCCGCGCGCAACGACGCGATCACCGAGGCGCCGAGGATCGCGGCGATGATCGCGAGCGACGCCACCGGCGGCAGGTGCATCACGTCGACCAGGATCATCTTGGCGCCGACGAACACCAGCACGCCGGCGAGCCCGAGCTTGAGGTAGCGGAAGCGATCGACCATCCCGGCCAGCAGGAAGAACAGCGACCGCAGGCCGAGGATCGCGAAGATGTTCGACGTGAACACGATGAACGGGTCGGTCGTGACCGCGAAGATCGCCGGGATCGAGTCGAGCGCGAACAGCACGTCGGACAGCTCGACGAGGAGCAGCGCGAGGAACAGCGGGGTCGCGAGGCGCTTGCCGTTCTCGCGGGTGAAGAACTTCTGACCGTCGAGGCGCGGGCTCGACGGCACGACGCGGCGGATGAGCCGCATCGCCCAGCCCTCGCTCGGATCGTGCGCCGCGTTGCGCGCGAGCACGAGCTTCACGCCGGTCAGGATCAGGAACCCGCCGAACACGTACATGAGCCAGTGGAACTTCGCGAACAGCGCCGCACCGGCGACGATCATCGCCGCGCGCAGCACCAGCGCCGAGAGGATGCCCCAGAACAGCACCCGGTGCTGCAGCTCGGCCGGGATGCGCAGCGCCGCGAAGATCACGACGAAGACGAAGATGTTGTCGACCGACAGCGACTTCTCGATGAGATAGCCGGTGAAGAACTCGACGCCATGCTGGCCATCGGAGAACACCGTGAGGCCCGCACCGAACAGGAGCGCGAGCCCGATCCACACCCCGCTCCAGGTCAGCGCCTCGCGCATCGAGACCGCATGGGTCTTGCGATGGAAGACGCCGAGATCGATCGCCAGCATCCCCAGCACGAAGCCGATGAAGCCGAGCCAGAGCAACGGACTGCCGATTCCTTCGAGGGCCATGTCGGGACAGGATGGGGCCGCCTCGTCAGTTCGACCAATTGATAGTATCGATGGATAACGTCGGTATTCTCGACGTCTTCCTCGACGGAACCCGCCGCCCTCGCTCGCCCGATCAGAATTCCACTGATCGAGGGTCCGTCACGGCGCACGTGCAGCTACGTTGACGGACGCGCACCAGGCGCCGACCAGGGCCAGCGCCAGCATCGCGCGGATCAGGGAGCGCATCGCGATCGCGACACGCGGCCGCGGGGCCCGGTTGCGCTACTGCGAGATCGCCAGGCGGATCGAGTCGTTGCGCGCGCCCGGAGGCATCGCGTAGGCGAGGTCGGCCAGCATGCGCGCGACCTCGGCCATGCGCGGCCGCATGCGCGCGTCCTTGGCCAGCATCCGCATGATCATCCGATCGAGCATCTCGGGCACCGCGCGCCGCGACGACGGAGGCGCCGGCAGGCGATCACAGTGGCTCTGCATGAGCGACGGGATCGAGCCCTCGAACGGGGCCGCGCCGGTGAGCAGCTGGTAGAGCGTGCAGCCCAGCGCGTAGACGTCGGAGCGGGCCTCGGCGGTGCCGCGCCACTGCTCGGGCGCCATGTAGCCGGGCGTGCCGGCGATCTCGGTGGTCACGTCGGGGGCCATGCGGGCGACGCCGAAGTCGAGGACCTTGGTGCGCGGCCAGCCCGCGAGACCGTCCTTGTACAGCAGCATGACGTTCTCGGGCTTGAGGTCGCAGTGGACGATGCCGGCCTCGTGCATCGCGGCGACCGCGTCGGCGATCTGCGCGCCGATGGCGGCGACCGCGCCGGGCTCGATCGCGCCGCGATCGAGCAGGTCACCGAGGTTCTCGCCGTCGAGGAGCTCCATGACCAGGTACGGCGTGCCGTCGGCGGTTCGCTCGGCGGCGAGGATCTGCAGCAGGCCGGCGTGCCCGACCCGACGCGAGACCTCGAACTCCTCCAGCAGGCGCTGGACGATCGGCTCGTGCTCGACCCAGCGCGGCGCCAGCAGCTTCAGCGCGACCCGCTGCTTGGTGGTCTCGTGCTCGCCCAGGTACACGCCGCCCATGCCGCCGCGGGCGAGGAGCGAGAGCACCCGGTAGGCGCCGAGCATCGGCGGCATCACGCCGATCGGCTGGTTGGCGAGGACCGGTCCGTTGACGAGGTCGAGACGTAGGGTGGTGTGGCTGCGGACCAGCGTGAGTCCCGCCTTCGCCGCCACCCCGGGGTTCACGCTCTGGTTTGCTAGATTCGCCATGGCCTCTCCCCAACTTCATTGCAGCTGCAGCGCCAGCTCTGATTCCAGTAATCTCGCGTGCCTTGTTTTGTTGGGTCGACCAGCTGTCGGTGCGGTTGACGGTCCCCTTGACGATCGTTACCCATCGAGAATCAATCGGCTTCGGGTAGCGAAGAAGCTGCGCTTTTCCGACGAAAACCGAGGAGGGTCGCGCGCGACCCGATCGGGGTGCGCGCACAACCCTGCGCCTGCTACCCGACAACCAATCTGGGCGCGATTGGCTACCCCAAGTGCGGGTGGTCGGGAGTGAACGTCGATGTCGGCCTGCGCCGGATCCGACGGCCGGCGCCTACGCGAGCGCGACGATCTCGAGGTCGCGCGACTTGCCGCCGACCACCACCGTGCAGTCGTCGCCGAGCCGCTTGCCGACCAGCGCCCGCCCGATCGGCGAGCGCGGGGTGATCACCTGGACCGCGCCCGCCGCCAGCGCCGCGCCGCCGCCATCCGGAGCGACGAGGTAGCGGCGCTCGCCGTCGTCATCCGCGACCGTCACCAGGGCGCCGAGCGCCACCGGATCCCCGGCGCCGAACGCGCGGGTGGTCAGCGCCTGGACCGCCGCGAGCCCGGTGCGCAGCTCCTCCACCCGCACCGCCTGCCCGCG
>JAIOQA010000508.1 GCA_021413675.1 Deltaproteobacteria bacterium | reverse complement strand
GATCGCCGAGCACGCCGACCTGGAGTTCGGTCGCGACCTCGAGTCGCGCGCCGACCCAGCG
Organism: Deltaproteobacteria bacterium; assembly: GCA_021413675.1. GTDB lineage: Bacteria > Myxococcota_A > Polyangia > Haliangiales > Haliangiaceae > JAIOQA01. The sequence goes on along the minus strand of JAIOQA010000508.1, from coordinate 48,173 downwards.
GATCCCGCCTGCGGCGATCGCGCGGGTCGAGCCCGCGCCGGTGGCGACCGCGATCGCAGCGCGGGCGCCGAGGCGCCAGCGCCGCGCGACCGTGGCATCGGCGCCGAGCGCGCCGGTGACCTCGGCCATGTTCATCGGCTCGACCAGCGGCCACGCGCCGTGATCGTGATGGCTCTCGGCGTCGAACGCGCGGGCGTAGCCGACCGACGCGACGGTCGCGAACCGACCCTGCGCGCGGCGGCCCCACAGCGCGGCCATCGCCATCGCGTGCCCCATGCCGAGGCCGCGCAGGCCGTCGCCGGTGGGCGCGCCCGCCATCACCGAGCCGCCGACCATCCACGGCCCGGTCGCGAGCGCGACCGCGTCGCCGCCGACCATGAGGTCGCCGGGGCCAAAGCGATCGGCGCCGTTCTCGCGCAGACGATAGACCGGCGCGATCGCGTGCACCGCGAACCGGCCGCGCGCGAACCCGACCGCGAGCGCGAGGCCCTCGTAGTCGCCGACGTACGCGCCGGTGTCGTAGCGCGCGGCGATCGCGCTGACCGCGATCCGCACGCCGAGCTCCGCCGACGGCACGGGCTCACCGCCGTGGTGATGCTCGGCGCGCGCGCGGCTCGCCGACGCGATCCCGAGGATCGCGACAAGGACGGCGAGCCGGCGTGGTGCGCTCATTTGTTCGCGAGATAGTCGGCGCACGCAGCGACGCGTGAGTCGGGATAGCCGCCGTTGGCGGTGACGTACGCCTCGCACTCGGTCTGGGTCGTGAAGTTGATGCCCTCGAGGTGCGAGGTGAGGCAGATCGTGATCGCCATCGTCTCGTTGAAGCCCTCGTTGACGGTGTGGTCGGTGACGCACTCCTGGAGGGTGGCGTAGATCTCCTCCTCGGTGCCGCCGCAAGCAGCGGCGCCGAGGACGGTGGTGGCAGCGAAGGCGATGAGAGCGAGACGAGCGAAGGTGGCGCGCATGGATGAGGTTCCTCGATCAGTGGAGTGAAGCGGACGCCGCGTGCACGAGGATCGCCTCGTGCCACGGCTGAGGGTCCGGCGCGCGGACGCGCCGGGGATGGTGATGACGCGCGGTGAGGCGCGCACGCCCGCGCGGGATCGATCGGCCACTCCTGCAGCTACGCTCGCCACCCGGGGCGGCAACGCAGCCACAGCGCAGCACCGCGCAGCGTGCGCGGGCGATCGACTCGGCGCGGGCGGCCGGCTAGATGGGGACCGGCGGCGTGGCGAGATCCGGCGCCGGCGCGGGGACCGGCGTCACGACGGCGATCGCGTCGACCGAGACCACGGGAACGAACTCGCTCACCGGAGGCAGGTCGCAGGCGGGAAGCTCGGGGGCTTCGACCACCTGGTTCGGCGACCCGCACGGTCGCATCGTCGAATGGTCGCCGGCCTTCTTGTGGCCGCGCTGGTGCTCGGGGCACTTGCACGGCAGCGCGTGGCCGCAGCAGCAGGTCGTGACGACCTCGGCGAAGACCCGGGCCTGCGCCGAGATCAGCGCGAACGCGACCAGCATCGCCGTGATGGCGATGACGCGACGCATCCGCTGGCGCACGGCGCCCATACCTCCGTGTAGTCCGGTGGCGCGAGGGTGTCAACTGGGGGTGTCTCACCCGGACTCACCCCCGCGATGCGGGCGAGGCGCCGACCTCGCGCAGGCGTCGCGCGGCGCGCGCGCGGCGCGCGGCGTGAATGCGTCGACGCACCACGGTCGCGCGCCGCGATTTGCAGAGTATGATGTACTACGTGAAATCGACGCCTCCTCGCCGCCCGCGCCGCGGTCGCACGCCGCTCCCCGAGAGCGAGCGCAAGGCCCGCCTGATCCAGACCCGCGTCGACGAGGATCTCGACGATGCGCTGCGCGACGCCGCCAAGCAGCGCCGCGTCACGGTGTCGCAGCTGATCCGCAACGTGCTCGAAGACACGTTCACGCTCGTCGACAACGTGGTCGCCGACGCGGCGGCGCTGACCGCGACGGTCAAGCGCGACGCGAAGCGGGTGGCCGACGCCGCGCGCGGCCGCGTCCGCGATCCGCTCGAGGCGGTCGAGGCGTGGCAGGAGGTGATCGTCGGCAAGGATCAGGTCTGCGCGCGCTGCGGCAATGCGCTCACGCGCGGCGCGCGCGCGCTGCTCGGCGTGGTCGCCGATGGCAGCGCGCGGCCGTGGATGTGCCTGCCGTGCAGCACGCAGCTGTGATCACCGCGCTCACGCGGCGCTGATCGCCGCGCTCACGCGGCGCTGGTCACGTTTCGATCGATCGGCCCCGTCGAGGACGACGGTCCCGATCTCCTCCGGAACCGGAGCCGGCGACTTCGTCGCCTCATGGCGTCGCGGCGCGATCGGGGAAGCTGAGCCGCCAGATCCGGCGCGCGACCTTGCCGAGCGTTCGCGGCCAGGTATCGGTGCGGTACTCGACGCCGCAGTCGACGCACGCCTGCCGGACCTCGGGCGCGATCTCCCGCAGCCGGTTGGGCGGGAACTTCGGGAACAGGTGGTGCTCGATCTGCCGATCGAGCGCGCCGCACAGCATCGACAGGAGCCAGGGCACCTCGAAGTTGTTCGCGGCCTCGATCTGCATCTTGTACCAGTTGCCGCGGCCGCCCGCGCGCGTGCCCGCGGGGTAGTCGGCGACGTCCTCGCCGACGTGGCCGCAGAAGATCGTCGCGGCCGAGTACAGATCGCGGAACAGCTCCGAGAGCAGGTTGCCGAGCAGCACCTTGCCGAACATCGGGCCGGCGAGCAGCGGGTAGAACAGGAGCTCGCGCTTGTAGTACGGCACGAACTTGCGCAGCGCCTTCTGCCAGGCCGCGCGCACCGTCTCGGGCTTGTCGTCGGGCAGGAAGTCGAAGCGCTCGGGGCGGCCGTTGCCCTCGAGCGCATCGGCGACGCCGGTGAAGTGCAGGTTCATGCCGATGCCGAACAAGGACGCGGTCGCGAGGGTGATCGGCACCTGCGCGTAGTGGATCGGGCGATGCGGCGTGTGCGCGTTCAGCCGGACCGAGCCGAAGTGGATGTCGGGATCGCGGCCCGCGACGTTGGTGTACTGGTGGTGGCGCACGTTGTGGCCGTAGCGCCACGCCTCCTCGTCGATGGGCACGCGCCAGTCGAAGGTCTTCGACGCGAACTTCTCGGCGCCGGGCAGCTTGTCGTAGGCGCCGTGCAGCGCGGAGTGGCCGATCTCGGTGGCCTCGAGCTGCTTGTGCAGCCACAGCGCGCCGACGCCGACCGCGAACGTCACCGGATCGAGGCTGACGTGGATCAGGCCGCGGCCGACGATCTGCATCGCGGTCGAGAACGCGCGGGTCCGGGCGATGTGCTTCACGTCGTCGGCGCCGATCGCGGCCTCGACCCGCGCGCGGATCGCGTCGAGCCGGGTCGCGAGCTCGTCGAGGCGCGCGGCCTCGTCATCGACCGGCGCGGTCGGGCTCGCGGTGGGCGCGGTCGCGCGGAGCGCGTCGGACAGGAGGCTCGCGGGCGCACCCGCAGCGGGGCCGGCGGCGCGCGCCGCGGCCCGAGACTCGGTGGACATGGGTCCTCCTCTGGTGAGGCGGGCTACCAGGCCCGCGTCATCGTATAGATGATTTTGTATTACACAAAATGACGCAGCGCAAGTCCCGCGCGAACCGCACGCGCGATCGCGTGCGACCCCGCGCGGCCACGGGACCTGACCCGCTGGCCGCCAGCGTCAGCCTTCGGCGCGCGCCGGTCGCGTGAACGCCGCGACCCAGCGCCGCACCGGCGGGGTCTCGTCGTCGAGGACCGCGCCGAGCTCCGCGCACACCAGCCCGCTGGTCTCGCCGATCGCGCGGATCTCCGCCTCCACCAGCGGCCACGGCATCGCGCCCGGCGGATCATCGACCTCGCGCGCGCGCGCGATCACCAGCAGCGTGCCGCCCGGCGCGACCAGCCCGGCCAGCGCCTGCGCGGCCCGCGCCCGCTCCGCCGGTGGCAGCACCTGCAGCGTGTAGATCTCGACGACGAGATCGAACGCCTCGCGCCACGCCGGCGGCGGATCGAGCGCGCTCGCGACCTCGCAGGTCACCTCCGGAAACCGCACCGACGCGACCGCGACCGCGGTCGGCGCGACGTCGAACGCGGTCACGGCCCAGCCGCGCGACGCCAGCTCGCCGGCGTTGTCGCCGGTGCCGCAGCCGACGTCGAGCGCGCGCGCGCCGAGCCGCGGCGCCGCGTGGCGATCGAGCCACGCCACCAGCAGCGGGTTCGCGCGCCGATCGTCCCACGGCACGATCGCCTCGCCCGCCTCGGCCTCCTGGTAGAGCCGCTCGAACCAGGCCTCGGGCTCGCCGGCGGCGATCGCCTCGGCAGCCAGCGCCCGCGCCCGCGCCCGCTTCGCGTCCGTCGTCATCGCGCTCCGATGCCCGCGGTGGCCGCTTCGTAGCGCGCGAGGTCGCCCTCGAGCAGATCGATCGCCGCGTGCCAGAACGCGGGCGCCTCGAGATCGACGCCGAGCACCGCGCGCGCCACGCCCTCGGCGGTGTCGCCGCCGGTCGCGCGCAACAGGCGCTCGTACTGCGCCAGGAAGCCCGCGCCCTCGGCGCGGAACCGCGCGACGATGCCCTTCGAGAACAGGTACCCGAAGGTGTAGGGGAAGTTGTAGAACGCGACGTCGGTCAGGAAGAAGTGCAGCTTCGATGACCAGAACCACGGGTCGAGCTGCGCCGGATCGACCGCGTCGCCGTAGTTGGCGCGCTGCGCCTCCTCCATCAGCTCCTTGAAGCGGCGCACCGACAGCTCGCCGGCGGCGCGCTCGGTGTAGACCCGCTCCTCGAAGTCGAAGCGCATCGGGATGTTGAGCAGGAACACCGACGCGTCCTGCAGCCGCGCGTCGAGCATCGCGTCGCGATCGGCGGGCGCGGTCTCGGGATCGGCGAGCGCGGCCTCGACCACCATCTCCTCGGCGAAGGTCGACGCGGTCTCCGCGAGCGTCATCGGATACGAGCGCGCCCACAGCCGCTGATCGCGCATGACCCAGTTGTGGAACGCGTGGCCGAGCTCGTGCGCCAGCGTCTGCACGTCGCCGAGCGAGCCATGGAAGGTCATGAACACCCGCGACTCGCCGAGGATCGGCGACGACGAGCAGAACCCGCCGGGCCGCTTGCCCGGCCGCGGCTGCCAGTCGATCCACCGGTGGGCGAACGCGTGCTCGGCCAGCTCGGCGAGCGCGGGGTACGCGCTGCCGAACGCGCGGCGGATCCGCGCCAGCGCGTCGGGCCAGCCCAGGCGCGCGGCGTCGGCGCGCGGCAAGGGCGCGATCAGATCCTGGAACCCGAGCACCGGGAGCCCGAGGCGCGTCGCCTTCGCGCGCAGGTAGCGCCGCCCGACCTCCTGGCGATCGCGGACCGCGCCCATCATCGCGTCGAGCGTGGCGCGCGAGATCGCGCTGTCGAACAGCGCGGGCTCGAGGAACTGCGCCACGCCGCGCCGCCGGTACAGGGTCAGGCGCGTGCCCGCGATCGCGTTCAAGCAGGCCGCGGTCGTGTCGGCGACGGTCTCCCACGCCGCGCCGCTGCCGACCTGCGCCGCGCGCCGCACCTCCGGATCGGGATCCTCGAGCAGCGTGCGGGTCATCGCGACCGGATGCGTGACCGGCTCCGCGCCCGGCACCGCGAGCGTGAAGCGCAGCGTGGAGGACACCTGATCGTAGAGCCGGCCCCACGCGCGCAGCGCGGTCGGCACCAGATCGGCGACCAGCCCCTCGAGCGCGGGCTCCATCGCCTGCGCCGCCTTCTCGCGGATCCGCCGGACGTAGAACGCCGCGTCGGCAAGCCGCGGATCGGCGAGCATCGCGTCGACGTCGGCCGCGTCGGCGTCGCGCAGCGCCGCGCGCACCGCGACCCAGGCCTTGTCGCTGTCCTGGCGCAGCTCGTCGAGGCCGGCGCTCTCGCGCTGGCTGGCCTCGTCGGTCGCGTCGGCGGCGGTGCGACAGCCGAGGTAGCTGCCGAGGTGGCGCGACCGCGCGCCGAACTGCTCGAGCGCGAGCAGCACCTCGATCCAGCCCTCGCGATCGGCCGCGATCGTGCCGAGGTGCTCGCAGCGCGCGCGCAGCGCCCGCGCGTCGTCGCCGAGCGCGCGGCGATACGCCGCGAAGTCGGGCGCGGTGACATCGGAGAAGAACGGCGTGAGATCCCAGTCAGGCGCGGCGGACATCGCGCGGATCGTACCGCGGGACACGCGCGCGCATACCGGTGAGCGCAACATCACGCTCTGGCGCGTGGTGCGGTCCACCCGGAGGCGCTAGCGTCCCCGTACAAGGAGGGTCTCATGGTGAAGGTGGTGATGATCGTGGGTGGCCTGTTGGCGGTGGCGGGAAGCGAGGCGGCGGCGGCGGTGGTCCGGGTGCCGGACGACGCGCCGACGATCCAGGCGGCCGTCGACCGCGCGAACGACGGCGACATCGTGCGGGTCGCGGCGGGGCGCTGGTGCGGCGCCGCGATCGACCGCGAGGTCACGCTGGTGGGCGCGCGCGGCGCGACGATCGAAGGCTGCGCGTCCCTGACCCAGTTCGGCGGGCTGCGCGTCGGGTTCTTGCTCGAGGACGCGCGCGCGTCGGGGACCGTGATCCGCGGGTTCCGCTTCGATGGCGCCGGCATCTCGACCAGCAACACCGCGCCGCTCGCGCTCGCGATCATCGGACGCGACGCGCACGGCGTCGTGGTCGCCGGCAACTGGATCGAGGGCACGGTCCAGGCGATCACCAACAACGGCGGCGACGGCTGGCTCGTCGTCGGCAACGTCGTACACGATCTGACGATCTTCGGCTGCCTGCCCGGCGACGCGCGCTGTGGCGGCGGTGACGGCATCGTGCTCGAGCAGCGCGCCGCCGGCGCCGATCGCGCCGCGGCCAACGTCGTGCTCTTCAACGACGTGAGCGGGGTCGTGCCCGACGGCCTCGCGCTCACCGGCCTCGCGGGGATCTTCGTGCTCGGCCAGGATCACCCGCAGGTCCTGTGGAACCGCGTGTCGATCCCCGCCAATCCCGCGGCCACCGCCGACGCCGTGGGCATCCAGGTCACCGATACCTGCTGCGGTGACGGCACCGCCTATCTGACGACCGAGCGCGCGGTGATCGTCGGCAACGATGGTCGGGGCTCGCCGATCGCGGTCGAGATCGATCGCGACGCCACGGGCGGGACCGGCAACAGCGTCGGCGCGCTCGTCCGCTACAACCTCGGCGTCGTGATGATCGATGGCGCGATCGCCAGCGCGCTGCGGACCGCGGCGCGCGTGATCGCGACCGAGCCGCGCCCGTTCGAGTAGCGAGACGTCAGAAGTCGCGCGGCCCGGGCAGGCGCCAGCCGCCGTCGCTCCAGCCGCACGACACCGCGGTGCCCTCCGCGGCGACCGTCGGCGCGTAGTAGACGCGGGTCGCGTCGAAGACCACGCCGTCGACGGTGAGCGCGCCGCTCGTCGACGCGCGCAGGCCGCCGAGATCGCCGCCGCCGCTGGGCGCGCTGCGCGTGCGCACGATCGTGCCGGTCGAGAAGTCGAGGTAGTCGCCGGTCGCCGGATCCCAGAGCGCGCTGTCCTCGTGATAGAAGTCGCCGCGGCTGTTGCCGACGACGACCGCCCACAGCGGGTTGCCGGGGATCGCGCTCAGCTTGCCGCACGCGCTCTCGTCCTCGCTGCACGCGCTGCGCACCACGCGCGGCCGCTTCGTCGGCGGCTTCGGCGGCATCGGCGGCGGCGTCCACAGCGAGCCCGACGCGCCGCGCGCCGCGACCGCCGCGAGGTACGCGGGATCCGCGATCGTCATCGCCTGGATCCCGGCGCGCTGCGCGGCGAGGTCGGCGTTCAGCACCGGCGAATCGGCGGCGGGATCCGCGTAGCAGTAGTAGGCGGCGTCACCGTCGCAGCCGATCGCCGCGCTGAGTGTTGGCGTCGCGGTCATGTTCACCGACAGCGCGACCTGGAAGTCGACCTTGCTCTCGCCGCCGAGCTGCTGGTTGCCCCACGCGATGATCGGCGCGCCGCCGTACTTGTCGACGCCGCCGCGCACGATGCGGTGCACCGATCGATCGACGAGATCGAACGCGAACAGATCGGCGTCGCGCGCGAACCACACGACCTGGCCGCGCGCATCGGCGTTGCACCAGGCGATCGCGCCCGGGGTCACCACCAGGCTCGCCGGGCTCGCGCCGGTCGCGACCTCGACCAGGCCGTGGCTGTCGGCGACGAACGCGTGCGGCCCGGCGCCGTCGAGCGCCTTCACCGGCGCGGGCACCTTCCAGTCGTCGGGCGGCGCGGGCTCGTCGGTCGCCGCGCCGGGCGCGGCGTCGATCACCGCCGCCGGATGCGGCAGGTCGAGGTCGTCGACGCCGGTCCTGGGCGCCGCGTGCTTGCAGGCGGCGAGCGCGAGCATCACGCCCAGCGCGCCTCCGCGCCCCGCCCTCGTCACCCCGCGATCGTCAGCTCGTCCTCGCCAGCGCATGCGCAATTTTATCACGCGCGCCGACGCGCACGCGCCCCTTCACAGCGACGGCGGCGGGACCTGACCCGCGGGCGGGTACGCCGGCGTGGGCGGCGGCGGCGGCGGCTTGCCACCGGGGTGCTTGGCCAGCTCCTTCATCAGGTAGTCGATGCCCGCCTGGAGCTGATCGTCCTGCCCCGCGAGCAGCTTGCCCGGATCGGTGTCGACCTCCATGTCGGGCTCGACGCCGTGGTTCTCGATCACCCACTCCGACTTCAGGCCGTAGAGGCTGAACTCCGGCACCGTGATGTAGCCGCCGTCGAGCAGCCCCCAGCCGCCGCGGATGCCGCGGATGCCGCCCCACGTGCGCTTGCCGATCAGCGGGCCGAGGCCGTAGGCGCGGAAGTAGTGCGGAAAGATGTCGCCGTCCGACGCCGAGTACTCGTTGATGAGGCACACCTTCGGGCCTGCGATCAGCTGGGCCGGATTCGACCCACTGCCGCCCTCGCGGTTGGTGTCCATGCCGACCAGCTCGCGCCGGAGCCGCGACAGCAGGATCTGATCGATGAAGCCACCGCCGTTCCAGCGGTCGTCGAGGATCAGCGCCTGCTTGTCGAGCTGGGGATAGAACTGGCGCACGAACTGCTCCATGCCCAGCGCGCCCATGTCCGACAGATAGATGTAGCCAATCTTGCCTCCCGAGGCTTTGTCGACCAGCGCGCGGTTGTGATCGATCCAGGCCTTCTCGCGCAGCGCGAGCTCGTTCTCGATCGGCCGTACGATCGCGGTGCGGCGAGCGCCGGTCGCCGTGGCCGCGACCGTCAGCGTCACGGGCCCGTCGCCGAGGCCGACGAACAGGCTGTACGGATCGGCGGGCGCGCGGAGCTCGTGGCCGTTGACCGCGAGCAAGTAATCACCGGCGCGCACGTCGACACCGGGCTCCGTCAGCGGCGACCGGTACGCGGGCCGCGTGTTGTCGCCCGGATAGATCGTGGCGAGGCGGTAGCGCCCGGCCGCTGCGTCGAGCGCGAAGTCGACGCCGAGGAGCGCCGTCGGCACGGACGGCGTCGGGTCGGCGCGATCGCCGCCTCCGACGTAGGTGTGCGAGTTGCCGAGCTCGCCCTGCATCTCGCCGATGAGGTAGTTGAGATCCTCGCGCGAGCCCGCGAGCGGCAAGAGCTTCGCGTACGCGCGGCGCACCGCCGGCCAGTCGACGCCGTTCATCTTCGGGTTGAAGAACAGGTCGCGCTCGAGCCGCCACGCGTTCGCGAACATCTCGGCCCACTCCTCGCTCGGGACGATGCGCGCGCGCATGCCGGACACGTCGACCGGCTTGGCCCCGCCCTTGTCGCCGGGCTGCGCTGCCTTGGCGTCGGCGATCACGTAGCCGCCACCACCGCCGCCACCCTCGCTGTCCTCGCCGTCCTGATGCGGTGCCTGCTTCAGGTACATGACCTTCTGGCCGTCGGCCGAGAGGCTGAAGCTCGCGACGTTCTCGGCGACGACCGCGTCCTTGCGCTCGCTCAGATCATAGACGTGCAGCTCCGCGGTCTCGCCGGGCAGCGGCCCGGTGATCATCTGCGGGGGCACGGTCAGGTAGAAGATCTTGTCGGCGCGCGCGTCGAGCGCCGCCAGCGATGCCGGCGCGGTCGGCACTGGCACCGCGCGGTTCATCAGCCCGGCCAGGTCGATCTTCATCGCGGGGATCGCGCCCGGCTTCCACGGCGCGGGCTTCTCGTCCCTGGGCTTGGCCTCGTACGCGCCCTCGTCGGAGCGCGGCGCGAGTGGCGACGGGTCGGCCGCGCGCAGGGTCGCGACGTAGATCCCGGAGGTCTTGAGGCTGGCGGTGTCGGTCTCGGTCTCGCTGAAGGTCGGGTTCTCGTGCCGCGTCGACGCGAAGTAGAGGTACTTGCCGTCGGGCGAGAACACCGGGGCGAAGTCGTTGCCGGTCGACGGCGACACCAGCGAGGCCTTGCCCTGCGCGACGCTGTAGAGCCAGATCCCGCGCTGCTGGTTTTCGCCGACGATGCTCAGCGCGATCCACGCGCCGTCGGGGGACCAGCTCTGGTCGTGGATCTCGGCGTACTTGTCGCTGGCGATCTGCGTCGTGCGCCCGGTCGCGGCATCGACCAGCCACAGCCGGTGGTTGCCGTCGCTGATCGCGAGGTGCCTGGCATCGGGCGACCAGCGCGGCGCGTAGAGGAAGCCGGTCTTGAACGAGGTCAGGACCTTCTCGGCGCCACCGGTGGCCGGGCGGAGCGCGAGCTGCTGCTCACCGGTGCGGTCGGTCGTGTACGCGAGGGTCTTGCCGTCGGGCGACCAGGTCGGGTGGTCCTCGTCGGCGCCGCTGGTCTCGGTGAGGTTGCGAGTCCCGCCGTGCTCGGCCGGCACCGTGAAGAGATCGCCGCGCGCCGAGAACAGCGCGCGCTTGCCGTTGGGCGCCAGCGCGTAGTTGGTCTGCCCGGCGGTGTCGCTGTCGCGGATCGCCTTGCCGGCGTCGACGTAGCGCGGGCTGGTGCGGGTGCCGTCGTCGGGGACGCTGACGCTCAGCTGGGTGGCCTTGCCCTTCGGCAGATCGAGGACCCAGAGATGGCCACCCTGCTGGAAGACGATCCCGGGCGTGCCCGGCCCCGTGCTCAGGCTCGGCCAGTCGATGTCGTAGTCGGTGAACGTCGTCAGCTGCGTCGTCTGCTTGGAGCGCGTGTCGTACGCCCAGAGGTTCGCGCGCCGCTTGTCGTCGCGATCGGACAGGAAGTAGATCGTGTCGCCCGACCACATCGGCGCGGTATCGGTGCCCTTCCAGTCCGTGATGCGCGTCAGCTGCTTGGTCGCGAAGGTGTACGTGTAGAGGTCCTGCGCGAGCCCGCCGTCGTAGCGCTTCCAGGTGCGGAAGTTCCGGAAGATGCGGTTGTAGACGATCGTTCCGCCGTCGGGCGAGTACGACAGGAGGCCGCCGCGATCGATCGGCAGCGGCGTCGGCAATCCGCCCGCGATCGGCACCGCGTAGAGCCGACCGAACCAGGTGTTCCACGCCATGCGCCGCGACAGGAAGACGATGTTCTTCGAGTCCGGCGTCCACGTGACGACCATGTTGTCGGGGCCCCAGCGGGTCGGCGCGTGATCGACGACGTCGGAGTGGAAGGTCAGCCGCTGGGCGACGCCGCCGCCCGCCGGGATGACGTAGACGTCCTGGTTGCCCTGGTAGCTGGCCGTGAAAGCGATCCACTTGCCGTCGGGCGAGAACCGCGGCAAGAGGTCATCGCCGGGGTCGGCGGTGAGGCGGCGCGCGGTCCCGCCGGTGCGCGCGACCTCCCACAGGTTGCCGTGCGCGACGAACACGATGCGGTCGCCGTGCATCGTCGGAAACCGCATCAGCGTCTGGTCCGCCTGCGCGCGGGCTGCGCCGGGCGCGGCGAGAAGGATCCCGATCGTCAGCGCGAGCGCCGCGCCTGGCCACGTTCTGCTCATGGCCGTGTCGTAACACCGAAGCCGCGCGGGCGCGGCGGGTCAGCACGGTCCCGGAGCGTGAGAGCGGATGCCCTCGCCCGCTCGCACGGTCAGGGCTGGTCGCCGGTCAGGCTCGGCAGCTCCTCGAGGTTCGGCACCAGGATGATCTCGATGCGGCGGTTCTGCTCGCGGCCGGCGTCGCTGGTGTTGGGCGCGACCGGATCGAACTCGCCGTAGCCCGAGGCGGCCAGGCTCTTCGACGGGAAGCCCGCGCCGATCATGAACTGCACGACGCTGTTGGCGCGCGCGGTCGACAGGTACCAGTTGTTCGGGAACTCGCGGGTCTTGATCGGCTGGTTGTCGGTGTGCCCGGCGACCACGAACCGGCGATCGGCGAAGTCCTTCAGCACGCCGACGACCTCGGTCAGCGCGGCCTGGCCGCCCTTGGACAGATCCGCCGAGCCGCTCGGGAACAGGATGCCGGACGGCAGCTTGAGGGTCATCTGGCCGTTGCGGAACACGACCTGCAACTTGCCGGTGTCGACCAGCTGGCGGAACTTGTCCTGGAGCGCGCGGTACGCGGCGATGCGCTTCTCGGCGGCGTCCTTCTGGCGGCGCAGCTCGGCGAGCTCGGCCTCGGTGGCCTCCTTCTCGCCCTTGACCTTGCCCAGCTCGGCCTCCTTCGAGCGGCCCGCGGCGTCCAGCTGATCGCGCTCGCCCTCGAGCTGCTTGATCTTGTCGCTGAGCGTCTGGATCTGGTCGCCGTCCTTCTTCTTGGTATCGGCGAGCTCGGCCTCGAGCGCCTTGTTGCGATCGAGCGCCTTCTGGAGGGTCGATTTCTTCACGAGGCAGCCGGTGGAGGCGACAATGAGGGCCCCGACAAGGGCAAGGCGAAGCGTGCGCATGTGGCCGCAAGATACTGAAATTGCACACTGCCGCAAGCGTCGGATGTGGTCGGCTAGAAACTTGGTCGCATATATGCGCCGGTGTAGGATAGTGTATTCGGGCCACCCCCCCGGGGACAGATGTCGAAAAATCGAAAGATCAAGACCACTTCCAGTTCGAGTACGGCGGCCGACCGCGCTCCCCGCGGATCTGCGCCCGAGGGGCGTAGCCGCGAGGTCGCCGGGGTCGTGGCCCTGGGCGGCGCGGCCTTCGTGCTGCTGTCGCTGATCTCGTACCAGGCGCACGGCATGCTGATGGGCCCGTTCGGTCGGGCGCTCGCGCGCCTGGCCTACGGCCTGTGCGGCATCCCGGTCTATGCGCTGGTCGTGCTGATCGGCGTGACCGCGATCCGCGGCCTGATGGAGCGCAAGCCCGCGATGCCGATGAAGCTCGGCATCGGCATGGCGCTCGGCGCGATCGCCACGGCGGTGCTCATCCACCTCGCGTTCAGCGGCTACCGGATCGAGGGCCGCGGCCCGGGCGGCGCGATCGGCGAGAACCTCGCCGAGGTGCTGCGCGCGGTGATCTCGACCGCGGGCACCGCGCTGCTCGCGTCGGTGACGCTGCTGGTCGCGGTCATCATCGCGACGCCCTTGCGCATGCGCCAGGTGCTGGGCTGGATCGGCTTCGGCGCCAAGGGCGCGGGCTCGACTGCCGCCGCCGGTGCCGGCGCCGCCGCGCGCTTCGTCGGCGATGTCGTGCGCGCGATCCTGCCCGAGCGCGATCGCGACGAGTACGAGAACGAGCAGGGCGACGAGGCCGACGCGCTGGCGCTCGAGTCGGCCGAGGCCGAGGCGATGCACAGCGATCCGCCGATCATCGTCGGCCGCAGCGACGACAACGTCGTCGAGCTGAAGCCGCGCCGCGCGAAGAAGAAGGACACCACCGACATCGATCTGCCGGCGGTCGCGGAGACGATCGCGCTGCCCGAGCCCGAGAAGGACAAGGAGCGGCCGGCGAAGAAGAAGAAGACCGCCGACGCGCTCGCGCCGACCGAGCTCGCGCTCGTCACCTCGCCGGCGCTCGCGGTCACGCCCGCCGCCACCGCGGCGGCGATCGACGCCGCCCTCGACGCGCCCGCGGCTGGCAACCTGCCCGCGCCGCTGATCGTCGAGTCGCGCTTCAAGCACGCCGACAAGGCGACGATGGCCGCCAAGGAGAAGGCCCTCGAGGCCGAGCGCAACACCTTCATCAAGCTCGGCGAGGGCGCCTATCAGAAGCCGCAGCTGGGGCTGCTCAACTACGACGCCGGCTCGCAGAACACGATCGACAAGAGCGCGATGCTCGAGCTGTCGGCGCGCCTGACCCAGACGCTCGAGAACTATGGCGTGAAGGGCGAGGTCGTCGCGATCCGGCCCGGCCCGGTCGTCACGATGTACGAGTTCGCGCCGGCGCCGGGCACCCGCGTCAACAAGATCGTCAACCTCACCGACGACCTCGCGATGGCGCTCGAGGCGCTGCGCGTGCGCATCGTCGCGCCGATCCCGGGCAAGGCCGCGGTCGGCATCGAGGTCCCGAACCGCAGCCGCGAGAAGGTCTTCCTCAAGGAGATCCTCGCCGACGACATCTTCGGCCACTCCAAGGCCAAGCTGCCGATGGCGCTGGGCAAGGACATCGAGGGCGGCCCGTCGGTCGTCGATCTCGCGCGCATGCCGCACTTGCTCGTCGCCGGCACCACCGGCTCCGGCAAGTCGGTCGCGGTCAACGCGATGATCACGTCGCTCCTCTACAACTCGTCGCCCGACGACGTCCGCATGATCATGGTCGACCCGAAGATGCTGGAGCTCTCGATCTACGAGGGCATCCCGCACCTGCTCTTGCCGGTCGTCACCGATCCCAAGAAGGCCAACCTGGCGCTGCGCTGGGCCTGCGACGAGATGGACCGCCGCTACGATCTGCTCGCGCAGATGGGCGTGCGCGACATCTCCACGTACAACGAGAAGGCGCTCAAGCTGGCCTCGCGCTGGGAGGCCGACAAGCTGCGGCTCGCGGCCGAGGCTGCCGAGCGCGCCCTCGACGACGGCGGCGACGAGCGCGTCGAGATCACCAGCGAGCGCGGCCCGTCCGAGGAGCCGCCCCGCAAGCTGCCGTACATCGTCGTGGTGATCGACGAGTTCGCCGACCTCATGATGTGCGCGCCCAAGGAGGTCGAGATCTCGGTCGCCCGCATCGCGCAGAAGGCGCGCGCCGCCGGCATCCACCTGGTGCTCGCCACCCAGCGCCCGTCGGTCGACGTCATCACCGGCCTCATCAAGGCCAACTTCCCGTCGCGCATCGCGTTCCACGTCACCTCGAAGATCGACTCGCGCACGATCCTCGACCAGGCCGGCGCCGAGGCCCTGCTCGGCGCGGGCGACATGCTCTTCTCGGATCGCGGCGCCGCGCCGCAGCGCCTCCACGGCTGCTACGTCGACGAGGAGGAGATCCACAAGGTCGTCGAGCACCTCAAGACCCAGGGCCGCCCGGTCTACAACCTCGAGATCCTGAAGCCGCGCGACGACGAGGAGGGCGAGGGCGCGGCCGATGGGTTCACGCCGGGAAGCGGCGCGAGCAACACCGGCGACGAGATGTACGACAAGGCGGTGCACATCGTGACGACGACGAGGAACGCGTCGATCTCGTGGGTCCAGCGCCAGCTGCGCATCGGCTACAACCGGGCGGCGCGGATCGTCGAGGAGATGGAGAAGCAGGGCGTGGTGTCGCCGCCGGATCACACGAACAAGCGCGAGGTCATGGTGACGGCGGCGTGATCGCTCGCCGCATGGCTCGCTGATCTCACGACGATCGTTCGGGAGATCGCGAGCGCGCGGCTGCCTGGCGCGCGGGAACCCTTCGGACCCGCTCCGCGTCGTGCGCGACCCCGGGCGTTCACTGCTCCGCTGCGAGCTCCCGGGCCGCGGCCGCGGCGAGCGTTGTGCTCGCACCACCGGTGAGCCCCGGGGTGCCCCCGCGCCCTCCGCTCGCTCTCCGAAGGGACCCGCGCTGGGCGCGCCGCGCGGGCGCGCGCGTCGACGCATTCGTCGCGCGCGCCTCGCTCGTCGGTGCGCCGTGATCGCGCGTCTCGCGGAGTGCGTGGTGAGTAAGCGGCAGAGCGCGGACGGGCTCGCGAACTGGGCGATGAGTGTTCGGGAGAGCGCGAGCGCGCGGCTGCCTGGCGCGCGGGAACCCTTCGGACCCGCTCCGCGTCGGGCGCGACCCCGGGCGTTCACTGCTCCGCTGCGAGCTCCCGGGCCGCGGCCGCGGCGGGCGCTGTGCTCGCACCACCGGTGAGCCCCGGGGTGCCCCCGCGCCCTCCGCTCGCTCTCCGAAGGGACCCGCGCTGGGCGCGCCGCGCTGGCGATCTTGCCGACGCCAGTTGTCCGCAGTGCGCGCGCCTCGTCCGGGGTGCGCGGTAATCGCGCGGCGCGCGGAGTGCGGAGTGCGTGGTCGGGAGAGCGCGGGCGGGCTCGCGTAGTTCGGGATGAATGGTGGAGAGAGCGCGAGCGCGCGGCTGCCTGGCGCGCGGGAACCCTTCGGACCCGCTCCGCGTCGGGCGCGACCCCGGGCGTTCGCTGCTCCGCTGCGAGCTCCCGGGCCGCGGCCGCGGCGGGCGTTGTGCTCGCACCACCGGTGAGCCCCGGGGTGCCCCCGCGCCATCCGCGCGCTCTCCGAAGGGACCCGCGCTGGGCGCGCCGCGCGGGCGCTCTCGTCGACGACGCTCGTCGGCAGTGCGTCGCTACGCTGCGCGATGGGATCGTGCGGCTCGCGGAGTGCGCTATGAGTCTTTGGGAGAACGCGAGAGCGCGCGGAATGCGCGATGAGTGGTCGGGAGAGCGCGAGCGCGCGGCTGCCTGTCGCGCGGGAACCCTTCGGACCCGCTCCGCGTCAGGCGCGACCCCGGGCGTTCACTGCTCCGCTGCGAGCTCCCGGACCGCGGCCGCGGCGAGCGTTGTGCTCGCACCACCGGTGAGCCCCGGGGTGCCCCCGCGCCCTCCGCTCGCTCTCCGAAGGGACCCGCGCTGGGCGCGCCGCGCTGGCGGTCTCGTCGACGAATCTCGGTGTGCGCGCCTCGCTCGGCGGTGTGCGGTGATCGCGCGGCTCGCGGAGGCGCGGGATGGATGTTCGGGAGAGCGCGGGCGCGCGGCGGCCTGGCGCGCGGCGCTGGCGACCATTCCGACGAATTCGTCGAGAGCGCGCGGTGCGACTCGCCGTCGGGCTTCGGCTATCGTGCCGGGGTGATCATCGTCCGCACCCTGCTCGTGCTCGCTCTCGTCGGTTGTGGCTCCAGTGACAAGCATGATCCGGCAGCTTCGGATCCCGAGGCGTCGAGGAGCCCGGATCCGGTCCCGGCGAAGAAGGGCGAGCCGCTGCCAGCACTCGCCGACAACGCGCCGGTGGACCAGGCGAAGACGCTGACGGCAGATCGGCTGGCGAGGATCGCGGAGCTCACGACGGAGGCGATGAAGAGCTACCCCGACGCGAAGGCCCGCTACCTTCGAGGGCTACCAGCCGGCGAGCACTTCTTCGTGGTCGCCACGCTGACCAGCGGATCGGCCAAGGAGAACGTCTTCATCGCCGTCAACAGCATCAAGGACGGCACGATCAACGGCACGATCGCCAGCGACATCATGAACGTGAGCGGGTTCAAGGCCGGGGACGCGTACGCGTTCGCTGAGGACAGGTTGGTCGACTGGTTGATCTCCAAGCCCGATGGCTCCGAGGAGGGCAACATCGTTGGCAAGTTCCTCGACACGCAGCCCTGAGACGATCGGTTGGTAGAGCGCGAGCGCATCGCGGTGAGGCGGGCCCGATCTGGCCACGCCTGGCCGAGATCGCGCCCTTGCACCAGATTGGTTCGATGATTATTCCAACCGCGTGAACGAGAACCACATCGTGAAGACCGAGATCCTCACCGCCGACCGAGGACGCTTCACCGCCGGCACGATGATCATCGGCGTGGCCACCGTCGGCGCTGCCGGGCGCGGCCAGCTGTCCGTCGGGGGCGATACGTTCAACGTGGACGACGTATTCGTGCACTCGGTGGCCGAGGTCATCGAGCACCTCGGCCGCGGCGTTCCCTACCGCTTCGCCGGCAACGTCGTCGGTCACGCTGGCGGACAGCTCGTCTATTACCTGGCCGGTGCCACGCACCGCGTTCCTGTCCCCTCAACGCGTAGCCCCCATGAGACTCGACCTACCAATCGTTCCGGGCGCCTTCGCGCGCGCGGTGGAGCGCTTCTTCGACGGCGATGTGCTGCTCGGCACCGCCGGCACCGCCGATGCGTTGCTCGTCGAGCGCGTTGAACAGACGGCTGAGCGACCCAACGCACCGCTCATCTTCTCTGAGACGGTCCCTTTCGAAATCACCCCCGAGGATCTCCTCAGGTACGACTCATACGACGCGCTGCTGAAGCGTTCGACCGTTGCCGACGCCGTTCGCCGCGCCACCCAGGAGGTGCTTGCCGACGCGCGCGCGAGCGATGAGAACATCGTCACCATCGCTCGATTGGATTGGAACCACCTTCGCTCGGTTGTGCGGACGCACGAGTTCCGAGGCATCCTAGCCCCGGTGCTTCGGTGCCGCGGTGATGCGGTACCGAGGTGGCTACCGGGGCCGCACCTGCCAACGCGTGCTCTCGTCGATGGTCGTGATGGCTACCGGTTCGCGTTCGTGCTCGATCCGACCGTGGCGTACGAAGCCGAACTCCTCGCGCAGGCCCGCGGTAGAGAGGCCGAGGTGTCGCTGCGCGTTCGCCGCGTCAGGGCGGCGCGCCAGCGCCTCATCGAGGTCCACGCGATGGAGATCGAGGAGTTCGAACACCCCTTGCCTTCGCTGAGCACGGTTCGATGAGCCCAGCCAAGCGGAGTCGCCGGCGCAAGGCGACCGCCCGTCGTAAGCGGCAGAAGCCGAAGTCGATCCTCGTCGTACAGTTTGGAGTTGCTCCGCTCCCGTGGACATGATCACCCTGCAGGTCAAGGCGTACGTCGTTCCATCAACGCTGCCCGCCTTCAACTACGGGTTGTACTCCGTTGAGGAGGACTACAACGAGGCGGTCGCGTTGGCACAGCCCGACTACCCCCTCCTAGACCAGAACCTCGTGTATTACCGAGGACAGGACAAGGTCGAGGTGTGCGATCTCTTCGGCGTGGACAAGCGCTTTATCCACGTCAAGCGCTGGAGTTCATCAGCGGCGCTCAGCCACTTGTTCAACCAGGGTGAGGTACCGGCGCGTCTCCTGATCCACTCGGAGGAATTCCGCAATAAGGTCATCGCCAAACTGACCGGCCCCCACGCTACATTGATCACCTCCGACGGCATCAAGCCTTCCGAGTTCACGGTCGTCTTCGCCGTGACGAGCGAGTCGGCGAAGTCGCTCCATGAGTCGCTTCCGCTCTTCAGTCGGATGACGTTCGTCCGAATCGCATCAACGCTGCAGACATACGGGTACAAGGTTGAACTCATGAAAATCAACGTCCTGCAGCCGGCCGCCGTGGCTAGTACAGCAATGCCAGTCGCGTCAGCATCGACGCTGGCACCCGCGGCATCGCCGTAGAGGTGTCGAAGGCACCACACTCGCCCCGACGTGGGCATGGCTCGCTGAGTTCGCCGCGTATCACGGACGGCACACACGGCTGCTCGTCGACCACGCGCATGAACACCTCAGTCCCGCGAGGTTCGACCTAACCAACTCGCGCGGTGGCTCGGACGCGGGCTCAGAATATCGCCCGGGGGCGTCATCCGTGCTTGCGCAGCTCGGCGCCGTCTCGTAAGGTAACATCGTGACTTGCGAGGGAGCACCGCATCACAGATCTCGGCGGAGCAGATGAACGGTCCGGACGTTTATCGAGTTCTGCAGCAGCATGGCGTGTCGCACCTGCACCACGCCAACACGGTGACCACGAGTTGCACGTTCCTTACGCAGCGTGGCCTCGCGTCGAGGGGGTGGGTGGATCACTGGAAGTTTTCCCAAACAGCGCAATATAGCGACCCGTTGGACAAGCAGTTCGGGATCTACAACGATGTGTTCACCGACGGTGTAGATATCCACAAACGGGCGTCCGCGCGAAACCAGTATGGTCCTGTCCTGTTTCAGCTACCGCTGGGGACGCTGCAGACGCTTCCACCAGGCACCAACGTCATGGTGACGAAGAAGAATCCGGTGAAGTGGTCGGCTGGCGAGCCAGATTCCGCAAGGTACTTCCTCTCGCTAGAAGAACTCTCTACGGGCTATCAGTTCGGGGAGTTCGATCAGCACGTCGTGCTCCGTACGCCTGGGGCAATCCTCAACTTCAGCAGCTTCCCGGTGACAATTGTCCTCGACAACCCAGTGAGGGCACTCTCGAACGGTCACGATGCATTCCAGTCGGCGGTCAACAAGCTCCAAGCCGCTGCCGCGGCTGGAGGAATGCCGATAGTCATCACCCAACGTCAGTGCCGGTCGACTTGCCGATGCTGCGCAGGGCACAAAAACAGCTACGAATTTCAGAACCTAGATGCGATATTCTAAGAGCACGATATTGTGTTCCTGAAAGAGCGTCGACCATCCACCGACCCGCGCTTGCGGTCGCTCTTGCAAAAGGCGGCAAGGCGCGGATACCTCGATGTGGTCGAAGGGACCGCGCGCCGCCTCGACGCAATTGGCGATCGAGCCTGGCTCCGATCCCGCGCCGCTGTGATCACTTTTGAAGAGTGCTGGCCTCTCGCTGAAACGCTCGCCCTAACCAAAGACGTGGAGACGAAGATTCGCCCACTGCTTCAGGTGACGGCGGCGGCGAAGCAGAAGGATGCGGCAGGCCTAGGCGCGCTTGCTTTCGCCTTTCACGAAGGCGACAATAGCATGCTTGCGCTCGTGCCAAATGACTGGCCCATCCGTGTTGTGTCTGAGGGATTGAACCGCCCCGGCCCGTTCTTCGCGTGGGCGTTGACTCAGTGCACATCCGATCACCCAGCTAGGATCGTGGACGTTGCGCGCCAGTACCTGGCCGCGGCGACATGGGGCTGGGACAAGACGTGTATCCTAGCCGGCGCGTTCCTAGCGGCCACGGAATCGAGCATCCCAGTGTGCCCGCCCAGTCCGACGCCGGACGGGTCGTTCCCATACTGGATTGCGCTCGACAAGCACACGCCGCAAGGCAAGGAAGCGCTGCGGACTCTCGGCGCGGAACTCAAACTACAGTACCGGCACCTCATCTGGGCGGGATTCTACTTCGAGAGCGCCCGTGTCAACCGCCTGCTACCCTCGCGGTGGTGGGTAACCGAACGAAATTGGCGGCTGAGACAGGTCGGGCTCACCGCCGAGTCTGCGGTCGACATCTGGGACAGTGTGAAGGCATTGCTCGCGGATCGATTGACTGAGGAGGCTGACGAACTCGCACTTTCCATCGAAGCGCGGACGGCCGGACAGCAAGGGCTCTTCTAACGGGTCGCCCAGGTTCGCGCTATCACTCTGACCGGAACCAGAGCAGGACGAGCGCGGAGTTCAGGCTTGGCACTGGCCTCACCTGCTCGATCACGTCGTCGGCATCCGGCCGATCGAACCACGCGCTCGCGGGCACTTCCTCCGGCTCGGCTGGAACCCGGCCCTTCTCCCAGTAGTCGACGGCACGGGTGAACGAACCAACGACGCGCCCCCGCCGGACCCGCTGCCAGAGGTCATCGCTCGAGACCGACCACGCAACCTGTCGGTCGTTGACGAAGGCGATCGCACAGCGCTCGGGTGACAGCTTCACGAACCGGATCGCGGCTGAGGTGAGACTGACCTGATACTCGCGAGCGCGAGCGGCGATGACCTCGAACGTCGGCTGCGCGACGTCCACGTGTTTCTTCCACAGCGCTGCCGGCATGAGGAACTCAGCCGCGAAAGCGTTGGCCTCACGCTCGGTCGCCTGATCGTAGACCTCGTCGATCTTGGCCTCGTCGCAGACATCGAGCTGCATGACCTTCTCGTGCAGCTCGTGATGTCCGAGCTCGTGGGCGATCACAAATCGCCGGCGTTCGGGGAACGGGATCCGGTCGCTGACGGTCAGGATGGCCTTCTTGCCTTTCCGCACGAGCCGCCCCAGCGCGCCATCAAGCGGAAGGTTGACGACACGTGCGCCACGGAGGAGGGCGATCGCTTCCAGCGAGGCCTCAAGCGGATGCCGGAGCTTCAGCTCCTTGTAGGCCTTCCGTGCCAGGCGCTCGCCCCGCTCGACATCGGCATCTGCCCAGTTATTCCTCCGTTGCACCGGCCTCAAGCTCCTCAAGTTGCTCGACCAAGCTCGCGAGATCATCATCTGACATATGCGTGAGGTCGTGATGGTGGGCCGAGAGCCTCGGGTGCCGCGCCTGCATCGACCTGACCGCCGCTTGGTTCTCGGTCCGACTGCGGCGTCGAGCTGGCATTCGCGGCTGTGAGAGGGCTTGCCGGTATGCGACTTCAGCGTTCGCGAGCATCTCGAGCCGTGCGGTCTCGTCACGATCGCGCACGTGCTCCATGAGCAGCTTGAACTCGGCATCGACGTCGACGCCGACCTCGCCGAGAAGCGCCCTGGCTTCCGGCTCAGACATCGGAGCTTCGTCCCTGGCCCGCTCGAACCGAAGGATGAGCCGCTGCTCATCGGTCAGCGGTTGCTTGGTCACGCGGTCACCTTCTTTCTGTTGGCGTTCACCCGGCGCTCCAGTTTGCGCTGGGCCTGGTAGACGTCCTTCTCGGGGATCTTCAGTCGCGCCGCGACGTGTCGCGGCCGTTCGCAGTCGCCTTCAAGATACGCCGAGATCACGGCCGTGAGCAGCTCGTCGCCTTCGGCGGCCTCGAACAGCTCATAGACCCGGGCTTGAGCGTCTTCCTCGTCCAAAGCGAGCTGGAGCGGGTCAGCCCCGCCTGCCAACTGCCGCTTCGGGACGCGACTTCCGTCGTCGTTCTCAACCTCGGCGTCGACTGAGTCATGCCGGGACGCGAGCTTCCACTCGTTCCACGCGATGCTCCTCATCGTGACCTTCATGAAGGTCACGAACTTGACGTCCTGCTTCCACGTTCGCCGCCCGCTCAGGACCTGGTCGACGGCTTCATGGGCAAGCTCACGAGCGCGCGCGGTCAGTTGAGCCTCCTCAGCCCGCCGCCCACCCAACACAAACGCAACCCAGCGCGCCTCGACAAGAACGCGCGCGTAAGCTTCTTGCAGGTACTTGAAGAAGCGAGCTCGGGTGGGTTCGTCCAACTCAGACACCTGTACTCTCGCGCCCGCGATATTTGCCATCGCCCCTCCAGTCTTCATGCGTGCGTTCGACGACGCGTGCGATTTCAGTACGTTACAAATTCATTGATTGCCGCTGGCAAATTCCGCCCGGCCCAAAGTACGGGCCCCAAGCCCACTCGGGTCGCCGCCACCGCGGCCGAAAGGAGGTGTCTCTCATGAACCAGTTCCTCAAGCTCCTGGCCATCATCGCCGGTGCCATGACGATCGCGCGCATCGCGCAGGCCAACAAGGTCTGCCTGTGCGCGGGACCGATCTGCGCCTGCGGCTACAAGCGGTAGCGGCCCCACGCGCCCGACTGCGCGTCCCTCGAGTGCACGTCCGGGTCGGCGGACTGTGTGGTTCATCAACGCCCTCATGCCGGTGTCCCAACACCGTACTCACACACATCTCGAGCGATCGTCAAAGCGTTTCCTTCAACCGGTGACGATCCCCGGGATCGGCTACTCCGTCGATCGCGATTTCCAAGAGCGGCCTCGTGCCGTATCAATCTCTAACCGTCTCTCGCCAGGAGCAACAACATCATGTCCCGTTCTCCCATCCGCCCAGGTACCCCGGCACCTCGCTCCGGTCAATATCGCGAAGTTGGTCCGCGGGGCGGCAAAGGCCCCGAGGTCACCGTCCCAAAGGACCACAAGCTGCCGCCGACCACTCAGCCGGGAGCCGGCTACATCCTCACGGACCCGACCGACAACAACTCGGGCAAGCCGAAGCCGTAGCGCGGAATCGTCAGCGCGCGATCAGTCCAACGAGGGCGCGCCAGCGCCCACCCACTGAGGCCACAAATGTCGAACCGCCGTACGCACCGCACAGTAGGAGCCGCCGTCGGCGCGGCGTCCGCTCTCGTCATGCTCGAGAAGAACGCAACCCCACTCGAATCCGTCGCCGAGATCTTCGGCGGTGGACTCGGCGGCATCTTGGGCTCCGCGCTTCCCGACATCGTCGAGCCCGCGACCTCGCCGAACCACCGCGACATCTTCCACAGCGCAGCGGCGGCAGCGGGCCTCGTCCGCCAGGCTCGCCGGCGCGTCTCCACCTACCAGCGCGCCCTCTGCACCAAGGCCGACGCCTACGCGGTCAAGCGGAAGCAGCCAGACGCGAGCTTCTTGGACCAGCTCATCGCCTTCATCGCCGAGATCGGGCTGCGTGTCGCCGCCGGGTTCGTCTCCGCGCTCGCGCCCGGTTACCTCTCCCACCTCGCCCTCGATGCCAGTACGCCGAAGAGCATCCCGCTCCTCGCGGCTAGGGTCTTCTGATCGATCCGATAGGAGTTCCGCTATGGTTTACCTCACGCGCATCCACATGAGCCCGTCCGGCCGCGGTCACGAGCACATCAGCCGAGTGGAGTGGAAGCAGCCCGGCACGGGCAAGAGTGGCGAGAGCACGCTCGCCGAGATGGTGGCGTTCATCGAGCAGCAGAAGGGCGAGGTGAAAGTGACCGACGGGCGCAACACCGTCGAGGTCGGCGTGGTGCGTCAAGCGCCGCTGGCGCCGCACCTCCGCACCCACGCCGACGGCAAGTGGACCGACAACCTCCTCGCCCTTCCGCGCTTCTAGCCTTAGACTCGAGTCGCGAACACGGTGTCGCGCCTACGTCGTCCACGGACGCAAGGCCGTTGGCTATTGGCGTGAGCGCGCCGGCGCATGCGTCGAGAACATGAGGTGATGGCATGACGAGGACCCGTAACGATCCGCGCATCTCGATCTGCACACTGGCCGAATACGCGATCGCGTCGCCGGCAAGACGACGCTCGATCTTGCGGGATCAGCGGTACCCGTCAGCCTTCATCGCGGCCCCGTTCCGGGACGCGTATGCAGCGGCCACGGACGTGCTCCTGCACGACTGCGATCTCCGTCTCATTGACGAATACCTCTCTGAATGGCGCTCGCGCAAGCCGCGCACGCGATTCACCGACAAAGCTTCGCGGCTGTGCGTCGAGGCGATGACCGCCTTCCGCGCGCTCGTCGCCACAGGAACCTTCGACGGCATGCGGTTCCTGCCAGGTCGACGTGAGGCCTACGTCCCGTTCGCTGGCGTCGAGGTGAGCGTGCGGCCGGATGCTCTCATCGCGGGAGCGAAGCCCGGTGCGGTGAAGCTCTACATCGGAAAGAGCGTGCCGCTTGCCGAAGACGCGAAGCACAAGTTCGGCTCGGCCAGTTACGCCGGAACCCTCCTGCACTGCTGGCTCGAGTCACTCTTCATAGACGCGGCGGCAGACGATTGTCTGATCGTCGACGTGTTCGCGCGCAGAGTCTACCGCGCCCCTGGGCGCTACGTGACACGGCGTCGTGACCTCGAGGCGGCCTGCCAAGAAATCGCGGCCGTCTGGTCGGCCATCCCGGAGCCACCGGGCTGGGCGGAAGCGGTTGCTGCAGGCGCATAGCGAGCAGTCGGCGCGACCTAGCTTTGGGCCTTGGCCAGCCGAAACAGCTGCTCGGCGACCGCTCCGCTATCGAGCACGCGCGAACGAGCCCAGCGCGTGACCCACGCCGGACGCGTCGGGCCCGACTCGATGAGCGCGACGATACGCGGCAGCTCCTCGCGAGGAGCCCGCCGTAGCCATGCCTCGGCGGAGGGCAGGTCGTTCGCGATCGCCTGATCCGCCTCGTCGCGTGCGCGCCATGGCGCGGTCCTCCAGACGAACGACATGAACTCCGCCGCGACGTGGCCATCGCCGGCTCGCGCGAGTTCAAGCGCGAGCTCGAGGTCTTGCGCGTCAAGGAGCGGAACCAGCTCGCGTGCTTCGACCCAGTTCGACCCACGCGCGGCTGCACCGTCTAGCCAGCCACGCACGGCGGCTTGCCGGCGGGCCCGCAGCAGGGCGACGAGTTCACGCGGAGTTGCATCGGGATACCGAGGAGTGCCTGCGATCCACCGGTGGATGCCATGCACGCGAGCGGTCTGCCGCAGCTCCTCTGTGCCGAGGTTCTCGAGGATGAAGTCCAGGAGGAGTGCGTGCCCGCGCTTGAGCTGGTCGATCCGCACCGCCACGGGGGCCGCCGAGTGCCCATCGCCTCGGCCAGCGGCGACCAGACGCCACACCCGTTCCGCCGCGATCTGGCGACGCTGCGGCGTGAGCTTCGCGCCTTCGCTCGCGAGGTGCGCCACCTCCCATGATCCGTCGAGCTGTTCGAGGTGCTCGGGCCTGAGCTTCCAGTCCGCTTCCGCGAGGAAGAACGCAGGGAGGAGAAGGCGCGGCACCTCTGACGAGAGCTCGCTGCAAGGCAGGCGCGTCACGACAAGGTGCGAGAGCGCCGCGAGCCGCTGAACGTGGAGGCTGGCCCCGAACGGCTGCACATACGACGTCGGGAACCCTTGTTGAGGCAGCGAGGCGACATCGAGTTCGGGGGTCCAGCCGGGCAGTTCCCAGCCGGACTCGCCGGAGGAGAACCCAGGCGGCGCCGGCACGTGCAGGCTCACCGCCCAAGCCGTCGCCAGCCACTCATCCGCGTCACGCCGCGTGTACGGACGACGACTGCCATTGTGGATCTCGACGGCCTCGAGCTGGTGGCGCATGAGCTCGTTCACTGCCGCATGGTCTCGCGAGCCAAGCAGCTGCCCCTCTCGGGCGAGACGGCGCCCCAGCGCAGCGAGCGCGGATTCGACAGCGCCGATTTCGGAGAGCGTCTTCGGGGCGCCGAGTTTCGCCAGGTCCCGAAGCAGCGCCGTGAACTTGCCACCGGACACCGCGTCGAGGGCACGGTCGACAATCGGCTGCCGTGACTGGTCGGCCGCCGCAGCGCCCCAGCCGCTCGCGCGCGGCTTCCGAAACTTGCTCGCCAGCTCCTCGTTGACGATCCCCTGCATGACCCACGACGGGTATGGCAGGAGGCCGTGCGCCGAACCGCGAAGGAGTCCGCCTTCGCGGAAGAACCCGACGGCGAGCACGCTGCCGGGCCGGTCGACTTCGGCGATGGGACGATGAGGGACCGGGAGAAGGTCCGCCCACCCCTTCGCGTCGAGGGTTCCGAAGGCATGCGTGGTGTCGTTCGCGTGCCCCTTGGCGAGTTCGGCGAACGCGCTCTCCGCAACGTGCGTGCGCCACGTGCCCGGCGTATCCGCAGGCAGCATCCCGATACCGACGTCACGGAGCCACCTCGCGCCTCGCTCGGCGAGTCCTTCCTCGCCGGGGCCGTGAGCATCAAAGTCGGCGCAGAGCGCCAATAGGTCGCCCGGCGTGCCGACGAGCTCGCCTCGCGGGTCGTGCTGGTCAAGCCAGCGCAGCACGTGCTCCTTGACGAGCTTCGTTTCCCATTCGGCCCGTTCAAGCCGCGCATCGATCCAGTCGATCAGGCGCCCGCGCCAGTCGCCGGATCGCGCGGCGTCGGCCGTTGCCCAACCGAGCGCGGCGGCGCTCGTTCCTGCGCCGTACGTCCAGTCATCGTCTTGGCGCGGGAACCCGAAGGGTGCAAGCACGATGGTCGCGCGCCCACGCCGCGTGAGTACGTCTAGGCTCGAAGCGTCGACGTCATCGACATCCTCAAGCTCGACGACCAAGGTCAGCATCGTGCTCGCATGAACCGCAGCAGCGCTGAGGTTCGCAACGGTCACCGCGAGGAACTCGTTCGCGTGACGCTCCTGCAGGTACCTGACCACGAGCGACTTGCCCGCTCCCGGCGGCGCCGAGATCCAGACGTGCCGGGCAAGCGGCCTCCGCAGCTCGGAGAGCGCGACGTCGAGCAACCAACCGTCGCGCCAGAGCCGGCAGGGTTCCTCGTTCGCGTCCAGCGCGGCGAGTCTTGGGAACTCCGGGAATGAGAACAGGCCAGCCGCAGCTGGTGCCCCGAAGATCGCGTCTTGGTCGAGGTCAAGCAGGTCCGCGAAGAGCCGCCGCACGACCGGGTGCTTCGCCCACCAACCGGTTTTGTCGCCGGACGTGAGCAGCTTCCCGATCTTGGTGGCAAGGGACGAGTCTTTGAGCTCGTCGGCCTCGGCCTTCTCCTCCTTTCGCCACTCCGCCCGGAGCCTCTTGGCGCACTCGGTGTCCGAGCGGAACCGCTGCTTGTACTTGTCTTGCCACGACATGAACCACAGCGTAGCCGAGGCACGACGCATTTCCATCGATGAATCCATCGATACAGCGATGAATCCATCGTCGCGATCGATGGCGTCTCAGGCCAAGGTTTGGTCATGCCTTTCGATCCAATCCCCGCCCCGAGTGCCTCCGACGTCGACGAGCCCGCGTGCGCCACGCATCCGTCCAAGCCGGTCGCCGTGAACTTCCACCTCTGGCGCCCCTGCAACGACGCCTGCACGTTCTGCTTCGCCACGTTCGACGACGTGCGCGGGCATCTGACCGCCGAGGACGCGGTTCGCCTCATCGGCGTGCTCCGTGCCGCCGGGACCGAGAAGCTCAACTTCGCCGGCGGCGAACCGACCCTGTGCCCTTACCTCGGCGAGGTCCTGCGAGAGGCGCGGGCGCAAGGCCTCGTCGTGACCATCATCTCGAACGGGTTCGCCCTCGAGGCGCTGCTCGAGTGCCAGGCCGGCGACCTCGACTGGGTTGGGCTCTCGGTCGACTCGGCGGTCGAGCAGGTCCAAGCCGCGCTTGGCCGCGGACGAGGCAACCACGTCGCCCGCACGACCAAGCTCTTCGATCTCGTCCATGCCTACGGTCTGCGAGCCAAGCTCAACACCGTCGTCACCGCGCGGACTTGGGACGAGGACATGACCGCGTTCGTCCGCCGCGTGCGGCCGCACCGCTGGAAGGTGTTCCAGGTCCTTCCGGTCGGCGGCCAGAACGACGGTCGCGTCGAGCCGCTACTGATCGCGCCGGCGCAGTTCCGAGCCTTCGTCGACCGCCATCTTCCGCTCGGCGCGGAAGGCTTCGCGCCGGTCGTCGAGGACAACGCGGCCATGACGGCCTCGTACGTGATGATCGACCCGCTGGGACGGTTCTTCAGCAACGCGACAGGTCGCCACGTGTACAGCAAGCCGATCCTCGACGTCGGTGTCGAGGCGGCGCTTGAGCAGATCACCTGGGACGCGGGCAAGTTCGTCGAGCGCGGCGGGCTCTACGACTGGAGCCAGATCATCTCGCCCATGTCGCTGGTGTCTCGCCGGCGAGGGTGATGCCCCCGCGTGCGCACCGCAGGATGATCAGCGCCGAGCGCGATGGAGCGCGGCCTCGCCGCCGAGGTGGCCGCTGTAGTGGCCGACGTTCCTCGCCAGCAGCGAGCTGAGCCCAAGCCGGGTCGGAGACCGTCGCAGCCGGCCCTCGTCCTTCGCGAGCGCCTTCTGCTTCACGGTGGTCATAGTGCGTGCGAATCGAAGCCAGCCCCGTCGAGCGCGGGTCGCTGATGCAGGCCGCAGGCGCCGAAGTGTGCGGCGTTGACGTGGGCCTGCAGTTTGCGGTGACGGTCGACGGGGCCGCGAACGTTAGTCTCGCTCCTCCGCTTCGATTTGATGAACATCACGACCGTGCGCGTCGCGAAGTGCGAGGCTGCACGGGAGCGCGATCGGCGATCGAGTCAGTTCCGCGAGTTGCGCGTCAGCGGTCGCAGGTCGATCGGTGTTCCAGCGTGCCGCAGACTTCGCTGTTGATCCTGGTGCGGAATGCTCGCACCGTGGAACGATAGGAGGCCGTCATGCTGGTGCTGGAGATCCTGGAGCGCAAAGGGCGCGACGTGGTCACGACCGAGCCCGACGCCACGGTGGAGGCGCTGTCGCGATTGCTCACCAAACGGGGCATCGGCGCGGCTCTGGTGGTGTCAGGCGATCGGATTCTCGGGGTGGTGTCGGAGCGCGACGTCATCCAGGCGATCGCGATGCACGGGCCGCCGGCGCTCGACATGAGCGTCGAGGAGGTCATGACGACCGAGCTCGAGGTCTGCAACCCCGAGGATCGCATCGACGAGATCATGTCGATGATGACCGAGCGGCGCATCCGGCACGTGCCGGTGCTCGATGACCGACGCCTCGTCGGCATCGTCAGCATCGGCGATGTCGTCAAACATCGCGTGCAGGAGATCGAGGCGGAGGCGCACATGCTCCGCGACTACGTCGAGATGCGCTGAGCCGCTCGACCGACTACGTCGAGATGCGCTGAGCCGCTCGACGGATGTGGTGGCGCGCGCGGATCAGAACGGGATGTCGTCGTCCGGGCCGCCGCCGCCGCCGCCACCGCCGCCGAAGTCGTTGTCGGCGGGAGGCATCGGGCCGTCGTCGGTGCGACCACGACCACCGCCGCCACCACCACCGCCGCCACCGGCGGCGCCGTCGCGATTGCCGCCGCCCAGGAACTGGACGTCGTTGGCGATCACCTCGGTGATGTAGCGCTTCTGGCCTTCCTTGTCGTCGTACGTGCGGGTCTGGATGCGGCCCTCGACGTAGACCTGGCGGCCCTTCGACAGATACTTCGCGCAGACTTCAGCGCGCTTGCCCCAGACGACGACGCGGTGCCACTCGACGCGCTCCTGGCGCTGGCCGTTCTTGTCGTTCCAGCTCTCGCTGGTCGCGATGCGCAGCTCGCAGACGCCCTGCCCGCTCGGCGTGTACCGCATGTCGGGGTCGGCCCCGAGGTTTCCGACCAGGATGACTTTGTTGACTCCGCCGGCCATGGGGACCTCGTAGCACGGGGCTGTGACAGGTCGAACAGCCTCGCAGCGCCTTCCAGGAGTGCGCCCGCGCCAGGCAGTGATACAAGCATGACCGATGTACCGGCAGTTGCGAGTGGCCGTGGTCGTTCCGGCCTACAACGAAGCGCAGAAGATCGGCGACGCGGTCGCCACCATCCCGGCGCTCGTCGATCACGTGATCGTCGTCGACGACGCCAGCGCTGACGACACCAGCGCGGTCGCGCGCGCGGCCGGTGACCGGCGCGGCCACGAGCCGATCGACGTCGTCCGCCACGGCGACAACCGCGGCGTGGGCGCGGCGATCGTGACCGGCTACCGCCGCGCGCTCGCCGCCAGCGCCGACGTCGTCGCGGTCATGGCCGGCGATGGCCAGATGGATCCGGCGGATCTGCCGGCGCTGCTCGATCCGATCGCCGATGGCAGCGCCGACTACGTCAAGGGCAACCGCTTCCTGCACCCCGAGGTGTGGACCGCGATGCCGGCGGCGCGCATCGTCGGCAACGTCGTGCTGTCGGCGGCGACCCGGGTGACCTCGGGCTACCACCACGTCTTCGACTCGCAGTGCGGCTACACCGCGGCGAGCCGCGCGGCGCTCGAGGCGGTCGATCTCGACGGCGTGTTCCCGCGCTACGGCTATCCCAACGACATCCTGTCGCGGTTGCACGCCGCCGAGCTGCGCGTCCTGGACGTGCGCGTGCGCCCGATCTACGGCCCGCACTGGACCAGCGGCATCCACCTCGGCAACGCGATCCACCCGATCCCCTGGGTGCTGCTCCGCTCGTGGGGCAACCGGCTGGCGAGCGAGGCCCGCGCCCGCCGTCGGCGCGCCGCGATGTCGTGATCGATCGCTCGTGATCGCGTGATCGGCGTCGTCACGACCTCGTATCCGCGCTGGCCCGGCGATCCCGCCGGTCATTTCGTCGCCGCGCACGTCGCGTACCTGCGCGCGACCGGCGCCGAGGTCGAGGTCATCGCCGCCGACGATCCGCAGGCGATCGCGCAGCCCGGCGTGATCCGCGTGCCCGCGCCCGCGGGCCTCTTCTATGCGGGCGGCGCGCCCGACGCGCTCGAGGCCGGCGCGCGCGGCGCCGCGCGGTTCGCCGCCGCGTTGACCGCCGCGGTGCTGCGGCGCTCGCACCGGTGGCGCGCGGTCTGCGCGCACTGGTGGCTGCCGTCGGGGCTGGCGGCGATCGCCTCGCGCGGCCCGCTGCTGGTGATCGCCCACGGCGGCGATCTCCACCTCGCGCGCCGGCTGCGCCTGCTCGCGCCCGTGACGGCGGCGCTGCTCGCGCGCCGCGCGAGGTTCGCGTTCGTCGCCGAGGATCTGCGCCGCGCCGCGCTCGCCGCGCTGCCGCCGGGGCTCGCGCGCCGGCTCGATCGCGCCGCGATCATCGAGCCGATGGGCATCGACCGCGGCGCCTTCGCCGCGCTGCCGCGCGCGCCCACCTCGCCGCCGACGATCGCCGTGCTCGCGCGGCTGGTGCCGATCAAGGGCGTCGACGTCGCGATCGCGGCGATGGCGCACGTGCGCACGCCGTGCCGGCTGGTCATCGCCGGCGACGGCCCGCTGCGCGCCGCGCTCGCGACCGCGGATCCGCGGGTCGTGTTCGCGGGCGCGCTCGACACCGGCGCGCGCGATCGGCTGCTCGCCGAGGCCAGCGCGCTCGTCATCCCGTCGCGCGCGCTCGCGACCGGTCGCGCCGAGGGCCTGCCGCTCGCCGCGCTCGAGGGCATGGCCGCCGGCGTGCCGGTGATCGCGTCAGCGGTCGGCGGCCTCGCCGAGCTGCCAGGGTCCGCGATCACCCACGTGCCGCCCGAAGACCCGGCCGCGCTCGCCGTGGCGATCGAGCACGTGCTCC
Source organism: Deltaproteobacteria bacterium (assembly GCA_021413675.1). Taxonomy (GTDB): domain Bacteria; phylum Myxococcota_A; class Polyangia; order Haliangiales; family Haliangiaceae; genus JAIOQA01. Next base: position 15,696 of record JAIOQA010000508.1, on the reverse strand, counting down.
AGGGCGCGATCGACACGCGCGCCGCCGCCGCACGCTTCATCGAGGACCGCGACTGGCGCGCGGTCGGCGCCCGCCTCGACGCGCACTGGCGGCGCTGATCGCGCGCGCCGGGTGCGCCGGAAATGAGTCGGGTGCGCAACGAGTTACCCAGCATCCACGGTCGCGAGTGACGAAACCCGTACGCACCGACTGGCGGACGGTCCGGCCAGTGACGGTGCTTCGATCTGCGAGTCGTCAAAATTTCCAGTACTTCCGTGAGTCAGACTCGCTCGCTAGGCTATCCGCAGGGTGAGGACAAGACGGGCACGCCGGCTGCTACTCCGTCGGACAATGGCCGGAGCTGCGCCCTACGATGTATCCGTCATCCTTCCGTTTCGGGATGACGAGGACGTGATCGGCAACGCGGTCCAGCGGATCGCCGGACACCTGCGCGAGCTCGGGCTCACCTTCGAGCTGCTCGCCGTCGACGAGGACTCGGGTGACAACTCCCACGCGGTGCTCGCGCTCCTGCGCGGCTCGCTGCCCGAGCTGCGGGTGCAGCACGCGCCGCTGCGCGGTCGCGGCGCCGAGGCCGGCATCGCGCGCGCCCAGGGCCACGCGCTGTGGATCCTGTCGCCGCACGCCGCGGTCGCGCCGCTCGGCTCGTTCCAGCGCGCGCACGAGCAGCTGCAGCGCGACGAGGTCGACGCGGTGATCATCCGCGGTCGCTTCGCCGTCGCGCACCGCGTCCGCGCCCTGCCCGCCGCCCATGGCGTGCGGGGCCTCGGACCGGCGCTGCTGCGCCGCCTGTCGCGCCACCTGGCCGCGACCGGCCTGCGCGTCGACGTTCAGGAGCTCACGCCGTCGATCGGCGCGCCCAGGCCGCCGCGCTTCCGCTTCCGCGATCTGCTCCCCGCGCGCCGCGCCGACTCCGAGCGCCGGATCTGACTCCCGGCTAGTCCTCGACGCACAGCGCGCGCACGCCGGTCGCGTCGCAGCGCGCGCTGCGGCCGCTCCAGAACGCCGCGCTGGTCGCGTTGACCTGGCCGGTGTTGGCCTTGTTGGCGCCGACCGCCCAGTCGCTGCAGGTCGTGCCGCTGTTGCCGAGCCCGGCGAGGGTCGCGCTGCCCGACCAGATCTCCTGATCGGTCGACGCGTACAGGCCGCCGCCGGTCTGCCACGGCGCGGCCTCGAGCACGCGCTCGCCGGCGCTCGCGGCGATCAGATCCGCGCCGGTGCCGACCGCGACGCCATCGGGCCGCACGTAGGTCGCCGCGGGATCGAGCAGCGCGGCGGCGGCGCGGCTGTTGGTCGCGAGCAGCGCGTGCGCGCTCGTGACGCCGGTCGGCGCGCTCGCGACGCAGGCCGCGTCGGCCTGGCTGGTGCCCTGCGCCGGTCCGAACGCGACGTCGGCGTTGCTGATGTAGATCTTCTTGCCCGCGGTCGGCGCTGGCGGCGCGACCGTCGTCGAGCGATTGACCATCGCGCAGTAGAGCCGCGCGGTCGCGGTGCACACCGACGTCCGCGATGCCATCCACTGCCCCGGTCCGCGCGCCGCCGCACCGACCGTGCCGGTGCCGGTGGTCGCCGCCCAGTCGCCGCAGCTCGCGCCGCTCCAGAACATCCGTGCGTTCGAGCCGGTCCAGACCTCGTCGTCGTCGGCCGGGATCCGGTTGCCGAGTTCGTCGAAGGCGACCGGGTAGAACAGCCGCTGATCGTTGACCAGCGCGGCGAGGTCATCGGCGACCGGCGCGCCGTCGAGACGGATCCAGCCACCGACCTGGCCGGGCGCGCTCATCAGCAGGTGATCGGGCGCGTTGTCGCCGTTCTCGACGGAGACCACCGCCACCCAGATCCCGGCGAGCCCCGCGGCCTGGGCCGCGTCGGCGCACTTCTGATCCGCGCCGGCGACACCGCCGAGGTTCGCCCCGAACTTCGCCGCGGTGGCGAACATCAGGTTCTGCGTGATCGAGGTCAGGCGCGCGCCGACCTCGACGTCGCCGTCGACCTGGATCGTGCAGCGCCGCGCCGGGCCGTGGCACGGCCCCGACCAGCCCTGGAAGAACGTGCCCGACGACGGCGCGACCTGCACCTCGACCGCGGCGGGCCCGGCGAGGACGATCGTCTGCGTGGCGCAACCCGCGCCGCAGTCGAGGCCGATCGCCGCCGCCGTGATCGCGCCTTCCCCGGTGCCGTCTGCGGCTTTGCGCACGGTCAGCGAGTAGTGGGGCGCGGCGTCGACACCGGGCGCGCTGTCGGAGGTCCCCGCGTCGCCGGAGCCCAGCGGCTCGACCCCGAGCAGCGTCGAACAGCCAGTCAGTGCGATCGCACAACTAAACAGCGCCCTCACCGCATGAAGCTATCACGCGACCGGCGCCGGCCTGGACCGCTTGCTATAGTCGCCCGACATGTCCTGGCTCGGCGCGATCCTCGCGATCAGTTTCCTGATCGTGGTCCACGAAGCGGGCCACCTGCTGGTCGCGCGCTGGTGCCAGATGCGCGTCGAGCGCTTCAGCATCGGCTTCGGTCCCGCGGTCGCCTCGGTGCGCTCGAAGAAGACCGGCACGATCTTCCAGATCGCGCCGATCCCGTTCGGCGGCTTCGTCGAGATCAAGGGCATGAACATTGCCGAGGAGGTCGATCCCGACGACATCCACGCGTACCCGAACCGGCCGGCGTGGCAGCGGTTCGTCACGATCTTCGCCGGGCCCGCGACCAACTACCTCACCGCGATCGTCCTCGCGCTCACGCTGTACGGCGCGTTCGGCATCAAGTCGGCCGAGCGCTGGTTCGGCGTGTACTCGATGGATCCCGCGTACGACGCCAAGCGCGTGCTGCAGGAGGACGACCGCCTGCTGGCGCTCAACGGCAAGCCGCTGTGGATGGTCTCGCCAACCGGCGAGGCCGGCTCGCTGCAGAAGACGATCGCCGCGACCCAGCCCCACGTCGCCGCCGATGTCCTGCCGCCCGACGGCGCCCCCGGCGTGCCGCTCACCCTCACGATCCAGCGCGCCGGCAAGCAGCTCGACGTGCAGATCACGCCGCGCTTCGACGGCAAGACCGAGGACGAGCACGGCAAGAAGGTCAACATCTACCGGCTCGGCATCGTGTTCCAGGAGCAGTACGACCGGCTGTCCGTGGGGCCGGTCGGCGTGGTCGGCGCGGCGTTCCGCTATCCTATCGATCAGACCATCGAGATCTCGACCGGGCTCTACCAGGTCATCACCGGCCAGGTGAAGGGCGACGTCAAGGGCCCGGTCGGCATGGCCAGCATCATCAAGCGCGCGTTCTCGACCGGCATCATCGCGGTGCTCGAGCTGATGATGCTGCTCAACGTCTACCTCGGCCTGTTCAACCTGCTGCCCCTGCCCGCCCTCGACGGCGGCCGCCTGGTGTTCCTCGGCTACGAGATGGCGACGCGGCGCCGCGCCAACCCGAAGGTCGAGACCACGGTGCACATGGTCGGCATCCTGATCCTCGCGGTCGTGATGGTGCTGGTGACGTTCCGCGACTGCGTGAATCTGTAGTGCTCCCGCCAGTCGCTGCCGCGGCGATCGATCCGCGCTAGCTTCCCGCCGTGGCGATCACCGACGAGGTCCTCGACCGCATCCCGGTCGACCCTGGCGTGTACCTGTTCAAGGACCGCGGGGGCGAGGTCATCTACGTCGGCAAGGCGATCAACCTCCGGTCGCGCGTCCGGCAGTACTTCAAGGGCGGCGACGAGCGGCTGTTCGTGGCCGCGGGGTTCCTGGCGCGCGCGGCGGACGACGTCGAGACGATCGTCGTGCCGTCCGAGAAGGAGGCGCTGCTCCTCGAGAACCACCTCATCAAGGAGCACCAGCCGCGCTTCAACGTGAAGCTGCGCGACGACAAGCAGTACCTGGTGCTGCGGCTCGCGCCACCGCCGTCGTCGGGCCCGCCGCGCGCCCTGTTCCCGCGGGTCGAGGTCGTGCGCCACATCCGCGACGACGGCGCGCGCTACTGGGGCCCGTATCACTCGGCGACCAGCGCGCGCGAGACGCTGCGCCTGCTCAACCGCCACTTCCAGCTCAGGACCTGCACCGATCACGTGCTCGAGACCCGCGGCCGGCCGTGCCTGCAGTACCAGATCAAGCGCTGCGCGGCGCCGTGCGCGCTGCCGGTGACGCCCGCGGCCTACAAGGAGCAGGTCGACGACGTCGCGATGTTCCTCGGCGGCAAGAACGATCAGCTGGTCGAGCGGCTCCGCGGCCGCATGGCGGCGAAGGCCGAGGCCGAGGACTTCGAGGCGGCGGCGGCCCTGCGCGACTCGATCAGCGCGGTCGAGCGCACGCTCGCGCGCCAGCACGTGGTCCAGGACGACTTCGTCGATCAGGACGTGTGGGGCCTGTACCGCGAGGGCGATGTCGTCGACGTCGCGGTGCTGTTCGTGCGCGCCGGCAAGCTGGTCGGGCGGCGCGCGTTCCACGCCCGCGAGCAGGAGCGGCCCGATCCGCTGGTGCTCGCCGACTTCGTGCAGCAGTACTACGCGACCGGCACGTTCATCCCCGACGAGGTGATGGTCAGCTGGCCGATCGAGGGCGACGCCGCGCTCGCCGAGTGGCTGACCGGGCTGCGCGGCGCGCGCGTGCGGGTGGTGCTGCCGCAGCGCGGGACCAAGGCGCGGCTGTGCGAGCTCGCCGACAAGAACGCGGCGTCGACCGCGGTGTCGCGGCGCGGGCGCGAGGACGACCAGGAGGCGACGCTCGCGAAGCTGCAGGAGCGGCTCGGGCTGCGGCGCCGCCCGGTGCGGGTCGAGTGCTTCGACATCGCGCACATCCAGGGCGCCGAGCCGGTGGCCTCGATGGTCACGTTCGTCGACGGCGTCGCGGCCCGCCAGCTGTACCGCAAGTTCCGCGTGCGCTCGGTCGCCAACGACGACTTCGCCGCGATGTACGAGGTCCTCGGTCGACGGGTGAAGCGCGCGAGCGGCGACGATCCGGCGTGGGCCTTGCCCGATCTGATCGTCATCGATGGCGGCAAGGGCCAGCTCGCCTCGGCGATCACCGCGCTGGTCGATGCCGGCTTGCCGCTCGACAGCGATCGCGCGCCCGACATCATCGGCCTGGCGAAGGAGCGCGATCTCCAGGGCGGCACCGCGCCCGATCGCGTGTACCTGCGCAACCAGAAGGAGGCGGTGCTGCTGCGACCGAACTCGGCGGAGCTGTTCCTGCTGGCGCGGCTGCGCGACGAGGCCCACCGGTTCGCGAACACGTTCCACCGCGAGCGCCGCGGCAAGGCGGCGCTGGTCAGCGAGCTCGACGGCATCGCCGGGATCGGGCCGACCCGGCGCACCCAGCTCTTGCGGCATTTCGGCAGCGTGCGCGAGATCCGCACCGCGACGCTCGAGGCGCTGATCGCCGCGCCCGGCATGAACCGGCGCGCGGCCCAGGCGGTGCTCGCACACTTCGCGAGCGCGGCGGCGGATGCGGCGGAGGGCGATGCGGGTGATGCCGGTGACGCCGGTGACGCGAGCGCCGATCCGATCGCCGCGATCGACACCGACGATCCGATCGACGCCGACGCGCCCGTTTGATCGACGTGCCGCGATGACATCGATCGCCGGCGCGCGCGCGCCCAGCTGGCAGCGATCAGGCCGCGGCGATCGCGCGCTCGCATGATCTCGCGCGCCTGCGCGCGGCACATCGGTTGCTCATGAGGCCGGCCATGCGCCTCTCGCACCTCTCGATCGCCCTCGCCCTGGTCACCACCGCCACCGTCGCGCGCGCCGACGCGCCCGCCCGGCCGAGCACACCGCTCGAGCTGCACGTCGAGCTCACCGACGCTGGCGCGAGCGCGCCCGCGTTCGACGGCACGGTGCCGCTCGACACCGATCACGCCTGCGCCAGCATCAGCGCCTCGTCACCGCAGGGCGTCTTCGAGGCCAAGCTGTGTCGCAACGCCAGCGACGCGCAGTCCGCGACCGTCGACATCGAGGTCAACCGCACCAGCGGCACCGGCGCGGCGATGGTGCGCCAGCGCTGGACCTCGACCGCGCGCATCGCGCTCGGCAAGCGCGCGGTCATCGGCCGGATCGCGACCGGCGGTGCCGCCACCGAGGTGGCGGTCACCGCGAAGTAGCCAGTGTCAGGGCGCGAACACGAGCGGCGTGCGGAACGTGAGGCCGGCGCTGACCTGGAGCGCGCCCACGTCGCTGCCGAGCTGGCGGCCCGCGACCTCGGCGTAGACGCCGATCGCGTACGTGCCGAGGAACAGGCCGCGCGGCTCGATGCCCACGCCGCTCGCGTAGAGCTCGGCGCTCAGGCGGCCGGCCACGCCGAAGCCGCTCGAGTCCTTGCCGAACGCGCTCGAGCCGAGGTACTCGCCGCGACCCGAGGCCCACGTGCGCCAGTAGTCGCCGTGCGACAGCGTCTGGCCGACCTCGAGGTACGCGCCGCCGTACACGACGTCGTCGTCGCTGGTGTCGCCGGGCGTGCCGTGGTCGTTACCGGGCAGGACCGCGCCGAAGAGGCCGAGGCCGATGTCGAAGTTGGTCGGCTGCGGGCTCAGCGAGGCCCAGTGGATGCCGGCGCGGATCTCGAGGCCCGGCAGGTAGCCCTCCGAGGTGTTCGAGCCGGTGGCGCCGATGTCGATGCGCAGCGGCGCCATCAGGCGCGGGCCCGGGCGACGGCGATAGCGCGCCGGCGGGGGCGGCTGGCTGGGTGCCATCATGCGGTGGTCGCGCTCGATGTCGGCCGAGGCGGTCGCCGGGGCCACGGCAGCGAGGGCAAGAGCGAGGAGTGCAGACGTCTTGGCGAGTCGAAGCATGATGGCGTGTATTTCACGGCACATGCCACGGTCGCCACGACCACGCTCCAAGGACTTAGCCCCCAGGCGTGAACAGCTGTTGATGGGCCGTTTTCCGCGGGCCGACGGCCGTCCACGGTCCCCTGGCAAGAAGACGCAAAACCCGCGCGGATGTTCAGCTGGGGCCGGACCAGCTGACGTCCAGGTGGAACGAGGCGGCCTCGAACCCGCGGACCTGGATGTAGGCCGCGGTCTCGCCCGCGGGCACGCTCACCGAGCAGGTCTCGCTCGCGCCATCGACGTACGGGCGGCACGCGTAGAGCGTCGCGGTCGGCTGCGCGCCGAACCGCACGTACAGATCGGGATCGCCCGAGCCCGACATCGCGACCTCGACGATCGTCCCCGGTACGACCGCGATCGGCTGGTAGTCGAGAGTCTCGTCCTTGGCGACCGCGCCGTCGACCGACGCGGTGTGCGGGACGCTGGCGTTGCCACCGCCGCCACCGCCGCCGCCACCGCCGCCACCGCCGCCACCGCCACCGCCTGGCGCGCCGTACAGGCTCGCGGCACCCGCGCCGTCCTGCGCGGTGAACGACAGGTCCTGCGACGACCCGTTGCACTGCGGGTAATGCATGATCGACGCGCTGTCGTACGGCGTCAGCGGACGCCAGCTGTTGTCCTCGAAGCAGGTGCCGGCCTCGGGCCGGGTGTGCTCGTGGCGGAAGCCGAGGATGTGGCCCATCTCATGGCCGAGGATGTTGCCGAGCGGCCAGCCGACGTTGCCGAACGCCGTGCTGTCGATGAGCAGCTCGCGGCCGCTGCGGGTGGTGCTGGGAAAGAACGACCGCGCCAGGTAGCTCTGTCCGCTGACCGGACGAACATCGAACAGCACGGCGTCGTTCGCGGTCGAGCAGCGACCGTCCTCCGCCGGCACGTAGACGAACGTCACGTTCGCGTACTGCGACCAGCCCTGATCGGAGCCGGCGACCATCGCGTCGATCACGGTCTGCTTGTTCGCGCCGAAGTCGTCGGACACGCAGTACGTGAGGTCGAGCTTGCGGGTGTCGTCCCAGCGGTCGTCGGCGCCGCCGACGGTGTTGACGATCAGGCCGCCCTGGCTCACGTAGTTCTGCCAGGCCTCGAACAGCTGCTTGTCGTTGAACAGCGGCGTGTCGCCGTCGACGATGTACGCGCCGCCGGCCCAGGTCTCGACCCAGGCCTGCGCCTTCCACTCCTCGAACGTCATCGCGCCCTGGTTCGTGCCGGTGGCGTTGGGATCGCCGACCATGCAGCCACCGACCAGCGCCATCACGGAAGTTGCGATCAGCGAGCGAACCATCGATGCCTCCGACTGCGGGGTGTGCGCACGCACCACTTCATGCGCAGTGCCACGCGTGGCGCGGCGCGATCGCGCGCATCTCCGCGCGCGAATCCCTCGCGATCACACAGGGACCGGCGCGCCCCGGCGCGTGATCACGTGGCCCGTGACCTGGGACCGCGCGCCGCGACTGCAACCGCGCGTGGGCAGCGTCGACCGTGATTCCCGGCGAGGCGCGCGCGCCACACCTCGCGCGATGCCGCATCGCGTGCGCGCGCCAACACCGCGAGGTCGCAACGATCGTTCGCCGGCACGCAGGTTGCTCTTCCCTCCTCCATGCTCAAGCGCGCCTCGCTCGCCGCCCTCGCGCTGACCGCGTGCACCGTGACCGGCGCGGGCGGCTTTCGCATCATCGGCCCCGCGCAGCCAGCGGTCGCGGTCCAGGCCGAGGTCCGCATCGACTTCTTCGGCATCCCGTTGAACGACGCGCGCGACGTGGTGTTCGTGCTCGATCGCTCGGGCTCGATGGGCGAGGTCTCCGCCGGGTTCGCGGGCAAGGCGGTCGGCATGAGCCGCGGCCAGGCCGCGCTCGCCGGCTTCGCCGCCTCGCTGGTCAACTCCGCCGCGCACGGCCCGCTGCCCAGCAAGATGGAGGTCGCCAAGGCCGAGCTGGTCCGCACGCTGCGCGCGCTGCCCGACGGCACCCGCGTCGGCGTGGTCTTCTTCGACGACGAGCTCGCCGCGGTCGCGCCGACCCTGATCGTGCTCACGCCCGACAGCCGGGCCGCGATCGAGGGCTTCGTCCGCGGCATCACCGCGCGCGGCAGCACCGCCGCCGCGCCCGCGCTCGACCTCGCCTACCGCATGGGCGCGGCGCGGGTCGTGCTGCTCTCCGACGGCCTCGCCAACACCGGCGGCTCGGCCAGCGAGCTGCTGGCGCGAGCGCGCGGCGAGATCCAGCGCGGCTTGCGCTTCGACACCGTCGGCGTCGGCATCGATCAGGACTCGTCGCTCCTGCAGTCGCTCGCCGCCGAGAGCGGCGGCATGGCGGTGATGCGCTGATCAGCGCAGCAGGTACTGGATCGTGGTCTCGAGGCGCGCCGGATCCGGCGACCAGTCGCCGTAGATCTCGAGGCTGTGCGCACCGACGCGGCGGTGCTTCGCCGCGCACCAGCGGTGCAGCGCCGCGTGGGCGCCCGGCAGGCCCGCGTAGTCGCCGCGATGCACGACCTCCGCCGCCTCCCCCGCGGGCGTCTCGACCACGCGCACTTCGCCCCCGGGCTCGAAGCGGCGCGTCACCTCCACGCCGAAGTCGATCGGCATGCCGCCCACCGGCTCGTCGACGTGGTGGTAGAGGAACACGTTGTGGCCGTCGGTGCGGAGCCCGGGGTGGGCGCGCAAGAACGCCCACACCAGGTCGAGCGCGCTGCCGAACACCGCCGGCACCTTACCGGGTGCGACGGTGCGCCGGACCGCGGCGATGAGGCGTGGCGCGACCTGGACGATCGAGACCTCGGGCTCCATGCGCCCGATGATGGATCAGAAGCAGGTGAGGTTGTTGCCGTAGTTCGGCGTCGTGCCGATGTCGAGCGCCGCGGTCGTGAGCTCCGCGCCGTTCTTGTACACGCGCACGCCGGCGTGGCCGAACGTGTTGTCGACGATCACCGTCGAGCCATCGGGGCAGGCCGCGACGTCGGTGACGATCTGCGCGGCCGGCGTGATCGAATCGCCGAGCGCGGCGGTCGCGAGATTCACCGCGCGCAGCGCGCCGGTCAGCTGGAAGGTGTCGTCGTAGTGCGTGACCGCGATCCACAAGGACGCGCCGTCGGGGCTGACCTCGAGGTGGTTGGCGAGGCCGTCGAGCGCGGCGTTGGTGACCGCGCAGCCGTGGGCCGCCGGCGTCGCGCCCAGCGAGATCCGCGCGAGGCAGCCGGTCGTGTAGTCGGTGAACGACGGCGCGGTCGCGATCAGCAGATCGCCGCCGAACATCGAGGTCGTCGGAGTGGCGACGAGGAAGCCGATCGGGTTCGCGGTCGCCAGCTCGAACGAGCCGGTCATCGTCTTGGTCGCGCGATCGACGATCGCGATCTTCGTCGGGCCGCGCGCGACGAAGTTCTCGTCGAGGACACCGCACGCGACCAGGAGCTTCGGGCCCGCGACGAAGGCCGAGACGCAGTCCGGGTGACCATCGGGATCGAGCGCGCCGAGATCGATCGTCGCGCGCTGGTCGGGGTGATCGCGATCGATCACGACCACGCCGGCGGTGCCGAGGCCGGGCACGTACAGCGTGCGGCCGTCGACGGCGACATCCTGCGGGTTGACGCCGGCGCCGGTGCCGACCTGCTGGACCAGCGCGAGGTCGTGCCCGAGGATCGTGATGTTGTCGCCGGTCGAGCGGTTGATGATGAATAGCTCGTCGCCGTACTGGCGGACGAACGGATCGCCACCCGCGACGCCCGCGACCGCGTTGGGCGTGACCGCGAGCGACGGCATCTTGATCGTCGAGAGCACGCCGGTCGAGGCGAAGTCGCCGGCGACGATCACCGCGGTCGCGCCGGGCATGGCGTCGGGCGTGCCGGGGATCGCGGCGTCGGGGGACTCGGGCGTCGGGGCGATCGCGTTGTCACCGCAGGCGGCGACGAAGAGCAGCGAGAGAGCGAGGCGCTTCATGATTCAGTACGTCCATTCGAGCGAGAGATAGAGCGCGCGACCGGGCAGCGGGTAACCGCCGTAGTCGCTGATCGCGCGGGGAACATTCGCGAGGTCGGGCCGGGGCGCAGGGTCGAGCGCGACCTGCTCGATGCGCGCGTCGGCGACGTTGCGGATCGTGAGGCCGGCGAGGAGGCCGCCGCCGAGCGCGACCTTGGCGCCCGCGCCGACCAGCGTGCGCGCGGGCACCGCGGCGAGGTTGGATTGATCGAGGAAGCTGCCGGCGGTCCACGCCACGTCGGTCCACAGCACCCAGACCCGATCGCCGACCTTGCCGGCGAGATCGCCGCGCACGTAGAGCTCGTGGCGCGGCCGCCCGGGCAGGCGCTTGCCGTCGACGCTCGCCTGGGTCGAGCGCTGGACCGCGTCGACCAGCGTGTAGTTGCCGGTGACCGTGAGCATGCCCGCGGCGCGGCCGGTGACCGACAGCTCGGCGCCGCGCACCCGCGCGGGCCCGAGGTTGAGCGGCCGCGCGACCAGACCGGCGGACACGTAGGCGATCGCGTCGTCGGGCGCGGCGTAGAACCCGGCGGCCTCGATCAGGATCCGATCGATGCCCTGCCACGCGGCCTGCGGCGCGATGACCACGCCGAGATCCGCGCTCGGTCCGGTTTCCGGACGCAGTCCGGGCGAACCGACGACGAAGCCGCGATCGCCGTACAGCTCGACCACCGTCGGCAGCCGCGCGTACCAGCCGGCGCTGCCCTTGATCGCGACGTCCTCGTCGACGAGCACGCGCGCGCCGAGGCGCGGGCTGGGCAGCAGATCGGTGCGCGGTGCCGGCGCGGTCATGTCGGTCGCGTTGGGATCGATCGTCGGCCGCGTGCGCGCGAGATCGATCCGCACCGCCGGTGACAGCACCAGCCGCGCGTCGGCCAGCTCGATGTCGTCGGCGAGCGCGAGCCCGGCGCCCAGGCGCAGGCCGCGGGTCGCGGGCCGCGAGCGATCCTCGTCGACATCGCGGAACCAGTCGCCGCGCAGCTCGAGCGCGGCCGCGGTCGCGTGGCGACCGAGCTGCCAGCGCCACGCCGAGGTCGCGCCTCCGGCCAGCGTGGTGTAGCGCCGATCGTTCCCGGAGAGGCCGACCTCGTCGTCGGGATCGCGGAACGCCTGGGCCTCGACCATCGCGAACGCGCGATCGGTCATCGCGGGCCCGTCGTCGCCGAACGGCGCGCCGCCGATCTCGCCCGAGACCAGGCCGCTGGTCGTGCTGAGCGAGGTGTGGAGCGCCTGGTTCCACGCGCTGCCCGGCACGCCCTGGCGCTTGTGCAGCGCCGACGACGACGCGCGCCAGCGCCAGCCGTGGCGCGTGCCGCCGGCGCGGATCGCGGCGTCGCCCTGGTCGTAGGCGTTGTTGGCGCGGCGCGCGTCGTGATCGTCGGACGGATCGAGGTTGGTACCGCCGTCGTCGAAGTAGACGAAGTCGCCGGTCGCGCCGCTGTAGCCGGCGTCGACCAGCACCGCGGTGCCGTCGGCGGGATCGCCGGCGCCGTAGCCGAGCCGCACCTGGCGCGCGCCGAACGAGCCGATGCCCGCGCTCGCGCGCCAGCGCTCGCCGCGCGGCCCGGCGCCGAGCGGGCTGACCAGGTTGAGGGCGCCGCCCTGGGCCGCGCCGCCGAGATCGACCGGCGCGCCGCCGCGGTACAGCTCGACGCGATCGAACGCGTCGGCGTCGAAGCGGCCGAGGTCGGCGGTGACCGAGGCGACGCGCGACAGCGGCACGCCATCGACGTAGACCGCGGTCTGGCCGCTGCCGAGCCCGCGCACCGACACCGACGAGAACGCGCCGAGCCCGCCGAGGCTGCGGACGTGCGCGCCGACGGTCGCGCCGATCAGATCCGCGAACGCCGCGGGCTCGCCCGCGTGATCATCGGTGTGGACGATCGTCACGAACGGCGCGGTCGCGAGCGCGCCGCGGCGATCGCGCGCGGTCGGATCGCCGCCGACCAGATCGCGCACGCCGCCGCGCACCGCGCGGCCATCGATGACCACGGTCTCGCCGGCGGGATCCTCGATCGGCGCGGGCTCCGCGGCCGCGACATCCGGCGCCTTCGCGACCGGGACGGGATCGCGCGGCCGCGCGTCCTCGCGCGGGGTCGCGACCCGCGGCGGCGTGGCCACGCGCGGCGCCGTCGCCCGGTCGGGCGTCGGCTCGGCATGCACCACGGGCGCGAGCAGCAACGCGGCCAGGGCCGCGCGGCATGCTCGACGCAAGGAGATCTTGGTCGCGCGATTCAAACGTCACCCCACGTAACGCGAGGCGCGGCCATCTAGGCTCACACCCCGAAGCTGGTTCCGTGGGCCGGTCTCCTGACTCCCGAATCATCCTACTGACAGCGCCTTCCCTTGCGGTGGCTGGCCTGGGCATTCCAGGCCGTGCTGCGTTCGTCCTCGGTCACAGTAGCGGGGGCTGCGCCGGATTCGCACCGGCTTCCCGATCACCCACGGAAGATCTCGTCGACTGGATTCGTTGGCACCTCGCGCGCACCGGCGCGCTGCATAGCCCCTGTATCCGACTCTCCGCGGCCGTGTCAACGGCGGCGCTCCGACCCGCGGGTGCGCGGATCGGTCGATGCTGCGTGATTCCGCGCCCATGCGCCCACATTGACGCGCGCACGTGGCGCGGCGATCCTGCCACCATGAGGCGCGCTCTGCCGTGGGTCCTGTTCGTGGTGACCGCGTGTGGTGGTGACATCGATCCGTCGAGCGGCGTCGATGCGCCGCCCGGCGCGGTCGTCGATGCACCCGGCGGCGGTGGCCCCGACGCGCCCGGCGGCGTCGGCGAGCCCGCGGAGCTCGCGGGCATCACGCTCGCGCACAACGAGGCGCGCGCTGCGGTCGGCGTGCCGCCGCTCACCTGGGATCCGGCGCTCGCCGCGATCGCGACGGCGTGGGTGCAGAAGTGCACCGACGTCGAGGCGCCGGCGGGGCTCGTCGATCACAACGCCGGGCGCTCGACCGGCTACCCGACCTACGTCGGCGAGAACATCTACGCGTCCTCCGGCACCGCGACCGGGCCCGGCGCGGTCGCGTCGTGGGTCTCGGAGAAGAACAACTACGACTACGCGTCGAACACCTGCGCCTCGGGCAAGATCTGCGGCCACTACACGCAGGTCGTGTGGCGGAACACGACCAAGGTCGGCTGCGCGCTCTACAACTGCAGCGGGCTGACGTACTCGAGCACGATCGTCTGCGACTACGGCCCCGGCGGCAACGACGGCGGCAAGCCGTACTGACGGCGCGCGGCGCTACTCGCGATAGCCGAGCGTCTTCTTGCGGATCAGCCGGCCGGTGAACTCGGCCTTGCCGGTGCCGTGGATGTCGCCGGTGACCTCGAGGGCGATCGGCCGCGCGCGCGCGCGATCGATCACGACCGAGCCGCGGGTCGTGACGGTGGTCGTGAACGTGCCGAGCGTGCCGGTGTAGATCGCGTCGAGCGCGAACGTCGCCGTCTTCGGCGCGATCGCGACCAGCGTCATCGTGACCTGCTGCGTGCTCATGCCGCGATCCGGCGGCGCGACCGCGCCGACCTCGTCGGCGGACAGGATGACCGGCTGGCCCTTCGTCCAGCGCTTGCTCGCGATCAGCGCCGCGAGCTTGTCGGGCTTGCCGAGATCGTCGCGGAACGCGTTCAGCTCGGCGAGCTCGACCGGCGGGACCGCGCCGCCATCGGCGGTGACCGCGGTCACCTGGCCGTGATCGAGCGTGAAGACGTAGGTCTTGTCGGCGACCGGCAGCGGATGCTCGCCCGCCTTGCCCTGGCGCGCGACCTTCGCGGTCGCCGCGCTGAACGACACCGCGAGCTGGGTGACGACGTCGCCCTTCACGGCGACCAGGGTCTCCTTCCACGCCATCGCGCGATCGTCGAGCATCGTCATCTCGCGGCCCGAGACGGTCGCCGAGCCCGAGATCGTGATCTCGTCGGTGACGTCGATGATCTGGCGCGCGGCCGGCGGCACGTACGGGATCGCGAGGCCGTCGCCGGGCGGTGGCGGCGGCACGGTCGTCGGGGTCGCGGGCTCGGGTGCGGGCGCGGCATCCGGCGGGGCGCTCGGCGCGCTGGCGGCATCGAGGGGCGCGCTGGCGGCGGCGCTGCCCGCGGGTGGCGCGTCCTTCTGCTTGCACGCACCGATCGCGGCGGCGGCGATCAGCGCGACGACTCCGAGCTTGGACATCGCCGCGGATGATACCCGCAGGCGCCGCGATTCGCTGGGCAGCCGCCGCCCGCCAGCGTATAGGATGCGCCCATGCGCCGCGCCCTCGCCTTGCTCGTGCTCGCCGCCTGTGGCGGCGGTGGATCATCTCCCGATGCCGGCCCCGCCGACGCGGCCGCCGATGCCACCGTGGCCGACGCCGCGCAGGCCTGCGGCCGCACCTGGCGCTACGAGCGCCGCGGCGGCACGTCGGTCGAGCTGATCGATCCCGCGCCGCTGACCAGCGGCCGCACCACCCGCGTGAAGGTGGGCATCGATCTCGGCCCGTGCGAGGAGCTCGGGATAGTCGGCGCGGCGCGCACGTTCGAGTCCCTCGACGAGACCATCGAGCTCGGCGTCTGGGTCCCGGTCGGCGGCGCATGCACGACCGGCGCGACCCACGTCGACCGCCCGGTGTCGCTGGTCCTCGAGACGCCCGGCACCTGGCACATCGGCACCGGCACGGTCACGCCGCTCACCGTCGACGTCGGGCCCGCGCCCGCGCACGCGTGCGGCGCCAACACCGGCGCCTGCGATCTCGACTGCGACTGCGATACCGCCGCCGGCGAGCGCTGCCTGGGCAGCACCGGCTTCGCGGGCCCGATGACCACGTGCCAGCGCCCGTGCGAGCTCGACCGCGACTGCAACGGCACCGGCCGCTGCACCACGCTCGGCCCCGGCCTCGACTTCACCTGCTCGAGCGAGCCCGAGTGCGACGTCGATCATCCGTGC
>JAIOQA010000035.1 GCA_021413675.1 Deltaproteobacteria bacterium | reverse complement strand
GGTCCCTCGCTCGGCGATCGCCTGCGCAGCTTCGCGGGCAACACGCGCGCGCGCATGGTCGCGGGCGCGGCGCTCACGGTGCTCATCGGCTTCGCGCCCGCCGCGGTGATCGCGTCGGTCCGCGAGGGCTCGGCGTTCGCCGAGATCGACGGTCACCTCGAGGAGCGGCAGTCCCAGGTCCGCAACCTCGAGGACTGGAACACGCTCGACCGCGTCCGCGACGCGCACCACGACCAGAAGCTCGCCGAGAAGCACAGCATCGCGCTCGAGTCGCTGCTGATCTGGGCCGCGCTGTCGGCAGGCTTCGGCTTCGTGTGGTTCCGCAAGATCGACTGGGATCGGTTCGCGACCGCGAGCTGATCGCGCTCGGCCTCGCTCCGGTCACCGCGACTGCCATGGCGAAGCCATGGCACCTGGCGATGCCATGGCACCTGGCCCGGCACCTGGCGCTGCCACGGCAGGCGCCTCGCACCCTCGCCGTCAGCCGCCGCCGCGCCTACTCGTCGCCGGGCTCGCCGTCGTCATCCTCGACCGGCTCGCCCGCGTCCTGCTTCGCCTTGCGCTTCGCGCGCTCCAGCGCATCCGCCTCGCGCTCGCGCGCCTTCTGCGCTTCCTTCTTCTTCTCCTTGCCGCGCACGACGAAGAACGCCGCGAGGATCGACAGGTTGTAGAGCGCGATCATCGGCACCGCCATCATGACCTGCGACACGACATCCGGCGACGGCGTGAGGATCGCGCCGATGATGAACGCGAGCACGATGAACCAGCGGTTGAACTTCCACAGGCTGCGGTGCGTGACCAGCCCGACCATCGCGAGGAAGTAGATGAGCAGCGGCAGCTCGAACACGCCGCCGAACGCCAGCATCATGTCCTTCGTCAGATCGAAGTACTCCGCCATGTTCAGCTGCGGAATCAGCTTGTCCTTGACGCCGTACTCGAGCAGGTACGAGTAGAGATTGCCGAGGACGAAGTAGTAGCAAAACAGCGCGCCGCTGATGAAGAACACCGCCGAGAACACGGCGAACGCCATGCCGATGCGCTTCTCGCGCTGATACAGGCCGGGCGCGATGAAGCGCCACAGCTGATAGAAGATGAACGGCGACGACACGAAGATGCCGGCCCACATCGAGACCGACATGTAGATCCAGAACGGCTCGGTCGGCTTCGAGAACACCAGCACCGGGTGGGCGCCGAGCTGCGCGGCGTTCGACATCCACGCCTGATCCACCGGCGCGCGCAGCCAGTCGTAGATCTGCTGCGAGAAGAACCAGCACCCGACGAACGCCACCGCGAACGCGATCGCCGCGCCGCGCGCGCGATCGCGCAGCTCGCGGATGTGCTCGAAGAACGGCATCCGGCCGTCGTCGTTGGGCGCGTTAGCCATGGTCGTCGGCGAGGTCGCGCGCCACGATGCCGCCGGCCGGGCGGACCAGGCGCGCCAGCTCGGCATCGCCCTCGGGATCGTCAGGAGGAGCGTCGGGATCGTGGGGCTCGCCCACGCTCGGCGGCAGGCGCGGCCCGGCGGGCTCGGCAGGCGCCACCGGCGCATCGATCGCGGCGACCTCGGCGGCCAGGGCCGCATCGCCAGCGTCCGGCGTCACCGCCTCGGTACGCGGACCGAGGATCGAGCCGGCCGCCGGGTCTGCAGCCGGCGCGACCGGCTTGGCGTCGCCCTTGAGATCCGCCTTGGCGTCGGCGGCCACCTTGGAAGCATCGGCGATCGGCGCCTTGAGCGTCTTCACCGCGCCATCGACCTCCGCCAGCGCCGGCGCGACCGCGGCGCGGACCGCGGCCCGCACCTCCTCGCCGCGCAGCGCGCTCTTCAGATCGCGGATCGCGCCGCCGATCTGCGTGTCGTTCTCGATGGTGTGCTGGATCTCGCGAGTCTGCCTGCGCAGGTCGCGAATGCCCTTCGAGATCTTGGTCGCCGCGTCGGGCAACTTGTCCGGCCCCAGGAACAGGAGCGCGACGATCAAGATCACCAGGATCTCGCTGCCGCCCATGCCGAACATCGTCGGCGGAGCATAGCACCGCCTTCCGGCGGGACGACCCCGGTAGGCTAGAACTCGCTGGCCGCCCGACCGAAGTCCGCCGGCACCGAGCCCGACCGCGAAGCCGACTCGCCAGGTCGGGGCGCCGAACATCGCGAGGCCGTTGAAGCCGACCGCGATGATGAGGACCCCGATGAAGGTGCCGAAGATGTGGAATTCGCCATCGCGGAGCGTCGCCGAGCCGAGGAAGACGGCAGCGAAGGCGGTGAGCAGGTAGGTGTCGGCAGCACTGGTCGTGCCGCTGCCGAGGCGGGCGGCGAGGAGGATACCGGTGATCGCGGCGCAGACGCCCGAGACGACGAAGGCGAGGATCTTGATGCCGTCGACGTTGATGCCGGAGAGGCGCGCCGCGGTGGCGGTGCCGCGTTCGACCACGCCGCGCAGCCCGACGGTCAACAAGAACGCGGTCTTCGCGTCGATGAGCTGATCGCCATCGGCGGACACCCGCGCCGCCGGATCAAGCCCCGCCGCCCACGCCAGGCGATCGAGCCGCGCCGCCGGCGACAGCCACGGGTCCTCGGGCACGCTCGCGTCGAACAGGATCTCGTCGCCGCGCCGCACCCGCGTGACCAGGTGCGGCGCCACCGCCCAGCCGCCGCGCGCGATCACGCCGTAGACCCGCGCGAGCTCGATCGGCTTCACGCACGAGGCGCCCAGCGCCATCGGCCGCAGATCCGCGATCTCGGTGGTCACGCCCAGCCGGCGCGCGAGCGCGATCACCGGCTGTGGCCCGACCCGATCGAGGACGTCGATCGCCGGCGCGTTGAGCGACTGCGCGAGCGCATCGGCGGCGAGCGCGACGCCGTGGAACGCGTGGCCGGCGCGCGGCTTCCAGAACACGCCGTTGACCTCGTCGTACTCGGTGACCGGCGCGTCGCGCAGCGCGGTGCCGAGGGTGATCGCGTCGGCCTCGAGCGCGGCGCCGTAGACCAGCGGCTTCCACGCCGAGCCGGGCTGACGACAGGCCTGGACCACGCGATCGAACTGGCTCGCCACCGACCAGTCGCGACCGCCGAGCAGCGCCTCGACGTAGCCGGTGCGCACGTCCCAGACCAGCGCCGCGGCCTCGGGCGGATCGTCGCCGTCGAGCGCCTCGGTGCGGCGGCGCAGCGCCGTGGCGGCATCCACGTCGAGCGCCGGCAGGGCCGCGGTCTCGATCGTGAGCCCGCCCTGCGCGACCTCGTCGGGGATCGCGTCGGCGAGCACGCGCCGCGCCTGCTCGGTGTACCAGGGCGCGATGCGCCCGAGCGCCTGGGTCGGGCGATGGAGCGCGAGCGGCGCGGCCTGGGCCGCAGCCAGCGCCGCGTCGTCGATGAAGTTCGCGCGGCGCATGCGCGCGAGGATCTCGTCGCGGCGCTTCTTCGCGCCGTCGGGGTTGCGCCACGCATCGAGGCGGCCGGGCGCCTGGATGAGCCCGGCGAGCATCGCGGCCTGCGGCAGATCGAGCCCCGCGAGCGGGCGATCGAAGTACGCGCGCGCCGCCGCCGCGAAGCCGTAGGCGTTGGCGCCGAGGAAGACGTAGTTGCCGTAGACCTCGAAGATCTCGTGCTTCGACCAGCGGTGCTCGAGCGCGCGCGCGAGCAGCGCCTCGCGCACCTTGCGGCGCGCGCTGCGCTCGGTGCCGATCTCGGCGGGCAAGAGGTTGCGCGCGACCTGCTGCGTGATCGTCGAGGCGCCCTCGACGACGCGCCCCGCGCGGTAGTTGATCCACGCCGCGCGCGCCATCGCCGAGACATCGAAGCCGCCGTGCTCGAAGAACCGCACGTCCTCGGCGGCGAGCACCGCCTGGACGAGCGTCGGCGGGAAGTCGTCGTAGCGGACCAGCTCGCGGTAGCCGACCGCGGGCCCATCGGCGAACGGCAGCTCGGCGAGGATCGTGCCGTCGGCGGCGACCACGCGCGACGTGCGATGCGCGTGCTCGCGCCAGGCCGCGAGGTCCGGCACCGGCGGCAGATCGTGGGCCCAGCTGCGGACCAGGAGCCAGATCGCGAGCGTCGCGATGATCGGCACCGCGATCAGCACGCCCAGCACGCCGAAGATCGGCAGCCGCCACCACCACCCGCCGGCGCGGCGGTTGCCGATACGAACCGGTCGGCGGCCGGAGATCACGCTCTATCGTGCATCGATCACGGGAACAGCGCCATCTGGCGCGGCGGGGCGAGCACCCGGGCGCGCGGCCCGAGGGTGGTGGCGATCGCCTCGGCGCGGCGGCCGGTGAGGTAGATCCGCGGCGCTGCGGACGCCGCGATCAGCGCGAGCAGTTCGTCGCGATCGGCGGCGTTGCTCCAGGCCACGCCGTGCGCGGCCTCGGC
>JAIOQA010000430.1 GCA_021413675.1 Deltaproteobacteria bacterium | reverse complement strand
CCGCGGCGCGATCGTCGCCGAGCTCGCGGACGATCTCGCGGCGCAGCGCGGGCTCGTCGCCGGCGAGATCGAGGCGCGCGTCGGGGCCGACCAGCTGCGCGGTCACGCGCGCGTCGCGCAGCCGGCGGCGCAGGTCGTGCTCGAGGTGCAGCTCCTTGATCACGCGCTCGCCGGCGCCGCCGCCGCGGCCGGCCCAGATGATCGGCTCGACCGGCAGGCGATGGGGGCCGAGGGCGTAGCGCGCCGGGCGATCGTCGTGGCCGATGCAGAGCGTGCGCAGGCCGCGCTTGGCGCAGAGCGCCGCGGCGACCAGGCCGGCCAGGTCGTCGCCGACGACGATCAGGTCATAGGAGTTGGTCGGCATCGTCGGGGTCGCCGCCGGGGACGACGACGACCCGGCGACCTTCGCACGAGATGCGGCCCTGGGCCAGGGCCCGGACCACCGCCGGCACCAGCGCGTGCTCGGCCGCCTGGATGCGGGCGCGAACGATCGTCGCGTCGTCGCCGGGCGCGATCGGCACCGCGCGCTGCGCGATGATCGGGCCCTGATCGACGCCGGCATCGACGAAGTGCACGGTGCAGCCGGTGATCGTCACGCCGTAGGCCAGGGCCTGCTCGATCGCGCCGGCGCCAGCGAACGCGGGCAAGAGCGACGGGTGGGTGTTGATCACGCGATCAGGGAACGCGCCGAGGAACCGCGGCGTGAGCACGCGCATGAAGCCGGCGAGGACGATCGCGTCGGGCGCGTGCGGCGCGAGCGCGGCGAGGAGCGCGTCCTCGAAGGCCTCGCGGCTCGGAAACGATCGATGATCGAGCGCGATCGCCGGCACGCCCGCGGCGCGCGCGCGATCGAGCGCGGCGGCCTCGGGGCGGTTCGACGCGACCGCGACGATCTCGGCGGGCGCGAGCACCCCGGTGGCGGCGCGATCGAGCAGCGCCTGCAGGTTCGAGCCGGTGCCGGAGACCAGCACCGCGAACCGCCGCGGCGGTCCGTGGGGGCGGTCCCCGCCGGTCATTCGCCGACGTACCGCGACGACGCGCCGGCGCCGCGCGGCACCAGCTGCCCGACGACGCGGCCGCCGCTCGGCGCGAGCGCGGCCAGCGCGGCCGCGACATCGTGCGGCGACACCGCGATGATCATGCCGAGGCCCATGTTGAAGGTGCGGCGCAGCTCCATCGGCGCGACGCAGGCCCTGGCCAGCAGCGTGAAGATCCCGGGCACGGTCCAGGTCGACGGATCGAGCTCGACCGCGAGCTCGTCGCCCTCGAGGAAGCGGGGCGGGTTCTCGACCAGCCCGCCACCGGTGATGTGGGCCGCGGCCTTCCACGGGATCCCCTCGAGCGCGCGGAACGCCGGCGCGTAGATGATCGTCGGGCGCAGCAGCTCGTCGGCG
The DNA here is from genome assembly GCA_021413675.1 of Deltaproteobacteria bacterium. Taxonomy (GTDB): domain Bacteria; phylum Myxococcota_A; class Polyangia; order Haliangiales; family Haliangiaceae; genus JAIOQA01. The sequence continues at coordinate 12,259 of JAIOQA010000430.1, read as the reverse complement.
ACGGTCGCGCCGCCGAGCTCGGCGGGGGTGGCGTCCCACGCCAGGCCCAGCGTCTCGAGCACGACCTTGCGCGCGAGCGAGTGGCCGTTGGAGTGCAGGCCCGCCGACGGCAGGCCGATGACGACGTCGCCCTTGGCGAGGTCCGAGCGCGGCCGGATCGCGCGCCGCTCGACGACGCCGACGCAGAAGCCGGCGAGGTCGTAGTCGGTGCCGTGGTAGAGCCCGGGCAGCTCGGCGGTCTCGCCGCCGACCAGCGCGCAGCCGGCCTGGCGGCAGCCCTCGGCGATGCCGCCGATGACCGACGCGGCGGTGGTGACGTCGAGCTTGCCGGTCGCGAAGTAGTCGAGGAAGAACAGCGGCTCGGCGCCGGTGACGAGCACGTCGTTGACGCACATCGCGACCAGATCGATGCCGATCGTGGCGTGGCGGCCGGTGGCCAGCGCCGACTTCAGCTTGGTGCCGACGCCGTCGGTGCCGCAGACCAGGATCGGCTCCTGGTACTTCGTCGGCAGGCTGCACAGCGCCGCGAAGCCGCCGATCCCGCCCAGCACCTCGGGCCGCATCGTGGCCTTCGCCAGCGGCTTGATGCGGTCGACCAGATCGTTGCCCGCGTCGATGTCGACGCCCGCGTCCTTGTAGGTGATCGCCATCGCCCGCACGTTTCGCACAGCCGCGCGGCGGCGGCAACGGATTTGGCCGCGTGGGTGCTACAGTCGCGCCGTGGTACCCGCTCCGCTCGTCGTCGACGTCGTCGTCGCCGCACGTGATGCCGCTTCGACCCTCGCCGTCGTGCTGGCCCGCCTCTCGCATCGCACCATCCGCCAGGTCGTGGTCGTCGACCGGGGCTCCCACGACGACACCGGCGCGATCGCCCGCGACGCCGGCGCGCTGGTGCTGCGCGATCCCGGGGCGGGGCACGGCGCGGCCTGTCTGCTGGCGATCGGCCACCTCGCGGCCTTGCCCGAGCCGCCCGACATCGTCGCGTTCGTGCCCGCCGATGGCTCGGCCGACGCCGCCGGCGTGCCGTCGCTGATCGCGCCGATCGCCGCGGGCTCGGCCGAGCTCGCGATCGCGGTCGACGCGCACGCCGACGGTCGCCCCCTCGAAGATCGCGTGGTCCTCGGCCTCATCCGCGCGGTCTACCGCCACCGCTTCCACGCGGTGGGCCGGATGCGCGCGATCCGCCTCCCGGCGCTGGTCGCCCTCGGCATGAGCGATCGCGGCGACGGCTGGGACGTCGAGATGCAGGTCCGCGCGGTGAAGCTGGGGCTCGCCATCGCCGAGGTGCCGATCCCGGCGCAGGGCGCCCCGGCGCGCCGCGGCACGGTCGCGCGGGCTGCGGCGAGCGGTCGCTCGCTCTTCCACATCGTGCGGCACGCGACCATGCGATAGTGAGAGGGCTGGCAGGATCCTGGGCTTCGACCTGCCAGCGGGGGCCGCGTGACGGACAACCTGCTCGATCGATTTGCGCGCGACTACGACGCCGGGGCGGTGCTGTTCCGCGAGGGCGACGCCGGCGACTTCATGTACGTGGTGCAGAGCGGCGAGGTGGAGATCCGCCGCGTCGTCGGTGATCACGAGCGCGTGCTCGCGGTGCTGCCCGCCGGCGAGTTCTTCGGCGAGATGGCGCTCATCAACCAGCGGCCGCGCTCGGCGACCGCGGTGGTGCGGCGGCCCGCGCGCCTGCTCGTCATCGAGCCGCGCACGTTCGAGGCGATGATCCGCGGCAAGACCGAGATCGCGGTGCGGATGATCCGCACGCTCGCGGGCCGGCTCGAGCGCGCGAACCACCAGATCGAGCTGTTGCTGCTCCCCAACGCCAACCACCGGGTCGTGCAGTGCCTGCGGCGGATGGCCGACGAGCAGCTCGAGGCCGCGGGCGGCGCCGGGACGCTGGCCGAGAGCGCGATCTACCTGCCGATCCAGGTCGAGGAGATCGCGGCGCGGGTCGCGCTACCGGCGCACGAGGTCGCGGAGATCGTCGAGCGGCTGTGCCAGGCGCGGCTGGTGCTGATGGCCGAGGAGGCCGGCATCTCCGGGCGCGGCTACGTGATCCCCGAGGTCGGGCGGCTGCTCGAGTTCCTCGAGTTCCTCGAGCTCAAGGAGCGCTTCGGCGGGGTGTAGCGGGGCGCGGATCAGAGATCGTCGGAGGGCGTGCCCTGATGAAAGCGCAGGCGCCAGGTGCCCTCGACGCGCAGCCAGAGCGAGCTGCGCCGGGTCCAGCGATGGTGCACCCCATCCGCAAGGACGTGGGCCGAGCGATACGTCACGAGCGCCACACCGTCGGCGAGCGCGGTCACCGCGAGCTCGTCGGCGTGGATCCGCGGCGCCGCGTCGGCGACCGTGATCTCGTCGAGCGTCTCGGCGCGCGACCAGACCCGTCCCGAACGCCCGATCTCGACGAAGTCAGGGTGGAGGAGCGCGTCCATGCGCGCGCGATCCGCGCGGGTCTCCCCGCGCAGCATCGCCTCCTCGAGTCCCCGGAGCTCGTCGACGAGGTCGCGCGTCAGCACGACCTGCGGTCAGGCGGCGGCGACGCCGTCGCGGATCGCGACGACCTTGCGGACCAGGCGCGACACGTCGTCGTTCTTGCCCTGGACGAGGGTCTCGATCTCGGGCGCGAGCTGGACCAGCTGCGCCTGCAGCGCGGTGGCGCTGGTGCCGGTCAGCAGGGTCGCGACCACCGCGACCAGGAAGTTCCCACCCCAGATCTCCCTCACCGCGTCGCCGGCCGACGTGGCCTGGACGACGTGGAACCCCTCGGCCTCGAGGGCCCGCGCGATCTCTTCGCGCTCGGTGCTGATCTCGTTGACGACAAGTACGGATGACATCAGGACCTCTGAACCCGCGCCCCGTTCGTGCCCGTAGTGGGATGACCGGGTGCCGCTCGGGCGGGCGTCTAAGAAATGGGCATTCGCGACAGTTTCCTTAGCAGACTTGCGGTGATCGCGGTAGCGAATTGACTGCAATTCTCCCCGGCGGCTTGCGGTGGCCGCGGGCATTGGGTATGTACCCGGGCCATGGCGTGGTGGTCTCGCACCGGCGGGCTCCAGACGGAGTCCAAGAAGTCCGTCCCCAAAGGGATCTGGGCGAAATGCGAGCGTTGCAGCACGACCATCTACGACGGCGACCTCGACACCAACCTGCGTGTCTGTAAGAGCTGCGGCCACCACTTCCGGATGCCCACGGATGGCCGGATCGAGATGATCATCGATCCGGGGGTCTGGCAGGAGCACGACACCACCCTCGAGAGCGCCGACCCGCTGGGCTTCCGCGTCGACGGCAAGCGCTACTCGGACTCGATCAAGTCGGCGGCCAAGAAGGTCGGCCCGGGCGACGCGTACCGCGCCGGCACCTCGGCGATCGGCGGCATCCCGGTCGAGGTCGGGTTCTTCGTGTTCGAGTTCATGGGCGGCTCGATGGGCTCGGTCGTCGGCGAGAAGATCGCGCGGCAGTTCGAGCGCGCGCTCGCATCGCGGCGCCCGGCCATCGTGTTCTCGGCCTCGGGCGGCGCGCGCATGCAAGAGGGCGTGCTGTCGCTGATGCAGATGGCGAAGACCTCGGCGGCGCGGTCGCGCCTGCGCGAGGCCCACGTGCCGTACATCTCGGTGCTGCTCCACCCGACCACCGGCGGCGTCGCCGCATCGATCGCGATGCTGGGCGACATCATCATCGCCGAGCCCGACGCGCTCATCGGCTTCGCCGGCCCGCGCGTGATCGAGCAGACGATCCGCCAGCAGCTGCCGCCGGGCTTCCAGCGCAGCGAGTTCCTCCTCGAGCACGGCATGGTCGACATGGTCGTGCCGCGCGGCGATCTGCGGGCCACGCTCGAGCGATCGCTGCGCTGGTTCGCGGGCGCGCCGGGCGAGAGCGGCCACGCCGCGGCCGGTTCGAACGGCGTCGGCACCGACCCGGCGCCGGGCGCGAACGGCACCGGCCACGCGTGATCGCGAGCGCGCGGGCCCGTCGATGACGATCGGGTACGCGGCGCTCCTCGACCGCTGGTTCGCGGCGCGCCGCGCCGGCGTGGTGTTCGAGCTCGGCCGGATCCACGACCTGTTCCACCACCTCGGCGATCCCGATCGCGCGCTGGGCGCGGTGGTCCACGTCGGCGGCACCAACGGCAAGGGCTCGACCGCGGCGATGATCGCGGCGATCGCCCGCGCCGCCGGGCGATCGGTCGGCGTGTACACGTCGCCGCACCTCGCGACCGTGCGCGAGCGCGTGACGATCGACGGCGCGCTGTGCGCCGAGGCGGCGTGGTGCGCGGCGGCCGAGCGGGTCTGGGCCGCGGGCGGCGAGTCCCTCACGTTCTTCGAGCAGGTCACCGCGGTCGGCGTGCTCCTGTGTGCCGAGCGCCACGTCGACGTCGCGGTGTTCGAGGTCGGCCTCGGCGGGCGCCTCGACGCGACCAACGCGATCCACGCGCCGCCGGTCGCCGTCGTCACCGGCGTCGCGATGGATCATCAGGACTACCTCGGCGACACGCTCGAGGCGATCGCCGACGAGAAGGCCGGCATCTGGAAGCCGGGCCAGCGGATCGTGATCGGCGCCAGCGGTGAGCCCGCCGCGGTGCCGCGGCTGATCGATCGCGCGCGCGCGGTCGGCGCGGCCGCGATGACGGTGATCGACGACGCGGCGATCGCGGCGGTGCCGACGCTCGCGCTGGCCGGCGCGCACCAGCGCGCCAACGCGGCGGCCGCGCTCGCGGCGATCGATCACCTCGAGGCGTGCGGCGCGCTGGTCGCGGGCCCGCGCGTCCGCGCCGCCGGCCTGGCAACGACCGCGCACCCCGGGCGGCTCGAGACCCTCGGGCACGCGCCGCGCCTGGTCGTCGACGGCGCCCACAACCCGCACGGCGCGCGGGCGCTGGGTGCCTGGCTCGCGGCCCAGCCGGAGCGGCCGCGGGCGCTGGTGCTCGCGGTGTCCGCGGACAAGGACATCGACGGCGTGGTCGCCGCGCTCGCGCCGCACGTCGAGCGGGTGATCGCGACCCGCTACGATCAGGCCCGCGCGCTGGCGCCGGTGGCGCTGGCGGAGCGGGTGCGCGCGCACCATCGCGCGGTCACGACGGCCGAGAGCGTGCCGGCGGCGATCGCGGCGGCCGAGGCCGCGGTCGGCGCGAGTGGCCTGGTGGTCGTCGCGGGCTCGCTGTTCGCGGTCGGCGAGGCGCGGGTCGCGCGGCTCGCCGGCCCGGTCGACCCGCGGGTCGTCACCGATCCGGTCGGCGTCAAGCCGACCTGACTCGCGCCCGGACTTCGGGGCGCTCAGCTCCTGGCGGCCGCGACCACGATGCCGTCGACGAAGCGCGGATCGATCGGCCCGCGGATGCCGCCGAGGGTGGCCTCGAGATCCGCGAGCCAGCCGTCGACCAGCGTCGTCGGGCCCATGCCGGCCATGCCGCGGCGGGTGGCCCACTCGGTGATCACGCCGTGGATGCGGACCCGCGCCTCGGCCGGCACGCGACCGTCGACGAAGCTCTGGCGCAGCTGCTCGAGCTCCGGGGTCGTGAGCGCGCGCGCCGACAGCTCGCCGCCGATCGCGACCCGCGCGATCGCGGTGCGCGCGTGGTCGTCGAGCGCCGGGCGCGGCTCGGGCCGCTCGGCCATCGCGACCAGATCGACGCCGAGCGCCTCGACCAGGGCGATGCGCACGGCCACCTTGGCCAGCGCCTCGGTCGCGTGGCGCACGTCGGCGGTCGAGCCGAACGGCCGCGCGCCGGCAGCGGGCGGCTCGTCGAGCACGCGGGCCAGCATCGGCCACGGCTGGCGGACCGCGGTGATGACCGCGTCGGCGGGCGAGCCCGCGGTGATCGCGCGCAGCGCGAGGCCCTCGGCCAGGTTGCGGACCTTGCGCGCGATCGTGTAGCCGGCGCGGAACAGCCGGTTGAGCGCGATCGACTCGAGCGCGGCCTGGGCCTTCGCGAGATCGCCCTTGGCGACGGTCTCGAGCCCGAGCGACAGGGTCGCGGTCGAGAAGCCGGCCGCGCGCGACACCGCGGGCAGATCGCCGGGCTTGACCCGCGCCGCCGCGAGCACGCGGTTCACCAGGATCACCAGGCCCTGCTCGACGCGGGTCGCGCTGCCCGGCGACAGCCGGCCGTAGGCGCGCGCGAAGAAGCTCTGCGCGACCATCTGCTCGGCCACCGCGAGCGGCAGCACCGGCGCGCCGTCCTCGTCGAGGATCGTCGGCGCGGGGGCGATCGTGTTCTCGCCGATCTTGATGCGATCGGGCTCGAGCGGCTGGAAGACATCGAGCGCCTCGTGCGCGTCGACGTAGCCGAGGTCGGCGAGCCGGCCCTTGCGCCAGCGGTAGCTCTCCTCCTCGAGCTCGGCCGGCGGCTCGGAGCGCGCGGCCATGATCGTGTGGCGCGCGGCGATGAGATCGGCGCGGTAGAGCTCGTCGAGCAGCTCCTGCAGCGCGCGGCTCGATTCGTCATCGGCGGGCAGGCGCAGCACGAAGAAGCCGTCCGGGGTGGGGTAGAGCGAGCGCGGATCGTCCATCGCGACCGAGGCGTCCTGATCCGGGTCCTCGCCCATCGTCAGGTCGTAGACCATCACCTGCTTCTGCAGGAACAGCGCGCGCAGCTCGGCGTCGAGGGTGGCCCAGACCTGGCCGAGCTTCTCGAAGCCCGACGCCATGACCGCGTTGAGCCACGGCCGCATGTTCTCGACGACCATGTGGTCGCCGTCCCAGGCGTCGAGATCGACGCAGCCGCGGATCTGCGACGGCGTCGCCAGCTCGATGAGCCCGGCGGAGTCCTCGAAACCGCACTCCTGCACCAGCTCGAAGATCTCGCTGGCCGCGAGCGCGGCGACGGCCTCGTCGGCGTCGTCGCGGCTCAGCAGCGCGTCGATCTTGCGGTAGCCACGCGGGCCGGCGAGGGCGGTCCGCAAGCGAGCGAGCGGGCCTTCGGGCAGGTCGGTCATCGGGCGGCAACGTGGCGGCTAGCCTCCTCGGTGTCAACCCGCGATCGACCGCGGCCGCGTATAGTGCGGCGTGGCCGGCGTCGTGCGCACCCTCCGCGCTCGCGTGGCCGCGGCGCTCGTCCTCGTCCGCGGTCCGATCGCGGTCGCGTGCTCGGGCGGCCCCGACTCGATGGCGCTGGCCGACGCCGCGGTCGCGGTGTGCGGCGCCGCGCGGGTGGTGATCGTCCACGTCGACCACGGGCTCCGCCCCGACGCGGCCGCGACCGCGGCGATGGTCGCGACCTGGGCGGCCTCGGTCGGCGCGGCCTGCGAGATCGCGACCGTCGAGGTCGCGCGCACCGCCTCGCTCGAGGCCGCGGCCCGGCGCGCGCGCTACGCCGCGCTGCGCGCGATCGCCGATCGCCTCGGCGCCGCCGCGATCCTCACCGGCCACACCGCGCGCGATCAGGCCGAGACCGTGATGCTCCGGCTGATTCGCGGCACCGGTCCGGCCGGGCTCGTGGGGATCCGGCGCCGGCGCGGCCGCCTCGTCCGCCCGCTCCTCGACGCGCCGCGCGCCGAGATCGTCGCGTACGTCCAGGCCCGCGGGCTGCCGGTCCACGACGACCCGATGAACGCCGACCGGCGGTTCGCGCGCACCCGCGTCCGCGACGCGATCCTGCCGCTGCTCGCGACCGAGAACCCGGCGATCGAGCGCGCCCTCGGCCAGCTCGCCGACGCCGCCACCGCCTGGCGCGCCGCGATCGATCGCGCCGCGCGCAAGGCCGATCGCCGGGCCGCCGTCGGCCCGACCACCTGGGACGTCACCGCGCTGGCCCGGCTCGACGACGCCGTCCTCGCCCGGGCGATCGATCGCATCGCGCGCCGCGCCGGCCTCGCGATCGAGGCGCCGCACGTGCGCGCGATCACCCGCCTGGCCCGCGCGCCGCGCGCCGGCAGCCGCGCGATCGACGTCCCCGGCGGCGCGGTGTCGCGGGTCTACGACCGGCTGGAGTTCGGTCCGCGGCCCGCCGAGTCCCGCGCCGAGCTGCAGGTCGCGGGCCCCGATGGGCCCTACGAGGTCCGCGCCTGGCGCCCCGGCGATCGCATGCGGCCCGCGCGCCTGCGCGGTCGCTCGCGAACCGTCGCCGACCTGTGGATCGATGCGCAGATCCCGCGCGCGGCGCGGCTCGGCGCGCGGGTCGTGGTCCGCGCCGCCGACGGCGCCATCGTGTGGGCCGAGCACCTCGGCGCGGCCCACGGCGCCGAGATCGCGGTTACCCCTGTGCCTCCCCGAACATCCGGGTGATGGCGTGCTTTCCAGTGGTGGTCAGGCGACCCATGCTGGGTATACTCACGCGAACCTCTAACCGCGCGGTCCACCTTGCGCCAGTCTCACAAGACCATCCTCATCTGGGTCATCTTGATCCTGATGTTCGTGAGCATCTACTCGATGTTCACCGACTCCTCGAGCAAGGAGAAGGAAACCGACGTCACGAGCTTCTACGCCGAGATCACGGACAAGGCGAAGGCCGCGCAGATCGAGGGCGTCAAGATCGAGCCACGCGGCCGTGACGACGCGCGCTACGTCGTGACCTACAAGACCACCGGCACCAAGGCCGTGGTCTATGGCGAGTACCCGGACAACCTGACCCAGGCGCTGAAGACCGCGGGCATCAAGTACGAGGTCAAGGCCAAGGACGACTCGAGCATCTGGCCGCAGATCCTCCTGTCGTGGCTGCCGATGATCTTCCTGTTCGGCATCTTCTTTTTCTTCATGCGCCAGCTGCAGGCCGGCGGCGGCAAGGCGATGAGCTTCGGCAAGTCGAAGGCGAAGCTCCTCACCGACCACCAGAACCGCATCACGTTCAAGGACGTGGCCGGCGTCGAGGAGGCCAAGGACGAGGTCGAGGAGATCATCGCCTTCCTCAAGGACCCCAAGAAGTTCACGCGCCTCGGCGGTCGGATCCCCAAGGGCGTCCTGATGATGGGCCCGCCGGGCACCGGCAAGACCCTGCTCGCGCGCGCCATCGCCGGCGAGGCGGGCGTGCCGTTCTTCTCGATCAGCGGCTCGGACTTCGTCGAGATGTTCGTCGGCGTCGGCGCCAGCCGCGTCCGCGACCTGTTCGAGCAGGGCAAGAAGAACGCGCCCTGCATCATCTTCATCGACGAGATCGACGCCGTCGGCCGCCACCGCGGCGCCGGCCTGGGCGGCGGCCACGACGAGCGCGAGCAGACCCTCAACCAGCTGCTCGTCGAGATGGACGGCTTCGAGTCCAACGACGGCGTCATCATCATCGCCGCGACCAACCGCCCCGACGTCCTCGACCCGGCGCTCCTGCGCCCGGGCCGCTTCGACCGCCGCATCGTGGTCCCGCGCCCCGATCTGCGCGGCCGCATGGGCATCCTCGCGGTCCACACCCGGCGCGTGCCGCTCGGCGGCCACGTCGATCTCGAGGTCATCGCGCGCGGCACGCCCGGCTTCTCGGGCGCCGATCTGGAGTCCCTGGTCAACGAGGCGGCGCTCATCGCCGCCCGCAAGGACAAGGACAAGGTCGAGATGGCCGACTTCGAGGAGGCCAAGGACAAGGTGCTGATGGGCACCGAGCGCCGCTCGATGATCATCTCCGACAAGGAGAAGCGGACCACGGCGGTGCACGAGGCCGGGCACGCGCTGGTCGCGCGCCTGGTCGGCATCGAGGCCGACCCGGTCCACAAGGTCACGATCATCCCGCGCGGCCGCGCGCTGGGCCTGACCCAGCAGCTGCCGACCGAGGACCGCCTGAGCATGACGGCGGAGTTCGCGCAGAACACGATCGCCATCCTCATGGGCGGGCGCGTGGCCGAGGAGATCGTCTTCGGCCAGAAGACCACCGGCGCCGGCAACGACATCGAGCGCGCCACCGAGCTCGCCCGGTCGATGGTCACCGAGTGGGGCATGTCGGCGGAGTTCGGGCCGCTCAACTTCGCGGGCAACAAGCAGGAGGTCTTCCTGGGCCGCGACTTCAACTCGTCGGATCGCTGCTCCGAGGACACCGCGCGCCGCATCGACGCCAAGATCCGCCGGATCGTGATGGAGCAGTACGAGCGGGCGCACCGGCTGCTGAGCGAGAAGCGCATCGGCCTCGAGGCCGTGGCCGAGGGCCTGCTCGAGTACGAGACCCTCGACGGCGAGGACATCGAGAAGCTGTGCCGCGGTGAGAAGCTGACCCGGCCGCTGCCGCCCCCGCCGCGCCGCGCGGACGCCAAGGACGCGAAGGACGACGCCGAGGCCAAGAAGCGGCCGGTGGTCATCCCGCCGATCGCGGCGCCGCACGAGCCCGAGCCGGCCTGATCGGGTAGCGACTGACCGAGTCCGAGGCCGGCCCCGCGCCGGCCTCGCGCATTTTCGGCGGTCCGCGATCCATTCCGCGAGTTGGCGCTCGGCTCGGGCTTGACGGGACGAGTATGGTTGCGTTGTGGCGTGCGATGCGGGAGCCGTGATGCGGTCGCCGATCGAGTTCCGATCGGCGCGCTTCGACTGGTCGCGTCCGTACATCATGGGCGTGGTCAACGTCACGCCGGACTCGTTCTCCGACGGTGGCCGGCTCGGCAGCGTCGACGCCGCGGTCGCGCACGGCGAGCAGCTGGTCGCCGACGGCGCCGATCTGCTCGACATCGGCGGTGAGGCCACCAACCCGCGGGCGCAGCCGGTCAGCGCGGCGGTCGAGCTCGCGCGGATCGCGCCGGTCATCGCCGCGCTCGCGAAGCGGGTGCGCGTCCCGATCAGCGTCGACACGACCAAGGCCGCGGTCGCCGCCGCGGCCATCGACGCCGGCGCCGAGATCGTGAACGACGTCGCCGGCGGGCGCTTCGATCCAGAGATCGCCGCGGCGACCGCCGCCGGTGGTGCGGTCTACGTCTGCGGCCACCTGCGCGGCGCCTCGCTCGCCGAGGTGTTCGCGGCGGAGGAGGGCGTGCCGTGGACGGCGGTCGCCGACGAGCTGGCCGAGCGGCTGGCCGCGCTGCCGCCGGGCCTGCGGGCGCGCACCTGGATCGATCCGGGCCTGGGCTTCGGCAAGGGCAGCGACCCGGCGGCGAACCTCGCGCTGTGCCGCCACGCCGGCGACCTCGCGCGGCGGCTCGGCTGCCCGGTCGTCGTCGGGCCGTCGCGCAAGCGCTTCCTGCGGCGGGTGCTCGACGCCGACCGCGCGGCGCGCGACGTGCCAGCGGTGCCCTGGCCGCCGCTCGCGCTCGACGCCGCCACCGTCGGCGCCTGCCTCGCCAGCGCGGCCGCCGGCGCCCACGTGCTGCGCGTCCATGACGCCGGGCTCCTGCGCGCGGCCTTGATCGCGTACGCCGCGGTCGGCCACGCCGAGGTCGGTGCCGCGTGACCGCGTCGCTCGTCGATAGCGTCCGCGGCTGGCTCGGCGAGCTGTCGGTGCGCACGATCGCGGTGACCGTCGTCGACCTCGCGCTGGTCTACTACCTCATCTACCGGGTGCTGCTGACCATCCGCGGCACCCGCGCCGCGCAGATGGTCGTGGGCATCGTGCTGGTCGGCGCGGGGTTCTTCGTCGCCGAGCGGCTCGAGCTGACCACGGTGTCGTGGCTGCTCGACAACGTCATCAACTACCTGATCATCATCGTCATCGTCGTCTTCCAGCAGGACATCCGCCGCGCCCTCGGCAGGATCGGAGGCAGCGCGTACCGCTGGGGCCAGCCCACCGAGGACGCGGTCGTCGTCGACGAGATCGTCGGCGCCGCGCTGCAGCTCGCGCGCGGCAAGATCGGCGCGATCATCGTGCTCGAGGGCGAGGCCGCGCTGGCCGAGCTCGTCGACGACGCGACCCGCCTCGACGCGCGCCTGACCCGGCAGCTGCTGGTGTCCTTGTTCATCCCGAGCCGCGACAACGAGCTGCACGACGGCGCGGTGATCATCGGCAAGAGCCGGCGGGTCGAGTTCGCGCGCGCGCTCCTGCCGCTGTCGCGCGCCGCCGACCTCGGCCCCGAGTTCGGCACGCGCCACCGCGCGGCGCTCGGCATCACCGAGGACACCGACGCGGTCGCGGTGGTCGTGTCCGAGGAGCGCGGCGAGATCTCGCTGTGCTTCCGCAGCTCGATCGCCCGCGACCTCGACGCCCAGACGCTGCGCCGCGCGCTGGTCGGGCTGTCCGGATCGCGGACCGACTCGACCGCCGACGAGGCCGCGGCCGCCGCCGAGATCGGCAAGGCGGTCGCGAGCCTGGGGACGCCAGTCGAGGCCGGCCATTCGATCGAGGACGCGCGATGAGGCCACGCAGCGGCCCGGCGGCGCGCTCGCGCACGGGCGGGTGGGCATGAGCGCCCGCCGGATCGAGACCGTCGGGTCG
>JAIOQA010000429.1 GCA_021413675.1 Deltaproteobacteria bacterium | reverse complement strand
CCCAGCGGCCAGGTGCTGCTGATCGGCGGCCGGGGCGCCGATGGCGCGCCGGCGCCGGCGCTCGACCTGTTCACGCCGCCGGCGCCCCTGTCGTTCTGATCAGCACGCTCGCAGTTGACCGCGCCCGCCGCTTGGTCGACCCTTGAACCATATGAAGCAGCGCTCGATCGGAATGATGATCCTTCTCACCTTCGTCACCTTGTTCATCTATCCAATCGTCTGGATGGTGAAGACGAAAGGAGAGATGACGAGCCAGGGCGCGGAGATCCCGAGCGCATGGTTGATGATCGTGCCCTTCGCGAACATCTACTTCATGTGGAAGTGGTGTGGCGGCGTCGAGCACGTGACCAAGGGCAAGCTCTCGCAGGTCGTCGCGTTCCTCGTGCAGGTCCTGCTCTTCGGCATCGGAATGCTGATCATCCAGGACGCCTTCAACAAGGTCTCGCGCCAGCCGTTGCCGCAGGCGCAGGCGCTCGGCTGATCGACGATCGCGCGGCGGTCACCGCGAGCGCGGTGCCCCTCGCGCAGGTTCGGCTCCTTCGATCGGGCCCGTCGGAAACGACGGGCCCGAAGTCGTCCGGACCACGACGCCAACCCAGTGTCGCGCAGCTTCCGATCCAATCCGCGCGACGCGACGCGCGGTGGGGTGAATCGCACGGCTCCGCCGGGCCAGAGGGGACGGGAACGTCCCCTTTCGATCGAGGCGAAACAGAAACCGTTGACTCCTGGTCAACGCGTTTCTGTGTAGTCAGCGCGCGACGAGCACGTCGCACGGCGCGTGACGGACCGTGGCCTCGGCGACCGAGCCGAGCAGCCAGCGCCGCAGGCCGCGTCGGCCGTGGCTGCCGACGATCACGAGGTCGGCCTTGAGCTCGGTCGCGACGTCCGTGAGCGCGACCTGCGGCGCGCCCTCGACCGAGCGGAACGTGAGGTCCGCGCCGCGCGCCTTCCAGGTCGCGCACAGCTCGGCGCCCGCGCGCAGCGTGTCGTCGGACAGCGCGCCGCGGAGATCCGCGAGCACCGCCGCCATCGAGCCCTCGGGCGAGACATCGGCGGGCACGGTCCACGCGTGCACGACCTCGATCCGCGCGCCCTTGCCCGCCAGCTCGACCGCCCGCGCGATCGCGCGATCCGCGAGCGGCGAGAAGTCGGAGCCCACGACGATCCGCTTGAACCCGCCGTTGACGACATCGGGTCCGCGCACGACCAGCACGCTGGCGTCGGACAGCCGCACCGTGCGCTCGGCCACCGAGCCGAGCAGCACCCGGCGCACGCCGGTGCGGCCGTGGGTGCCGACGACGACCAGCCCGGCGCCGATCGAGGTCGCGGCCTCGGCCAGCGCGGTGTCGGGGTAGCCGTCGACGAGGACGTGCGAGACCTGCGCGCCCTGGCCGAGCAGCCGCTGGCGCAGGGCCTCGAGCGCCGCCCGATCATCGCCGAGGCGCTCGTTGAGCATCGAGCGGTAGTGGCTCGCGGTGGCGCGCATCGAGGGCGGCAAGCCCTCGGGCGCCTCGGGGACCGCGCCGACGTACACCAGCACCACCTCGGCGCCCTGCTGCCGCGCGATCGCCATGGCCTGCTCGGCCGCGTGTATCGACTCGGCCGATAGATCGACGCCGACCGCGATGCGCGTGATCCGCTCCTTGTTGGTAGACATCACCGCACCTCCTTCTCGCGCTGGGTTCGCAGCACCGCCGCGAATGCATGGAGCGCGTCGATCGTGGTGAAGATCCCGAGGACCTCGCGGTCGCGCATCACCACCGCCGACCCGAGCTTGCGCTCCGCCATCGCCGCGACCACCGCGTCGATCGGCTGCTCGGGCGTGACCACGTACGGCTCGGGGCTCATCGCCTCCTCGACCGTCACCTTCTGAGGATCGACATCGCGGAGGGTCTCGACCAGATGCAGGTCGCGATCCGATACGAGCCCCACCAGCCGGCCGCCGTGCAGGACCGGCAGGTGCCGGATGACGTGGGTCCGCATGAGGCGGTGCGCCTCGGACATCGGCTGGTCGCGGCCGATCGTCAGCGGCGTGCGCGACATGAACTGCTCGACGCGAGGAATCGTCATGTCGTAGATGTGTGCACGCGACGGGCCGAACGCATCGCGACACCGCGCCACATTCCCAACAGGCTTGCGGACCGCATAGTGCCAACGTCCGCGGGCGCGCCCACGGCCGCCGCAGTCGCCGGGTTCGCCTCACGGATCCGCGACGCGATGTGCGCCGATCGTGCGGCGGGCACCTGGATCCGCGCACGATCTGCGCAGCTCTCGTGGGCACGATCCTTGATAGAGAGGCCAGGCATGAGCGACTGCAGCATCACGACCGTGGAGCAACTGGTGCGGCACGCGAAGCCGGGGCCGCGCTACACGAGCTACCCACCCGCGACCGAGTTCACGCCATCGATCGACGCGGTGCGCGCGAAGGCCGAGCTGGCCCGGATGGCCTCGGTCTCGCCGACCTCGCCGGTGGCGCTGTACTGCCACCTGCCGTTCTGCCGGAGCCTGTGCTGGTACTGCGGCTGTAACGTCACCGCGACCCGCAACCGCAGCCGTGCGACCGGCTACGTCGACACGCTCTTGACCGAGATCGAGATGGTCGGCGCCGCGCTCGGCGCGCGCCCGGTCGTCGAGATCGCGCTCGGCGGCGGCTCGCCGAACTTCCTCAGCATCGACGACCTGTCCAGGCTGCTCGCCGGCTTGCGCCGCTTCGTCCAGTTCGCGCCCGACATGGTCGGCACCGTCGAGCTCGACCCGCGCGACACCGCGCGCGCGCAGCTCGAGGTGCTCGCGAAGGGCGGCTTCCGGCGCATGAGCATCGGCGTCCAGGACTTCGATCCGAAGGTCCAGGACGCGATCAACCGCCACCAGAGCGCGGCCCAGACCGCCCAGCTGGTGAAGGATGCGCGCGAGCTCGGCTTCGATCAGGTCAACATCGATCTGGTCTACGGCCTGCCCCACCAGACCACCGACACCGTCGAGCACACCCTCGCCGAGGTGCTGCGCATCGAGCCCGCGCAGATCGCGCTGTTCGGCTACGCCCACCTGCCGAGTCGCCTGCCCCACCAGCAGCTCGTCGAGCGCGCCGGGCCGCTGCCGGGTCCGCCCGAGCGCGCCGCGCTGCTCCTCCACGCCGCGGCGATCCTGACCGCCGCCGGCTACCAGCGCATCGGCTTCGATCACTTCGCGCGGCCCGACGCCGAGCTCGCGATCGCCGCGCGCGAGGGCCGCCTCACCCGCTCGTTCCAGGGCTACATGGTCAAGCGCGCCGACGCGCTCATCGGCTGCGGCGCCAGCGCCATCTCCGACACCGGCCACATGTACTGGCAGAACACGCCCGACGTGACCGACTGGGCCAAGGGCGTCACGGCCGGCAGCCTCCCGGTCGCGCGCGGGGTCGCCCTCGACGCCGACGACCGCCTGCGCCGCGACGTGATCGAGCGCCTGATGTGCGACGGGACGATCGATCTCGCGGCCGCCAGCGCGCGCCACGGCATCGAGGTCGAACAGCACCTCGCCGCGGAACTTGCGCGTCTTGCCGAGCCGGCGACCGTGGAGCTGGTCGAGTACGATCGGTCCGCGCGAACGCTGACGGCGACCAATCTCGGCCGTCCGCTCGTGCGCAATATCTGCATGGTGTTCGACCGCTATCTCGATCCGAACCTCCCGGCCGGGCGATTCTCTCCATCGTTCTAAACAGTTAGCCTGGCCGCCGGGGTGCGCGCGTCAATGCGCCGCGCGCAACGGTTGCGGGGTTTCGCGAGGGGACTCGGGCCGCGGATCGACCCTGGAGTGCAGTTCGCGACCACCGAACCGGATTCGAGGTGGTCCTTGGGCGCTGCCCGGCGAGTTTCTGCGCCGTCGTGGCGGTCGGAGCGGGCGAGATCCCCGATGGCACGGACCTCGCAATGGAATCGCCCGTGCCCGCACTCGGCAGAATCCTGGTTGTCGACGACGAGGTCAACGCGCGGACCGCGCTCGCCGAGCTCTTGCGCGACGAGGGCTACGAGGTGGAGACCGCCGCGGACGCGTTCAAGGCGCTCGGCAAGCTCGACGCCTTCACGCCCGATGTCGTGGTCACCGATCTCAAGATGCCCGGCATGGACGGCATCGAGCTGGTCAAGAAGGTCCGGGCCCAGGACGAGCCGCCGGCCGTGGTCGTGATGACCGCGTTCGGCGCGGTCCACTCCGCGGTCGACGCGATGCGCGCGGGCGCCGCTGACTACCTCACCAAGCCGATCAACTTCGAGGAGCTGCTGGTCATCCTGACCCGCGTCCTCGATCACCAGAAGCTCCGGGCCGAGGCCGCGCGCATGCGCCGCCGGCTGTCGGAGCGCACCGCGCGCGAGAACATCGTCGGCTCGAGCCCGCCGATGCAGCGGGTGTTCGAGGTCGTCGAGCAGGTCGCCGGCTCGCGCGCGACGGTGCTCCTGACCGGCGAGAGCGGTACCGGCAAGGAGCTGGTGGCGGCCGCGCTGCACCAGCGCTCGCCGCGCGCCAAGGGGCCGTTCATCAAGCTGCACTGCGCGGCGCTGGCCGAGAGCCTGCTCGAGAGCGAGCTGTTCGGTCACGAGCGCGGCGCCTTCACCGGCGCGGTCGGGCGCCGCGATGGCCGCTTCCAGCAGGCCGACGGCGGCACGCTGTTCCTCGACGAGATCGGCGAGATCTCGGCGTCGGTGCAGGTCAAGCTCCTGCGCTTCCTGCAGGAGCACGAGTTCGAGCGCGTCGGCGGCGATCAGACGATCCGCGTCGACGTGCGCATCATCGCGGCGACCAACCGCGATCTGAACGCCGAGGTCGCGCGCGGCGCGTTCCGCGAAGATCTCTTCTACCGGCTGAACGTCGTCGGGATCGAGATGCCGCCGCTGCGCGCGCGCAAGAGCGACATCGCCGCGCTCGCGCTGTTCTTCCTCGATCGCTACGCCAAGGACAACGGCAAGGCGCTCGAGGGGTTCGCGCCCGAGACCCTCGATCTGCTGATGGCCCACGACTGGCCCGGCAACGTGCGCGAGCTCGAGAACGCGATCGAGCGCGCGGTCGTGATGGCGACCGGCCCGAAGATCGAGCCGCGCCACCTGCCGCCGGCGGTGCGCCCGGCCACGAGCACGCCCAGCGGCATGCCGCCGATCCCCGGCAGCACCCTCGCCGAGCTCGAGCGCTACGCGATCCTCGAGACCCTGGCCTCGACGGGCGGCTCGACCTCCGAGGCCGCGCGTGTACTTGGCGTCAGTGTCCGGACCATCCAGTACCGGCTTCACGAGTACAATGCGGCACCGCGCTCCGACGTCGATGCGGTTGCGCGCCCCGCCAAGTGACCTTCTTCAACGAGATCAAGACCTACATCGGGTTCGGCCCTCACGAGGCGGAGGTCCTCGCCGAGCTGCGCGCGCACCTCGCGCCGCGGTTCCCCGAGTTCGCCGAGCACTTCTACCAGGTGATCCTCACCCACGCGCGGGCGGCGGCGGCGATCACCGGCGGGCCCGCGCAGGTCGCGCGGCTCGAGGCCAGCCTCGAGTCGTGGATGGAGAGCGGCCTGGCCGGGCCACACGACGAGGTGTTCTACGAGCGCCGCGCGCGCATCGGCCGGATCCACGTCGTCATCGGGCTGCCGCAGGAGTTCATGTTCACCGCGATGAACGTGATGCGGATGGACTTCCACGGCGCGATCGACCGGCTGACTGACGCGACCCACTCCGCGATCGTCCGGCGCGACGCGATCGACAAGCTGTTCGATCTCGAGCTGGCGATCATGCTGCGCTACTACCAGCGCGACAGCGAGGCGGTGGTCGCGCAGCGCGAGCGCCGCGTGCTCTCGGACCGGCTGGCCGCGATGCAGGCGCTGGCGGCCGGCCTGGCCCACGAGGTCCGCAACCCGCTCAACGCCGCCAAGCTGCAGCTCGAGCTGCTCGAGCGCCGGCTGCGGCGCACGGTCACCGACGAGCGGCTGATCGAGCCCGCCACGCTGGTGCAGCACGAGATCGCGCGCCTCACCGAGCTGCTCAACGAGCTGCTCGACTTCGCGCGCCCGGCGCGGCTGACCGCGGTCGAGCACGATCTGGTGTCGATCGCGCGCCACGTGATCGAACTGGAGCGGCCGTCGGCGGTGAACCGCGGCGCCAGCCTCGAGCTCGAGGCCTCGACCGACCGCGTGCTCGCGTGGGTCGACGCGGGGCGCATCCACCAGATCATCCTCAACCTGGTCAAGAACGCGGTCGAGGCGGTGCGCCACGACGGGCACGTCGTCGTGCGGGTCGCGACCGCGATCGACGGTGGCGCCGCGATCACCGTCTCCGACGACGGCGGCGGCATCCCGCCCGAGGTGCTCGCGCGGATCTACGAGCCGTTCTTCTCGACCAAGGAGGCCGGCACGGGCCTCGGCATGCCGATCGTCCACAGCCTGGTCGAGCTGCACAACGGCCAGATCACCGTCGCGACCGGCGAGCACGGCACCGAGTTCACCGTGACCTTGCCGCCGCGGGCGCCCGAGCCCGACGTGGTGATGCGCGAGTCGGTCGCGCGCGACGCCGACGTCTGACCACAGCGAACGAAGTGAGCCGGCTCAGGGTCCGGATGAGATCGGGCTGCGCGTCCTCGCGCGGGCCGATCGATCGACGAGAGGCTGTCATCCGAATGGATGGCAGCCTCCGCGTGTCACGCGCTCGCGGGCAACGCTTGCCACGCGGTCATCCCGCCGCGCATCGAGGCGATCCGCGAGAAGCCGCGCGCCGCGAGCGCCAGCGCGGCCTTGCCCGATCGCCCACCGGAGCGACAGACCAGCACCAGCGGCCGATCGCGCGGCGCATCGGCGAGCGGTCCGGGGATCTGGTCGACCGGGATCGGCAGCGCCCCGGCGATCGCGGGCAGGTCACCGCGCAGCTCGTCCGGTTCGCGGACGTCCACCAGCGTGACGCCGCAGAGCGCGAACGCGCCGAGGTTGGCATGCACCCACTCCGCGGCGACCTCGGGGATCCCGGCCGAGGTCACCTCGACCGGCGCCCAGTCGCGCGCCGGCGTCGCCGCCAGCGAGATCGGATCGAACCCGCACTGCTGGTTGCGCGGGACCGCGCGATCGATCTGCGCGGGGTACGCGAGCTTCAGGTCGCGCATGATCGCGACGAACTCCGCGAGCGTCTTGCCGCCGCCGAGCCGCGGGTTGAGCCGGCGCTCCTCGTCGACGGTGGTCATGGTTCGCCCGCGGTAGTCGTGCCCGGGGTAGAGCGACGTCGTCGGCGGGAGCGCGAGCACCTTGTCGTGGACCGAGTGGTACAGCGTCGTCGCGCTCCCCTGCTGGAAGTCGGTGCGCCCGCAGCCGCGGATCAGGAGCGCGTCGCCGGTGAAGGCCATCGCGCGATCGAGCGTCACGAACGTGAGGCAGCCGGCGGTGTGGCCGGGCGTCTCCCGCACCTCGAGGCCGTGGCGCCCGAAGCGGACCACGTCGCCCTCCTTGACCAGCAGGTCGGCGACGCCGACGCCGGCGCGCTCCGAGACCACGGTCCGCGCGCCCAGCCGCAGGCGCAGCGAGCCGAGCGCGGTCACGTGATCGGCGTGGACGTGGGTGTCGAGCGCGTAGATCAGGGTCAGCCCGAGATCGTGGATCAGCCCGACGTCCCGGTCGAGCTGCTCGAGGACGGGATCGATGATCACCGCCTCCCGGGTGTCCTCGTCCGCGAGCAGATAGGTGTACGTGGACGTCTCGCGATCGAAGAGCTGACGGAACAGCATGGCGTCTCCTGTTTCGTGATGAGAGCCGTGCTGGCGCGGGACGATTCACACGATCAGCCGGGCAAGCTCCGTGCCCAGGACCACCGCCGCCATCGCCAGCACGAACCACCCGAATCCGCGGCGCAATCGGGCCGCGGGCACGCGCCCGGCGACCATGCCGCCAGCCGCGCCGCCCGCGATCGCCGCGATCAGCACCGCCGCGATGACGCGGCCGTCGAGCGCGACCGCGCCCACCGTCGCGCCGAACGCCACGAACGAGTTCATCGCGATCACCAGGAGCGAGGTCGCGACCGCCTCCGGCATCGACAGGCCGACGATCACGACGAGCGCGGGGACGATCACGAACCCGCCGCCGGCGCCGACGAACCCGGTGACGGCGCCGACCGCCAGCCCCTGCACCACCAGCGCCACCAGCGAGGCCCGCGGCGGCGCCTCGCGCGTGCGCGGGCGGAGCATCGCCACCGCGGCGACCACCATCATCGCGCCGAACGCGATCAGGAGCACCGTGGGCGAGACCAGGCGCGATAGCCGGCCGGCGCCGTACGCGCTGAGCATCGACGCGCCGCCGAACACCAGGCCGATGCGGCCGCGGACGCGGCGCGCGCGCAGGTGCGGGACCAGCGCGACCAGGCTGGTCACGCCGACGATCAGGAGCGAGCTCGTGATCGCGGCGTGGGCCTCGACGCCGAAGACGTAGTGGATCGTCGGCACGGTCAGGATCGATCCGCCGCCGCCGAGCAGGCCCAGCGACACGCCGATCAACACCGAGACGCCGACGCCGACGAGGAACAGCATGCTGGACTACGCGTCGTGACCGAGGGCGAGGCCGAGCACCGCGCCGTAGAGCGTCGCGAGATAGGGGTTCGCCCAGATCGCGCAGGTCCCGGAGCGGCAACCGACGAACCGATGGAAGCCGTACCCGGCGAGCGCACCGAGCAGGACCGCGACGACGAGGCGGATGGGCATCTCGCGGGTGAGAGCCGGCCGGCGGCCCGACGATTCACGGCGCCCCGGTGAATCCTCCCGCCCGGCGCGCGGCTCTCGGGTCGCAAGGAGCAACGACCATGTGTCGAGTCATCACCTGCGAGAAGTGCCACAAGCCGACCTGGGCGGGCTGCGGCGCCCACGTCGAGCAGATCCTCGGGCATGTCCCCGCGCGGGAGCGGTGCCAGTGCCGACAGGCCGCGGCCGCGAACCCGGCGGATGCGCGCGCGCGGCGGCCGCTCGGCTAGCGCCGCGCTACGGCTCGTCGTCGATCAGCATCCGGCGCGGCGGCGTGTCGAGATCGTCGAGCTGTCCGTCGCGGACCGCCCACACGAAGGCGGAGACCGCGCCGGCGGCGATCACCAGCGCCAGCGGCAAGATGATGTAGAGGACGTTCATGCGACTCCAGGTGGCGCGGGCTCGCGCGTGCGAAACGCGCGGGACTGCGCGGCGATGAGGAGGACGGTGAGCGAGCTCAGCGGCATGAGGGCGGCCGCGAGCAGCGGGTGGACGATGCCGGCCATCGCCAGCGTGCCCATCGTGAGGTTGTAGGTCAACGAGATGCGCAGGCTGCGGCGGACCGCGCCGAGCGCGCGCCGCGAGCCGCGCATGACCTCGACGACGGGCGCGAGGCCGGGCCGGCGCAGGAACACGTCGGCGGCCTCGACCGAGGCCTCGGCGCCGCCGTGGACCGCCACGCCGGCGGTGGCGGCCGCGAGCGCGGCGGCGTCGTTGACGCCGTCGCCGACCATGATGACCGGACCGCGCGTGGCCAGGTCCTGGATGCGCGCGAGCTTGTCCTCGGGCGTCGCGCCGCCGCGGCAGTCCTCGGACGCGAGGCCGAGGGTCGCGCCGACCTGCGCGACCACGCGCGGATCGTCGCCCGACAGGATCTCGACCTTGTAGCCCAGCGCGCCGAGCTCGCGGATCGAGGCCGCCGCATCGGGCCGGATCGGATCAGCGAAGCGCGCGATCGCGACCGCGTGATCGCCCTTCGCGATCACCACCGGGGTCTCGCCGCGCGAGGCGGTCGCCGCGATCTCGGCGGCCAGCTCGGGCCCGATCGTGGCGCGCTCGCCGATCCACCGCGGCGAGCCGATCGCCAGCGCGACGCCGTCGACCGTGCCGCTGATGCCGCGGCCGAGCTCCTCGTGGACATCGACGACCAGCGGCGCCAGCGCGAGGCCGGACACCTCGTCGGCGTCGACCATCGCGCGGGCGAGCGGGTGGGCGCTGGCGCGCTCGAGTGCGATCGCGGCGCGCTTGCACCGCGCGTCGCCGGTCCAGCCGACCAGGCGCAGCTGCCCGCGCGTGATCGTGCCGGTCTTGTCGAGGACCATCGTGCCGGGCGTGGCCAGGCGCTCGAGCGCGTCGTGGCCCTTGACCAGCACGCCGCGGCGCGCGGCGCGGCCGATCGCCAGACCGAAGCTCAGCGGCGCCGCGAGCGCGAGCGCGCACGGGCACGTCACGACCAGGAGCGCCATCGCGTGCTCGACGGCGGTGCCGGCGCCCGCGTGCCACCACAGGATCGTGGTCAGCGCGGCGGCGCACAGCACGACGACGACGAAGCGGCCGGCGACGAGATCGACCAGCTGGGTGATCTGCGGCCGATCGCTGGCGAGCTCGGTCAGCCGCGCGGCGAGCCGGCCGACGCGGGTGTCCTCGCCGGTCGCGGTCGCGCGCACGATGATCGGCGCCGACAGGTTGACCGCGCCGGCCACGACGCTGTCGCCGGGCTCGACGTCGACCGGACGCGGCTCGCCGGTGAGCAGGCCCGCGTCGACCGCGGACCGGCCCTTCTCGACGATGCCATCGACGGCGATGGTCTCGCCGGCGCGCGCCAGGATGCGATCGCCGACCGCGACCGCCTCGATCGCGACGACGACCTCCTGTTCGTCGGCGCCCACGCGGCGCGCCGAGCTCGGCGTCAGCGCGTAGAGGATCTCGGCGGCGCCGGCGGCGCGGCGGTGCTGCCGCGCCTGCAGCCAGCGCGCGGCGAGCAGCAGGAACACCAGCATCGCGAGCGAGTCGAAGTACAGCTCGCCGGTGCCGCTGATGACGTTGTGCAGGCCCCAGCCGAGGCCCGCCGCGATGCCGATCGCGATCGGCAGATCGAGGTGGAGCTGCTTCGCGCGCAGCGCGCCCAGCGCGCCGCGCCAGAACGGCATCGCCGCGAACAGGAGCGCGGGCACCGCGAACAGCGAGGCCCAGCGGAAGAACGTGACGTCGCGCGCGGCCATGCCGGCGGCGCTGCCGGCGTAGAGCGCGGCGGCCAGCAGCATGACGTTGCCGGCGGTCGCGCCGGCGACGCCGATCTTGATGAGCAGCGAGCGATCCTCGCGCCGGCGCTGCTTGTCGCGATCGACCCCGCGGAACGGGTGCACCGGGTGACCGAGGTGATCGATCGTCTTGGCGACCTGCGACAGCTGGGCGCGCTTCGGATCGAAGACGACATCGGCGCGGCCGCGGCCGAGATCGATGCGCACGTCGAGCACGCCCGGCACCAGCCGCGGCGTGCGCTCGAGCAGCCACACGCACGCGCCGCAGCGCAGATCCTCGAGGTAGAGCGCGGTCGAGCAGTTGCCATCGGGGCGCTGCTCGACGTGCGACTTCTGGAACGCGGGATCGTCGAGCTCGGCGTAGCTGCGGTCGGTGACCTGGGCGGCGCGCGCCTGGCGATCGGGCAGGCCGTAATAGCTGGTGAGGCCGCCTGCGGCGAGCGCGTCGTGGACGATCTCGCAGCCGTTGCAGCAGAAGCGATCGCCCGCGGTGAGCCGCGCCGCCGGGATCGGCAGGCTGCAGTGCGCGCAGGCGGCGGGATCGCTGGCCGCGACCGGTGCGCTCGGATCAGTGATGGACATGGCAGGTGGGCTGCGTGGGGATGGTGGTAGTGGCGCCGCCGAGCGCGGTCGGCGCGAGGGTCGGCGCGCGCATGACGAGCGCGGTGCAACCGAGCGCGATCAGCGCGCCGGCGCTGACCAGCGGCCAGCGGCGGCCGAGGCGGCGCGCGATCGGCGCGATCAGCGCGCCCGCGCCGAGGGTCATCGGCACGGTGCCGATCCAGAACGCGGCCATGATGAGGCCGCCGGTGATCGGGCCGCCGCTGCCCGCGGCGAGCACGACGAACGCCCATAGCCAGCCGCACGGCAAGGCCGCCGACAGCGCGCCGACCATCGCGGCGCGGCGCACGCCGCGCGCCTTGCTGCGGCCGATCTGGTAGAGCGGCGAGCCGCCGATCGCGCGGCGCCGCGCGCCGCCGAAGCCGAACGCCGCGGCGAGCGTGACCAGGCCCCACGTGATCATCGCGGCGGCCGCGACCATCCACGCGATGCGCTGGACATCGAACATGCTGCCGGCGACGTCGACCGCGCCGCCGACCGCGCCCGCGAGCACGCCGAGCCCCACGTACGCGCTGCCGCGCCCGAGGGCGTAGGCGGCGTGTTGCGCGTAGGCCGCGCGACCGCTGGCGTGCGGATCGCGGTACAGCCCGACCAGCGGTCCGCACATCGCGGCGCAGTGCAGGCTGCCGGCGACGCTGGTCGCGGTGACCGCGCCGAGCACGCCGAGCATCGTCACGGGGCGCTCGGCTCCGCGACCGCGACCGGCGCGACCGGCGCGGGCGTCGCCGCGGTGTGCGCGCCGGGCGGCGTCGGCGCGGGCGGCGCGGGGGTGCTCTCCTGCTCGTAACCCGGCACCAGCCGGCGCTTCATGTCGCCGCGCGAGAACGCGACGAGCACCGAGACGGCGAGCACGTTGCCGATCAGAAACGCGGCGATGACGAGGGTCCAGCGGGTGCGCGCGGTCATCGGTGTTCTCCTTCGTGCGCGCCATCGTGGCCGCGCTCATGGTCGTCGTGATCATCGTGCTGCGGACCGAGCACCAGCACCGGCAGCGTCACGCTCCAGCCGTCATCATCGGCGACGTGCAGCGCGGCGTGACGCTTGCCCTCGCTGAACGAGCCGCGCGGGGACAGCACCACGAACGCGATCTGCCGGGCCTGGTGGGCCGCGAGCTTGTAGGTCGGCTGGAGGCCCATCGGCTTCACGCCGGCGGCATCCTGATAGGTGAGCGTGTAGACGCGGGGACCGTCGGTGCGGTTCTCGACGCGGAGCTGCACCGGCGAGGACACCTCGCCGTCGGACAGCATCTCGTAGGGGTTCGAGGTGCGCTCGAGCCACGCGTCCGCGTTCTGGCGCGCGCCGAGCGTGACCATCAGGCCGGTGAACGCGACCGCGAACAGCGCCGGGTAGATCATCGTGCGCGCACGGAACAGCTTGCGCGGCTCGCCCGCGAGCTCGGCGCCCGAGGTGTAGCGGATGAGCCCGATCGGCCGCTCGAGCTTGGTCATCACGCCGTCGCAGGCGTCGACGCACTGCGCGCAGCCGATGCACTCCATCTGCAGACCCTTGCGGATGTCGATGCCGGTCGGGCAGACCTGGACGCACGCGCCGCAGTCGACGCAGTCGCCGCGCTTGTCCTCGATGACCGGCAGCGACTTCTTGGCCGGCTTGCCGCGCGGCTCGCCGCGCTTCGGATCGTAGGCGACGATCAGCGACTGGCGATCGAGCATCACCGACTGCATGCGGCCGTACGGGCACGCGAACGTGCACGTCTGCTCGCGGAAGTAGGCGAAGTCGAAGAACATGAGCCCGGTCACGACCACGACCACGCCGAAGCCGACCGGGTGATTCGACGGCGACTGCGTCACCCAGTGGGTGATCCGCTCGGTGCCGACGAAGTACATGAGGAACGTGTTGGCGACGACGAACGCCAGTCCGACGAAGATGGCGTGCTTGAGCAGGCGCCGCCCCGAGATGCCGGGCTGGGCGTCGATCGCGCGCTGCTGCGAGGGGTTGCCTTCGATGAGCCGCTCGATCGGGCGGAACACCCACTCGAGCCAGACCGTCTGCGGACACGCCCAGCCGCACCAGAGCCGGCCCCACAAGGTCGTGATCAGCACGATGCCGAACGCGAGGGACAGGCCGAAGAACAGGAGCGACAGCGTGTCGGTCGGGCGGAAGATCGCGCCGAACAGCGCGAACTCGCGCGTCCCGAGATCCATCATCATCGCCGGGCGGCCGTTGATGTGGATCCAGGGCAGCGCGAGGAACGCCACCAGGAGGCCATAGGCCACGATCCGGCGGCGGTCGAAGAACCGCCCGCGCACGACGCGCGGCCGGACCCGGACCCGCGTGCCATCGGCGTTCAGTGTCGGGAGGACGCGGGCGTCGCTACTCATATACTTCTCACCTACGGTTCACTGTGGGAACGCGCCGACCTGCGTGCCCTGCGGTTCCTTGCCACCCGGGACGTTGGTACCGCGCAGGGTCGTCACGAAGGTCGCGACGGCGATGACATCCTCGGGCGGCAGCTGCTCGCCCCACGCCGCCATGCCCTTGTCGAGCACGCCGCCGTTGACCGTG
>JAIOQA010000022.1 GCA_021413675.1 Deltaproteobacteria bacterium | reverse complement strand
GCGCCCGCGCGCGGCGCGCGGCGCGCGTGGAATACTCGCGCGGTGGAGCTCGGCCTGTACACGTTCGGCGAGGTGATCGGCGATGGCGATCGCGTCCCCACCGCCGCCACGCGGATCGCGGACCTCATCACCACCGCGCGGCTCGCCGATGAAGCCGGCCTCGCGGTGTTCGGCGTCGGCGAGCACAACCGCCTCGATCTGCCGCTGTCGTCGCCGATGATCGTGCTCGCGGCGATCGCGCCGGTGACCCACCAGATCCGCCTGACCACGGCGGCGACGGTCCTCGGCGCGCTCGATCCCGTGCGGGTGTTCGAGGATCTCGCGACCCTCGACGTGATCGCGAGCGGCCGCGCCGAGCTGATGGTCGGGCGCGGCGGCTTCGTCGATGCGTTCGCGCTGTTCGGCAAGGACCTCGCCGACTACGACGCGCTGTTCGAGGAGCACCTCGACCTGCTCGCGCGCCTCGCGGCGTCACCGCGCGCCGACTGGCGCGGGCGGCTGCGCGCGCCGCTGGTCGACGCCGAGATCGCGCCGCGCCCGGTGCAGGCGCGGATCCCGACCTGGGCCGCGGTCGCGAGCCCGGCCAGCGCCGGGCGCGCCGGCGCCCACGGGCTCGGGCTGGTGCTGCCCGGCAACGGCGACCACCGCCGGCTCCACAGCCTGGTCGAGCTCTACCGGACCGAGTCGGCGATCGCCGGCCATCCGCCCGGCGCGCGGCGGATCGCGATCGCCGGCCACGGCGTGCTCGACCGCGATGGCGACGCGGCGCGCGCGGAGCTCGCCCGCCGGCTCGCCATCGAGCAGGCGCACTTCGGCGCGCTCACCGGCGCCAGCGGCGCGCTGCTGGTCGGCAGCCCGAGCGAGGCGATCGACCAGCTGCACGCGCTGTACGAGGACCTCGGCGTCGAGCGCGTGCTCCTGCGCATCGACCTCGGCGGCGCCTCGCACGCGACCATCGCGCGCACGATCGAGCTGCTCGGCACCGTGGTCGCGCCCGCGGTGCGCGAGCTGGGCGGCCACGCTGGCCCCGGGCGCGCGCTCAGTTGACGACGGTGATGCAGCAGCCGTTCGCGCAGTAGTTGCCCGAGCCGCACGACGTCGAGTCGGTGCAGGTCGCGCCGCCGCTCGGGCAGGTCGCGCCGGTGCAGGTCGCGGGCAGCGTGCTCGGGTCCTGGCCGGGACACAGGATGCAGGTGTCGCCGCCGCACGGCGAGTCACACGAGGTGACCTTGGTG
The DNA here is from genome assembly GCA_021413675.1 of Deltaproteobacteria bacterium. Lineage (GTDB taxonomy): Bacteria > Myxococcota_A > Polyangia > Haliangiales > Haliangiaceae > JAIOQA01. The sequence goes on along the minus strand of JAIOQA010000022.1, from coordinate 4,197 downwards.
CAGACCGGGCACTTCGCGCCGTCGTGGATCACGGTCTCGTCGCACTGCGGGGCGATCGCGGGGTTGATGTAGATGTCGACGCAGCCGGTGGCGTCGCACTCGGTGCAGCACCCGAAGCAGTCACAGCCCGGCGGGGTCAGCGGCTCGCACGCGTTGATGCAGGTCTGCGAGGCCGTGGTGCAGCTCGACGGATCGAACGGCGGGTTGCTGTACTTGGTGGCGCAGTCGGGATCGGTGAGCAGGCAGCAGATGTGGATCTCGCACTTGTCGTCGCCCGAGCCGCTGTTGCCGTCGAAGAAGCAGTCCTGCTTGACGGTGTCGATGTTGTCGCCCGGGATGCCGGTCGCGAAGCTGCCCTCGCTGTCGTCGATGCCGCCGGTGCACTCGGGATCGGCGCCGTCGGTCTTGCCGTCGAGATCATCGTCGCAGCCGTTCGAGCACTGCGGCTTGGTGAGGTCGCAGCCGCCGGCGTCGGTGCGGCGCGCGTCGGGGCCGGTCATCGCGTCGATCGCGGTGGCGTCGAGATCGACGCTGCCGTCGCCGTTGCCGGCGTCGCCGTCGAGCGGCTTGTCGGTGCTGCCACAGGCGGCGAGCGTGAACGCGCACGCGAGGGCGCACGCACCGACGAGCGCGGTGTGCATCAGGCGAGTCATGGGAGCTCCTGCGAGGTTCAGGGGAGATGCGCGAGCAGCTGCTGCGCGTCGCGCGCGTTCGCGCCGCGGGGGAAGCGGCGCACGTACGCGGTGAGATCGGTGCGAGCGCGGGCGGTGTCGCCGCGCTCGACGGCGAGGCGGCCGGCGGCGTAGAGCGCGTTGGCGGCCCAGGCGCCGGAGCCGCGCGCGAGCGCGTGGTAGCCGGCGAGCGCGGCGGTCGGATCGGTCGCCTCGAGGGCGGCGGCCGCGGCGAACGCGCGCGCGGGATCGAGGGCCGGGCGCGGCCGCGGATCGGCCGGATGATCGACGACGGCGGTGTCCGGTGCGGGCGCTGGCGGCGCGGTGCTCGGCGCGGTCGGCGCGGTCGGCGCGGTGCTGGGCGCGGTCGGCGGCGTCGTGTTGTCGATGAGCGTGGTCATGACCGGCCACTGCTCGCCCGCGCGCACCATGACGTGCTCGCCCGGGGCGACCACCAGCACGACGCCCTCCTGGACGGTGACGCGCGCGCGCTCGCCCACGCGCTCGACGCCGAACCGCGTGCCGATCACGCGCACCGTGACCTCGCCGGCGTGCACCACGAACGGCGGGCGATCCCCGCGCGGCGCGACCGCGAAGCTCGCGCCGCCGCGCTCGATGACGATCGTCGCGCCGGCATCGGCGGTGCCGGTCAGCACCACCGCGGAGTGCGCCGCGACGCTGACCCGCGCGTCGCCGAACGTGACGTCGCTGGTGCCGTCTGCGGTGACGATCCGCGACGGGCCATCGATCGGCGCGCCGCCGTAGTCACCCGGGCCGCGCAGCACGACGACGGCGATCACCGCCGCGGCCGCCAGCGCCGCGCCGCCGATCCACGCCGCGCGCCACGACCGGCGCACCGGCAGCGGCGCAGGCGCCGCCTCGGCGTCGAGCTCGCTCCACACCGCGCGCTCGATGCGGGTCCAGGCCGCATCGGTCAGCGGCTCGATCGGGGGCCGCTCGCGATCACCGGACGCGGTCATGGCTCATCTCCAGGAGCGAGTGACGTGACGAACTCGAGCAGCGCCGGCTCGCGGGCGGCGCGGCGCTCGACCTCGCGGCGCGCGCGCCAGACCCGGGTCTTGACCGCCACCAGCGACGCGCCGGTGAGCTCCGAGACCTCGGCGAGCGAGCGGCCATCGACGACCGCGAGCGTGAAGCTGATGCGCTGCGCGGGCTCGAGCTTGTCGAGGATCGCGTAGAGCTGCTTGAGCGCGGCGCGCGCCGCGATGATCCGGGTCGCGCTGGGCGCGTCGTCGGCGGGATCGTCGACCAGCTCGAGGCGCGTGGTCGGCGGGCGCCGGCGCTCGAGGTAGGCCCAGGTCGTGCGCGTCGCGATCGTGCAGCACCAGGTCGTGAGCGCGCTCTCGCCGCGGTACCCGTGCAGCGATCGAAAGACCGAGACGAACGCGTCCTGCAACAGATCCTCGACCTCGTGGTTGCTACCCAGGATCCGGTACATCACCGCGTGCATCGGGCGACGGGCCTGCGCGAACAACTCGCGCTGCGCGGCCCGATCGCCGGACGCGCAGCGGGCCGCCAGCTGGCGGTCAGCGTCGAGCGTCGGGCGAGCGACCATGCGGATCACGAGGCATCAGTGGGGGCCGGTTCGAGAAAGGTCACCGAGAATCAGAGGAGAGGGTCGCGCGCCAACGATCTCGGCGGGTTGGCGTACGAGCACACGTCGCAGGTCAGCGTACAACGCCCACCATGATCGCGGCCTCGACCTCGCCATGGCCGACGACGAACGCCGGCGCGCCGGCCACGGTGTACCGCTCGCGCCACGGGATCCAGGTGGCTCCGAGGACCGCACCGACCGCGAGCGGCCCGCGCTGCCAGCGCGCCTCGACTTCGGCGTCGAGGCCGAGGGTGGTCGCGTGGCGCTGGGCCTCGCCGGCACCGGACAGCGCGCCGCGGATCGAGGTGAGGTGCAGCGACGGCCCGACCGCGGGCGTGACGACCAGCGCACCTCGCGCGAGCGGCAAGCCAGCGCGCGCGCCGAGGGTCTGGTCGCGCCAGGTCCCGGCGAAGTCGACGGTGCGCGCGGCGACCCCGGCGCCGAACGAGGCCGCGAGCCCGACCGCGACCGGCCCGAGCCGGCGCGAGGCCGCGAGCCCGAGCCGTGGCTCGACGCCCTCGCCGTGCCAGCGCAGCCCACCGCGCGCCGCCAGCGACCAGCGCGGCGATTCCCGCGTGACGATGGGCGGCGGGATCGGCGTCGGCGACGCGATCAGCGGCGGCGGCGGCTGGACGCTCGCGGGCTCGCTGACCACCGCGGGGGCGACCTGGGTCGGGCCGCGCACCACGGTCTTCACGGTGAGCGCGATCGCGGCCGCGCCGGCGGGATCGAGCGCGCCGAGCGGGCGCGTCACCTGATGGCCATCGCGCGCATCGAAGATCACGACCTGATCACCCGCCACCCAGACCACCGCGCGGACCTGCTGGTGGGCCGCGATCGCGAACGCGTCGGCGGCGTCGGTCGGCGCCGGCCCGGGCACGGTGACGATCGTGATCCGCCACGGGCCGAGCTGGGCGATCACCGCGGCCTCGAGCGGCGCGGGCGGCGCGATCAGCGCGATGCCATCGGCGTCGGTCGGCGCGAGCGCGTCCGCGGCCACAGGCTCGTCGGCGCGCGCCGCAGACGCGGTGAGCATGACCGCGGCCAGCGCACACGACAGAAAACCTCGCACGACGCCACGCTACCATCATGGGCGCCGCCGCATGCGCGCGCGGGGCGCCGCGTGGGCTGGCTCACGGGCCCTGGTCGCAGCGATCATTGGCGATCGCGCCGGGCATGCGCACCGCGATCGCCGTCGAGCGGAGCGTGCCGTTCCACACCGCCGGCTCGCCGGTCACGTGGTACGTCGCGCGCAGCTCGTACGCGCCCGACGCGAACGCGAACCCGCTGTTCACGCGGCGACCGGCCCACTGCGCGAGATCGATCGCGTGGTGCACGGTCGCGCCGGGCGCGAGGGTCACCGCGACCGGGGCCGACTTGTCGCGATCATCCATGAAGCCGATCACCTGGGCCACGCGCGCGGTGCAGACCTTGTGCAGCGGGTGGCGAACCGGGCGGCCGCGCAGGACGCGCGCGTGATCGCGCTCGAGCCTGGCGCCGCGCCACGCGACTTCGACCTGGAGCCAGTCGAACTGGGTCTCGTGGGTCGCGATGTGCGACCACAGCGTGATCGGGTGATCGCTGGTGTTGGCGATCGTGACGTCGATCGTGAGGCCGCCCTTCGCGGGCGTGGCCGCGAGCGCGAGGGCGAGGCCGCCCGACGATGGCCCGAAGGTCGGCGCGGCGGCGACCGGCCGTGCGAGGGCGAGGACGAGCGTGACGAGGGTGAGCGTGCGGAGCATGCGCGGTGAAACGCGCGAGGCGGGATCGCGATCTCGCGAGGCGCGCGGGGAATCGGCGCAGCGAGCCAGGCGTTACGGTCGCCAGGCGGCGCTGATCGGCGCGGCCCAGGCCGCGGCGCACAAGGCGATCGCGCCGCCGATCGCGGCGGCCGCCGCCAGCGCGTCGCCG
>JAIOQA010000428.1 GCA_021413675.1 Deltaproteobacteria bacterium | reverse complement strand
CCCGCGCTCCTGCCCGCCGCCGCGCCACAGCGGCACCAGCCGCGCGCCCGGCGCCAGCCACAGCGCACCGGTGCCCTTGGGCCCGCCCAGCTTGTGCGCCGCGACCGCGATCGAGTCCGCGCCCAGCGCGGCGGCGTCGAGCGGGACCTTGCCCAGCGCCTGCGCCGCGTCGAGGTGGACGTGCGCGCCCGGCGCCCGCGCGCGGGCGTGGCGCACGATCTCCGCGATCGGCTGCACCGTGCCCAGCTCGTTCTGGACCGCGAGCATCGCGACCACCGCGGTGTCGCCGTCGAGCGCGCGATCGAGCGCGTCGAGATCGATCACGCCAGCGGCGGTCGCGCCGATCTCGATCACCTCGAAGCCGTCGTCCATCAAGGCGCGCGCGGTCGCGCCGACCGCCGCGTGCTCGAACGCCGAGACGATCACCCGGCCGCGGCCGCGGGCCCGGGCCGCGCCGACCACCGCGAGCGCGTCCGCCTCGGTCGCGCCCGAGGTGAACACCACCTCGCCGCCGCCGCCGAGCGCCGCATCGACCTCCGCGCGCGCCTGCGCCAGCCAGCGCCGCGCGTCCGCGCCCGCCGGGTGCGCCGCCGACGGATTCGCCCACGCCGCGCGCATGACCTCGGTCATCCGCGCGATCACGCGCTCGTCGACCCGCGTCGACGCCGCGCTGTCCAGATAGATGGTCGTCACCGCCGAAGCGTGGCACAGATGGGCCGTGGCCACGATCGACGAGCGCCTGGTCCCGGGCCCTGTGCCGGGCGACCTCGGCGTCTACGTCCACTTCCCGTGGTGCCGCCATCTGTGCCCGTACTGCGATTTTCCGGTCGCCGTGGCCAGGGGCGAGCCGCCGCACGACGCCTACGCCGCCGCGATCCTCGCCGAGCTCGCCGAGCGCGTCGACGCGGTCGCCGATCGGCGGCTGGTATCGATCTACTTCGGCGGCGGCACGCCGTCCTTGTGGCGCCCCGATCGCCTGGCCGCGGTCGTCGACGCGGTCACCGCGCGCTTCGCCGCGCGCGCGCCGCGGCTCGAGATCACGATCGAGGCCAACCCCGCCGACTGCACCCCGCCGCTCCTCGCCGCCTGGCGCGCCGCCGGCATCGACCGCGTGTCGATCGGCGTGCAGTCGCTCGATCCACGCGAGCTGGTCGCGCTCGGCCGCGATCACCGCATGGGCGACGGCGCCGCCGCGATCGCCGCCGCTCGCGCCGCCGGCTTCGCCTCGATCTCCGCCGACCTCATCCTCGGCGTGCCGGGCGGCACATCTCCCATCGAGCTGCCGCCCCACGTCGCGACGATCGCCGCGTCCGGAGTCGATCACCTCTCGGTCTACGAGCTCACGATCGAGGAGCGCACGATGTTCGGCAAGCGCGCGCGCGCCGGCGAGCTGGTGCCGCTCGACGAGGACACCCTGGCCTCGCTGTACGAGGCCACCCACCATGCGCTCGCCGGGCACGGCTTCGAGCACTACGAGATCTCCTCGTATGCCCGGCCGGGCCAGCGCGCGATCCACAACAGCCTGTACTGGCGCGGCGCCGAGTTCCTGGGCGTCGGCACCGGCGCGGCCTCGTTCTTGCGCGATCCCGGCGGGGGCGGACGCCGCGTGACGAACGTTCGTTCCGCGCCGAAGTACCTGGCCGCCCGCGGCGACGAGCGCGTCGCCGAGGTCCTGACCTCGGATGCCGCCGAGCTCGCCGACGATCTGCTCTGGCTGGGCTTCCGCACCAGCGACGGCGTGGCCGCCGGCGCGCTCGCGGATCGGCCCGATCTCGTCGAATGGCTGGTCCGATCCGACCTCGCGACCCTGGTCGGCGACCGGGTGCAACCGACGCTGCGCGGCTTCCTCTATGCAGATCAGGTCGCGACTCGCGCGGTGGCGCGGTAAACTCGTCGCTTCACTGCCATGAGCCAGATCCCCGAGCTCGGACGGCGCGCCCGCAAGATTCTCCAGGCGGTGGTCTCCGAGTACCTCACCTCGGGCGATCCGGTCGGCTCGCGCACGCTCACCCGCCGCCACGAGATCGGCCTGTCACCGGCGACGGTGCGCAACGTGATGGCGGATCTCGAGGAGCTGGGCCTGCTCGAGCAGCGCCACACCTCGGCCGGTCGCGTGCCGACCGAGACCGGGCTGCGCTTCTTCATCGACTCGCTGCTCAAGGTCCGCGGGCTGTCGCCGGCCGAGAAGGAAGAGATCCGCCAGCGCGTGACCGGGCCGTCGCCCGACGAGGTGCTGGGCAACGCCTCGCGCCTGCTGTCGGAGATCACCCAGCACGCGGCGGTGATCGTCGCGCCAGATCCGGCGCAGCTGCGCTTCGGCCACATCGAGTTCGTACCGCTCAAGAGCGGCAAGCTCATCGGCATCCTGGTCACGAGCGACGGTCGCATCGAGAACAAGCTCCTCCACCTCGACATCCCCGTCGACGAGCTGCGCCTCGAGCGGATCCACAACTACCTGAACGGCCTGCTCTCGGGCCTGACCCTCGATGAGGTCCGCGACCGCGTGGTGCGCGAGCTTGGCGAGGACAAGAACCGCTACGACCTCGAGGTCTCGACCGCGCTCCGCCTCGGCCACGCCGCGTTCGTCGACCGCCGCTCGACCGACGTCGTCGTCGCCGGCCAGTCGAACCTGCTCGATCTCGAGGCCGCCACCGATCGGGTCCGGATGGATCGCATGCGCGATCTCCTGCGGGCGCTCGAGGACAAGCAGCTGCTCATCCAGCTGCTCGATCGCACCAAGGGCGCCGAGGGCATCCAGGTGTTCCTGGGCGCCGAGACCGCGCACGCGGCGCTGGCCGATTCGTCGGTCGTCGCGATGGCCTACGGCGCCGAGGAGCGGCCGATCGGCGCGCTCGCGGTGATCGGCCCGCTCCGCATGAACTACGGCAAGGTCATCTCGGTGGTCGACTTCACCGCCGACCTGGTCTCCCAGCTCCTCACCGAGCTGTAGTCACCCGGGCTCCCGCGATGCCCCGGGGGGTGGCCCGGGCGCGCGATCGTGTATATGGTCCCGTTGATGAGCGATTCCGACGAAAACACCGCCACCCCGTCCTCCCGGGACGACGGCGGCATCGCGGTCGAGGTGGACGCGTCCGATGTGCGCACGCCGCCCGACTCGCCCGCCGCGCGCACCGCCAGTCTCGAGGGCCAGCTCGCCGCCGCCGAGAAGGACAAGAAGGATAACTGGGACAAGTACCTGCGCGCGGTCGCCGATCTCGAGAACCAGCGCAAGCGCGCACGCCGCGACATCGACGACGCCAAGGCCGAGGCCAAGACCAAGGTCCTGAAGGAGATGCTGCCGGTCGTCGACAACCTCGAGCGCGCGCTCGCGCACTCGACCCCCGAGGCCACCGCGGTCATGGAGGGCGTCCGCCTGGTGCTCCGGCAGTTCCTGACCGCGCTCGAGCGCTGCGAGGTCACGCCGGTCGAGGCCATCGGCCACTCGTTCGACCCCAACCTGCACGAGGCGATCGGCCAGGAGGAGGCCGACGCGGCCCCTGGCACGATCGTGAAGGTGCTGCAGACCGGCTACCGGCTCTCCGATCGCCTGCTCCGTCCGGCGCTGGTCGTGATCGCACGCCCGCGCGCCACCCCGGCGGATGCATCGGCGTGAGCCGGCGCGCATGAGCAAGGTCATCGGCATCGACCTCGGCACGACCAACTCGTGCGTGGCCGTGATGGACGGCGACCAGGCGGTGGTGATCGCCAACGCCGAGGGCGCGCGCACCACGCCCTCGGTGGTCGGGTTCGCGCCATCGGGGGAGCGCCTGGTCGGGCAGGTCGCGCGCCGCCAGGCGCTGACCAACCCCGACAACACGATCTACGCGGTCAAGCGGCTCATGGGCCGCAAGTTCGACGACCCCGAGGTCCAGCGCCAGATCATGACCTGCCCGTACGAGATCGTGGCGGCGCCCAACGGCGACGCCCACGTCCAGGTGCGGGGCCGGAGTTACTCGCCGCCGGAGATCTCGGCGATGGTGCTGCAGAAGATGCGGCAGACCGCCGAGGACTGGCTCGGCGGCGAGATCACCGAGGCGGTGATCACCGTCCCGGCGTACTTCGACGACGCCCAGCGCCAGGCCACCAAGGACGCCGGCCGCATCGCCGGCCTCGATGTCCTGCGCATCGTCAACGAGCCGACCGCGGCCGCGCTGGCCTACGGCCGCGAGACCGAGTCGGCGGCGCGCGTCGCGGTGTTCGATCTCGGCGGCGGCACCTTCGACATCTCGATCCTCGAGCTGTCCGATGGCGTGTTCCGCGTGCGCTCGACCGCGGGCGACACGTTCCTCGGCGGCGAGGACTTCGACAACGCGATCGTCGAGTGGCTGCTGCGCGCGTTCGCCGAGGAGCACGGCGGCGTCGATCTGCGCGGCGATCGGCTCGCGCTGCAGCGGCTCAAGGAGGCCGCCGAGCGGGCCAAGATCGAGCTGTCGAGCGGCCTGGTCACCGAGATCAACCTGCCGTTCCTCGCGGCCTCGCCCGAGGGCCCGCGCCACCTGCAGCGCGCGTTCGAGCGGATCGCGCTCGAGCGCCTGGTCGAGCCGCTGGTGCAGCGCACCCTCGAGCCGTGCCGGCGCGCGCTCGCCGACGCCGAGCTGACGCCGGTCGACATCGACGTCGTGATCCTGGTCGGCGGCCAGACCCGCATGCCGCGGGTCCAGCAGCTGGTCGCCGAGTTCTTCGGCCGCGAGCCCAGCCGCCGGGTCAACCCCGACGAGGTCGTCGCGGTCGGCGCGGCGATCCAGGCCGGCGTGCTGACCGGCGAGGTCCAGGAGGTGCTCCTCCTCGACGTGACGCCGCTGTCGCTCGGCGTCGAGACCGCCGGCGGCGTGTTCACGCGGCTCATCCACCGCAACACCACGATCCCGTGCCGCGCGACCGAGATCTTCTCGACCGCGATGGACAACCAGCCGTTCGTCAACGTGCAGGTCGCGCAGGGCGAGCGCGAGATGGCGGCCGACAACAAGCTGCTCGCCAACTTCGAGCTGACCGGCATCCCGCCGGCGCCGCGCGGCGTGCCCCGCATCGAGGTCGCGTTCGATCTCGACGCCGACGGCCTGCTGACGGTGTCGGCGCGCGATCTCGGCACCGGCCGCGCGCAGTCGGTGACGGTCATGCCGACCACCGGCCTGGGCGAGGCCGACATCCAGCGGCTGATCGCGGAGTCGGTCGACATGGCCGATCTCGATCAGGCGCGGCGCGCGCTGGCCGAGGCCCGGACCCGCGGCGAGTCGCTCCTCTACTCGAGCGAGCGCGCGCTGGCCGAGTTCGGCAACCTGCTCGAGGACGCCGATCGCGAGGCGCTGATCGCCGATCTGGCCGAGTGCAAGCGCGCGCTCGAGCACGGCTCGATCCCCGAGGTCGAGGACGCGATCCGCCGGCTCGAGGAGTCGGCGCAGCGGATCGGCGAGACCATCTACGCTGCGGCGGCGGGCGATGCCCCGGTCGACGGCGAGGAACCAGGAGCGAGCTGATGGCCAAGCGCCGCCGCGACTACTACGACGTCCTCGGCGTGGCCAAGAGCGCCGACGACGCCGAGATCAAGCGCGCCTACCGCGAGCTCGCGCGCAAGTTCCACCCCGACGTCAACCCGGACCGTCCGGACGCCGCGGATCGGTTCAAGGAGATCAACGAGGCCTACGCGGTACTGTCGGAGAAGGAGACGCGCGATCGCTACGATCGCTTCGGTCACCCCGGCGATGGCGGCGGCATCGGCTCGGTGGTCGACGCGGTCGAGGAGGCGATCGGCGATGTCCTGCGCCGCCGGCGCGGCAAGCAGCGCGGCCGCGACCTGCGCTACACCGTCGAGGTCACCTTCGAGGAGGCGGCGTTCGGCTGCACCAAGGTGATCCAGGTGCCCGATGGCGATGGCCTGCCGACCCGCAAGCCGCGCGAGTTCTCGGTCGTGATCCCGCCGGGCACGCGCGAGGGCGGCGTGAAGATGATCAAGGGCGAGGGCGAGCCCGGCAAGGGCGGCGGCGCGCCCGGCGACCTGCACGTGATCGTGCGCGTGAAGGAGCACGACCTGTTCCGCCGCGAGGGCCACGACGTCCACAGCGAGCTCGAGGTGTCGTTCGCGCAGGCCGCGCTCGGCGCGGTCGTCGACGTGCAGACGCTCGACGGCTCGGTGCGCATGCGCATCCCCGAGGGCACGCAGCCCGGCCGCACGTTCCGGATCCGCAACCGCGGCGTGCCGCGCGGCGCCGGCAAGGCCGCGCAGCGCGGCGATCAGCTGGTGCGGGTCACGATCGCGGTGCCGACGACGCTCACGCCGCGGCAGCGCGAGCTGCTCGCGGAGTTCGACGCGGCGAGCGGCTCGGATCGCGTGCCCGCGCAGCGCCGCAGCTTCTTCGATCGCGTGAGGTCGTTGCTCGACGAATGAGGCGCGATCTGCTCGCGATCGCGGCGCTGGCGATCGGCTGCGGCCACGCGCCGCGGTCGTCGTGGGTCGAGGAAGATCTGGCGCCCGGGCGGTCGCACGCCGACGGCGCCGCCGCTGGTGCTGGCGGGGCCGGGCAGGGCAGCGCGCATGTCCGCGCGCCGGACAAGGCCGCAGCCGAGGCCGCGCTGGCGCGGGCGATCAGCGCCGGCGCGCCACGCGCGATCATCATCGCCGCCGGCGATGTCACCGCCCACGGCGGCGCGCTCGGTGGGAACAGCGATGCGGTGGCCGCGGCGATCGATCGCGCGACCGCACCCGAGCTCGAGGCCGCATGGGCCACGCTCGATCCCGCGCTCGCGCCCGCCGGCGCGACTGCGCTGCGGCGCGCGCTGCTCGCGCACCACGCTGGCGACGACGACGCCGCACGGGCCTGGCTCGCGCGCGCCCGCGGCGCGGCGGACCTCGCCGGGCCGCTGGTCGCGATCGCGGATGCGCTCGGCAAATCGCTCGGCGCGCCGGTCGATCGCGCGACGATCGCGGTGCTCGTGCCGCGCACCGGCCGCTTCGCCGGCCTCGGCAAGGAGCTCGAGGTCGCGATCCGCATCGCCGCGTCGGGGACCGGCGTGAAGCTGGTCGTCCTCGACACCGGCGGCGACGAGCCCGGCGCGGTCGCCGCGGTCGACAAGGCGATCGCCGCCGGCGCGGTCGCGATCCTCGGACCGGTCGGCGAACGCGAGGCCCAGGCCGCGGCGCGGCGCGCGTCGGCGGCGGGCGTGCCGATCGCCTTGCTCGCGCCCGGCGATGGCGCCGACCCGGCGGCGGGCGTGTTCCGCATGACCACCTCGCCCGCCGACGAGGCCGCGCTCGCCGCCGGCGTCGCCGCCGCCGAGGGCTCGCCCACCGTCGGGATCTTCGCGCCGCGCGACGACGTCGGTGACGCCATGGCCGAAGCGTTCGCCGCCGCCGCGACCGCGCGCGGCCTGCAGGTCACCGCCGATGGTCGCTACGATCCGACCGGCTCGGATCTCGAGCCCGACGTGAAGCAGTTCCTCGGGCTGGTGCCCGCGCAGAACCCGCGGCTCGCGGCGCACCTGCGGCGCTACGGCCAGCGCGGCTGGCAGTCGTTCGTGCCCGACGTGCCGTTCGCGATCCTCTACATCCCGGACCGGTACGATCGCGCGGCGCTGGTCGCGGCGTTCCTGCCGTACCTCGGCGTCGAGGTGCGGACCACGGATGTCGCCGACGTCGATGCCCTGCGCCGCAAGTACAAGGGCCAGATCCCGCAGGTCGTGCAGCTGATCGGCTCGTCGGGCTGGAACCATCCGGCGCTGCCGATCCGCGGCGGCGCGGCGGTCGAGGGCGCGCTGATCGTCGACGTGTTCGCGACCAGCGGCGGCAGCGAGTACGTCGATGAGGCGGGTGATGGTGGCGCTGGCGGTGATGCCACGGGCGATGGCGACGCCGCGCTCGCGGTCGCGCCCGCCGGCGCCGCCGACTTCACCGCCGCGTTCCACACCGCGACCGGCCGCGATCCCACGAGCGCCGCGGCCCAGGCCTTCGATGCGACGCGCCTCGTGCTCCAGGCCCGCGCCCAGGCCGCGACCGACACCGCGCACGGCCCGCGCGCCGCGTTCGCGCTGGCGCTGGCGCACGCCCGCCTCGACGATGGCGCCTGCGGCCCGAGCGCGATCGGCGCGGACGGCGAGATCGCGCGCCGCGCGGTCGTGCTGCAGGTCGATCGCGGCGAGCTCGTGCCGGCGCCGTACTGAGCGAACGGGATGGTCTGCGCGTAAGAACGCACCCGGTGGATCGCCGCGTGGCAGCATCGCGCGCTGGGCCCTGCTAGGGTCTGCGCGTGACCGACGATCTCCAACCCGACGCCGAGCCCGACGACGACGCCCCGGTGGGCGCGCGGCAGCTGGCGATCCACGCCGGGCTGTTCGCGGCGGCGTGCGTGACCACGTCCCTGTTCGGCGGGCTGTGGTTCTCGGCGTCGCTGATGACGATCCTGGTGTGCCACGAGCTCGGGCACTACGTCGTCGCGCGCCGCCACCACGCGCCGGTGTCCTTGCCGTACTTCATCCCGCTGCCGCCGCAGATCTCGCTGGGCACGCTGGGCGCGGTCATCAAGATGCGGCGGCCGATCGCCGATCGCAACCAGCTGCTCGACGTCGGCGCGGCGGGGCCGCTGGCCGGGCTCGCGGTCGCGATCCCGCTCCTGTTCCTCGGGCTGTCGTGGTCGGAGCTGGCGCCGATCCACCCGGACGGCGCGCAGGAGGGCAACTCGCTGCTCTACGGCCTCGCCAAGCTGATCGTCTTCGGCCGCTGGTTGCCGGGCGGCGGCGTCGACGTCGACCTGCACCCGATGGCGTTCGCGGCGTGGGTCGGGCTCCTGGTCACGATGATCAACCTCATCCCGATCGGCCAGCTCGACGGCGGCCACGTCGCGCGCGCCTGGCTCGGCGATCGCCACGAGGTGTGGTCGGCGCGGCTGCACCTGGCGCTGCCGGTGATCGGCGGGATCGTCGTCGGGGCGCTGACCTTGATCGCGCACGCGAGCGGCCTCGGCTGGGGCGACGCGTTCGTCTACTCGCTGCAGCCGGCGCTGCCGTGGCTCCTGTGGGCGGTGCTCTTGCTGGTGATGCGGCGCATGGGCGATGGCAGCTATCATCCGCCGGTGGGCGACGTGCCGATCACCGCCGGGCGCAAGCGGCTCGCGATCCTGGTGTTCGTCCTCTGGGTGCTGATCTTCACGCCGGTGCCGATGAGGCCGACGTTGTGAGCGCCGCCGCCGAGATCGACTGCGCCCGCTGCGGCGCGCGCGTGCCGCTCGACTTCGCGATCGCGGCGGATGGCCGCAGCATCGAGGTCCGCTGCGCGGCGTGCGCGGCCACGTTCGCGATCGCGGCGCGCCCGGCCGCGATCCTCGCACCCGCGGTCCCCGCACCCGCGATCCCCGCGCCTCCGGCTGGCGAGATGCGCTGCCCGAAATGCGACACCGCGCAGCCGCCCGCGGCGGCGTGCCGGGCGTGCGGCCTCGCCGCCGAGCGCATGGCCGCGTTCGCGCAGGCCGAGCGCGACGCCGATCGCCCGCCCGAGCTGATCGCCGCGTGGCAGCGCGCGACCCTCGTCTGGGACGACGCCCGCGCGCACGAGCGCGTCATCGAGCTCGCCGCGACCACCGCCAGCTACGCCTGGGTCGCGCGCCAGTACCGCGCCGCCGGCCGCGACCGCCCCGACGATCCGATGGTCGCGAGCCAGCTCGCGCGGCTCGCGCGCATGACCGAGGCGACGCTGCGCGCGACGTCCGACCTCCGCGCGAGGGGAGGGTCGCCGGCGACCCCGTACCGCAACACCGTCGTGATCCTGCTGATCCTCGTCGCGGCGATGGGCGCAGGCCTGGTCTGGGCGATGACCGCCCGCGGCGGCGAGGAGCCCGCGCCCGTCGAGACCCAGGCGCGGCCACCGCTGCGCACCCCCTGATCGGCGGTGAACGTTTCGGCGGCGCCGCGCGTGCCGCTGGCGCCGCTACCCATTCGCTGCCCCACGACGACGAGCCAAGGCGCTACGGTGGACGCTGGTGGCTCAGGTCGACTTCAACGAGCGGCAGATCACGCTGAAGGTCGTCTATTACGGCCCGCCGCGCTCGGGCAAGACCACGAACCTCAAGGCGCTGCACACGCGCGTCGACGATCTCAACCGCGGTCGCCTGATGCTGCTCGACACCCGCGACGATCGGACGCTGTTCTTCGATCTGCTGCCGATCTTCTTCCGCGCGAGCGGCCTGTCGTTTCGCCTCAAGGTCTACACCGTGCCCGGCCAGCCCATGCACGAGGCCACGCGCCGGGTCGTGCTGTCGGGCGCCGACGGCGTCGCGTTCGTCGCCGACTCGTCGGCCGCGCAGCTCGAGGCCAACCGCCAGTCGTGGCAGAGCCTGACCCGCCACCTCGGCACCCTCGGCCTCGAGCGGATCCCGGTGGTCGTGCAGTACAACAAGCGCGATCTGCCCGACAAGGTCGAGCTGTCGACCGCCGATCGGTTCGCGACCGTCGATCCGCCACTGGAGGCCACCGCCAGCGAGGGCAAGGGCGTGCTGCCCACGTTCTTCACGCTGCTCGACCGGGTCTGGGACTCGATCGACGCCGACATGCAGCTCGGCCAGCGCTTCGGGATCACGCGCGCCGGCTTCCGCGAGGCCGTGTCTGGTCATGTAGGGGCCGGCCCTCGTGATATCGTCTGAGGCGTGAGCGATCGACCGCTGGCCCGGATCGGCCTGGACGATCCGGTCGACATCGCCAGCCTGCTGCGCGACGACGAGCTGGCCGAGCTGGCGCAGCGCTTCGCGGAGGCGCACGGCGTCGCGGTCGGCGTCGAGGACGCGCACGGTCGGATGCTCGCGTCGTGCGGGGCGCTCGACAACACCGGCGCGCGCGCGGTGGTCCGCCACGGCGGTGAGGTGCTCGGCGCGGTCGTCGCGGTCGCCGCCGGCGATCAGCCCGGCGGCCCGGGGCCGGCGCGGGCGGCGCGGCTGCTCGCGGATGTCCTCGGCCTCTTGCTCCATCACGCCCACGCGCGCGCGCTGACCCACGCGACCCACGAGGCCGCGATGGCCCACTCGTTCGCCGATCTCCAGCATCACAACGCGCGCCTCGAGGCCGCGGTCGCGCGGCTGCAGGAGCTCGATCGCGCCAAGTCGAGCTTCCTCGCGACGATGTCGCACGAGCTGCGCACGCCGCTGACCTCGGTGATCGGCTACTCCGAGATGCTGCTCGAGGGCCTCGCCGGGCCGCTCGAGCCCGACCAGCGCGAGTACGTCGGCACGATCCTCGGCAAGGCCGATCAGCTGCTGCAGCTCATCACCGCGGTGCTCGATGTCTCGCTGCTCGAGACCGGCAAGGTCGCGGTCGAGGACGCGCAGGTCTCGCTCGCGGAGCTGATCGATTCGGTGGTCGCGAGCTTCGCGCCGCAGGCGCAGAAGCGCGGCGTCGTGATGACCGTGAAGTCCGAGCCGCTGGTCGTGCGCGGCGATCGCCGCAAGATCCGCCAGGTGCTGTGGAACCTGGTGTCGAACGCGGTGAAGTTCAGCCGCGACGACAGCGAGATCGCGATCGCGATCCGCACCGGGCCGCTGCGCCCGGATGGCGACACCCCGGCGGCGCACGTCGAGATCGCCGACACCGGCATCGGCATCGAGCGCCACCAGCTCGCCCACATCTTCGAGCCGTTCTTCCAGGTCGATCAGTCGTCGACGCGCGCCTACGGTGGCTCGGGCATCGGCCTCACCCTGGCCAAGGCCTACGTCGAGGCCCACGGCGGGCGGATCTGGGTCGACAGCACGCCCGGCGAGGGAAGCGTGTTCACCGTGGTGTTCCCGCTCGCGCCACCCACGGGGCCCGGCTGACCGATTCTCAGGTAAGGTGCGCGACCCCGTGACCCGGCCGGCCCCCTCCATGCTCCGCACCCGCGTGTGCCGATGAGCGACCTCGGCTGGCTCATCCCACTCGGCGTCGTGCTGCTCGCGGTGTCGGCGTTCCTGACCGCGACCGAGGTCGCGCTGTTCTCGCTGCGCCGGGTCGATCGCGAGCAGATGGCGCGCTCGGGCCGGGCGCGCGACGCCGCGGTGCTGGCGCTGCTCGACAAGCCGCGCCGGCTGGTCGCGACCGTGCTGGTCTGCAACGACGCGGTCAACGCCGGCCTCGCGGTGATCGGCCTCGCGCTGGTCGCGCGGCTCTGGCCCGACTGCGAGGTCTGGGAGTGCGCGCTCATCACCGCCGGCGGCGTGCTGCCGCTGACCCTGCTCATCGGCGAGGTACTGCCGCGCACGCTGGCGCAGAAGGGTGGGCCCGGGCCGCGGCCCGGCCGCTGCAGGTCGCGTGGGTCGTGGCCGCGCCGGTGCGCTGGGTCGTTCTCGGCACCGCCGATCTGATGCTCAAGCCGTTCGGCGACCTCAACAAGGTGCGGCCGCGCGATCTGTCCGAGGAGGAGTTCAAGAAGCTGGTCGATGCGGGCTCGGCCCAGGGCCAGGTCGATCAGCGCGAGCGCCGGCTCATCCACCGCGTCTTCGAGTTCGGCGACAAGAGCGTCGGCCAGATCATGACCCCGCGCGACAAGGTGTTCGCGCTGTCCTACGACCTGCCGATGGCGCGCCTGGTGAAGGAGGTCGCGGCCCGCGGCTTCTCGCGCGTGCCGATCTACACCCGCTCGCTCGACAACGTGCGCGGCATCCTCAACGCCAAGGACCTCGTGCTCGCGGCCACCGGGCAGTCGATCGGCCGCGCGCTGGGCGAGGTCCTGCACGACGCGCTGTTCGTCCCGCGGACCACGCCGGTCGGCCGCATGTTCCGGCTGTTCAAGCAGAAGAAGGTCCACATCGCGCTGGTCGTGAACGAGTACGGCAAGCTGCTCGGCATCGTCACGATGGATGACGTCCTCGGCCAGCTGTTCGGCGACATCCGCGACGAGCGCTCGCCGCTGCAGGCCGCGGTCCGCAAGGCCCGGGTCGGCGGCCGCACGCCGGTGCCCGGACGCGACACCTCGCCGTTCGGCAAGGTCGAGCCCGGCGCGATCGCCGCCGCCGGGGAGGCCCACGACGCCGCCGACGCGGCGCACGGCGGCGGCGCGGTGGGCGAGCACCCGGATCCGCTGCAGGCCCAGGCCGACGCGCGCGATCGCGCCGACGACCAGGCCCGCGCCGAGGAGCACGCCCGCGACGCCCACCGCGACGACGATCACCGCGACGACGAACACCACGAGCCGAGCGGCGACGGCGACCACGACAGCGTGGCCGCCAACGACGACGGCTCGCCGGTGCCGATCGCCGACATCGC
>JAIOQA010000021.1 GCA_021413675.1 Deltaproteobacteria bacterium | reverse complement strand
CGCGGCGGCGGCGGCTCGCTCGGCTCGACCGGCGCGGGCGCGGGCGCGGCGATCGGCGGCGGCTCGGCGGGGGCCGGCGGTTCGATCGGCGGCGTCGGCGTGCCCGGCGTCAGCTCGAAGTCCGCGATCGGATCGTCGCTGTCGGACAGCGTCCGCACGAACCGGCGCCGGCGCTCCTGCACGAGCGCGTTCGGCGGCTCCGGATCGATCTCGAACTGCAGGTCGACGTCGCGGCTGTCGTCGCCGGGCTCGAGCTTCGGCCAGGGCGCGGTGCCCTGGCGATCCTCGGTCGGATCCTCCTCGGTCGCGCTCCGCACCGCCGGGCGCGCGATCGTCGGATCCTCGCCGGTGTCGTCGAGGTCGACGTCGACCTCGACCGCCACGTCCGACGAGTCGAGATCGATCTCGGGCGGCGTCGGCACGCCGTGGCTGGTCTCGCGCCGGATGCGCAGGTAGCGGCTGGCGCGCACGATGCCGTAGCCGCGCTCGAGGAAGTAGCGGATGCGCAGCTCGGCGGCGACCGAGACGATGACGTCCTCGGGGCGGCACCGCAGCGCGCGCGCGAGCTCGGCCTTGCCCTCGGCCGCGATCGGATCCATCGCCGCGACCGCGATCAGATCGCGGCGATCGGCGAGGTGGCCGATCGGCACGACGCCCCAGCGCTCGGCGAGCGCTGGCGTCAGCCGCGCCTGGACGGTCAGATCGCAGCGCTCGAAGTGCTTGCCCAGCGCCGCGGGCAGCCGGTGCTGCCGGGCCAGCGCCAGCGCGATGACGTCGAGGTCGAGGTGGAACAGATCGACCAGGTTCGTACCCAGCCGTCCGCCGTACAGAACCTGCGCGCGCAGTCCCTCGTCGAGCTGCGCGGCGGTGATCTGTCCCGCGGCCACCAGGAGCTCCCCCAACCGGGCCATCTGGTGGAAATCGTATCAGTCGCGTCGGCCAGTCCGAAAGTTACCGGCGGGGTAGTCGTGCATCTCGCGACCGTGAGGCGCGGCGCGACGTCGGGGAACGTGGGCACCGCCGGCCGCCGCGCTGCGAGGATCTCGCACCCCCGCGCCGCGGCGGGCGACGTCGTCGATCAGGCGATCGTGACGTCCTTGTTCAGGTAGACGTCCTGGATCGCGTGAAGGAGCTCGACGCCCTCCTTCATCGGGCGCTGGAACGCCTTGCGACCCGAGATGAGGCCCATGCCGCCGGCGCGCTTGTTGATCACCGCGGTCGCGACCGCCTCGCGCAGGTCGGTCTCACCCGCCGACGCGCCGCCGCTGTTGATGAGGCCGATGCGACCCATGTAGCAGTTGGCCAGCTGGTATCGGGTCAGGTCGATCGGGTTGTCCGAGGTCAGCTCGGTGTAGACCTTCTTGTGGGTCTTGCCGAGGCCCTTGAGCGCGGGGTCGTTGTAGCCGCCGTTCAGCTCGGGCAGCTTCTGCTTGATGATGTCGGCCTGGATCGTCACGCCGAGGTGGTTGGCCTGGCCGGAGAGATCCGCCGACAGGCTCTGGTCGCCCTGCGCGGTCTTGAACGCGCCGTTGCGCACGTAGCACCAGAGCACGGTGAACATGCCCAGGCGGTGGGCCTCGGCGAACGCCTCGGCGATCTCGACCAGCTGGCGGCGCGACTCCGGCGAGCCCCAGTAGATGGTCGCGCCGATGCCGGCGGCGCCCATGTCGAAGCACTGGCGGACCGAGCCGAACAGCGTCTGGTCGTAGGTGTTCGGGTAGCTCAGCAGCTCGTTGTGGTTGATCTTGACGATGAACGGGATGCGGTGGGCCCACTTGCGCGCGACCATGCCGAGCACGCCGAAGGTCGACGCGACGGCGTTGCAGCCGCCCTCGACGGCGAGCTTGACGATGTTCTCGGGATCGAACATCTCGGGGTTCGGCGCGAACGACGCGCCGGCCGAGTGCTCGATGCCCTGGTCGACCGGGAGGATCGACAGGTAGCCGGTGCCGGCGAGGCGGCCGGTGTCGAACATCTTCTGCATCGCGGCGACCACGCGGATCGGGCGATCCGAGAGCGAGAAGACCTCGTCGACGTAGCGCGGCCCCGGGAGGTGCAGCGACGTTGCCGGGATGGTCTTCGACGTGTGGTCGAGGAGCTTGGAGTGGTCGCCGAGGATCTCGCGGAGCTGGTCGATGGTGCGCGCCATGGCTCGGGTTCTACCCGTGGCGCGGCGATGCGCGCAAGCCGCACGCTCGCGGCCCGCGTTATTGCGACGCGACCGGTTCCGCCCACTGCGTCACGTTCCGGAGCGCGGACCCCGAGTGAGGCGTTGCATTGAGAACGGCATTCTCGATACAACCGCGAAACCATTTTTCGCCCGGCCTGCTGGAGGTTCCCCATGCGCTTCGCTTCCTTGTCGTCCGCTCTCGGACTCGCCCTCATCGCCGCCTGCGGCGGTAGCTCGTCCAGCACTCCCGACGCGCCGCCCGCGGCCGCCGATGCCAACCCCAACGGCCCGGTCAACGAGGGCTTCACCACGCCGACCGCCGTCACCCACGCCTGGGTGAAGGAGAACGGCGCGTTCGTCGACAAGGGCGACGCCGACTGGGGCTGTCTCAACACGCCGACCGCCGACGTTGCGCTCGCCGCGCCGGTGAGCCTGACGGGCAAGATCACCGACTTCCAGGACATGTCGAAGGGCGTCGCGAACGCGAAGATCAGCTTCTTCGCCGGCATCGACTACGCCACGCCGATCGCCTCCGTGACCGCCGCGGCCGACGGCACCTACACCGGCGTCACGATCCCGGCCGGCTCCAAGCGCATCGGCTACAAGATCACGGCCACGGCCTACAAGGACACGTTCCTGCTGAACCAGTACTACACGGCCGCGTCGACCACGCAGAACATCAGCGCGATCTCCGAGGGGCTCGCGACCGCGCTGCCCGCGTTCGTCGGCTTCGATCGCATGCCGGGCACCGGCGTGCTCGCCGGCGCGATGCGCGACTGCAAGGGCCAGGAGGTCGCCAACGCGATCGCCACCGTCAGCTCGGTGTCGCTGATGCACAAGCACCTGACCAACGGCACGGCCGTGGCCCGCACGTTCTACTTCAGCGCGGCCGCCGGCCTGCCGGTGAAGCCCAACATGTCGGCCCACACCGGCTACGCCACCGACAAGGACGGCCTGTTCGCCGTGTTCGATCTGCCGCCGCAGACCGCGACCGCGTTCGTCCAGGTCTGGGGCTTCCGCACGTCGGCCGAGCTCGCCCAGGGCGAGGCCGGCCTGACCCTGCTGGCCGAGCTGCCGGCGCCGGTGATCTCGGAGACCGTGATCACGGGCAGCATCGAGCCGCTCCGCACCAACTGAAGTCGCCACGGGACCTCGGGTCCCGCGCGTGATGCTGGCCCGGTCGCTGATCCCGACCGGGCCTTCGTGTACGGTGCGCGGAGGTGACCGCCCAAGGCGCTCCAGTCCCGCCCGATCTCGTGGCCGGTCGCATCGCGGCCTGGGCGGCGGTGATCGTGATCGCGCTGGTCGCGGCGGTCGTGCGCATCGACGTCAAGGTCGCGCTGATCGGCCACCTCGGCGCCGCGCTCGTGCCGGTCATCTTCCTCTACGCGCCGTCGGTGGTGGCGTGGCGGCGGCACGAAGATCTGGTCGACTACGGCTTCCATGCCGCGCCGGTGAAGCGCGGCCTGGTGTTCGCCGGGATCACGATGCTGATCGCGTTCCCGCTGTTCGCCGCGATCTACGTCGGCTTCTTCGATCAGGTCTGCAGCCACGGCGCGCTCGGCGACCTCGCGCCGCCCGGGCTGTGCAAGCGCTACCTCGGCGTCAGCGGCGCCCACGCGCCGCACCTGACCGCGGAGTTCGTGCTCGTGCAGTACGTGGTCGCGGCGCTGCCCGAGGAGCTGTTCTTTCGCGGCTGCCTGCTGATGCTGCTCGAGAAGCGCTTCCCGCCGAAGCGCCGCTGGCTCGGCGGCGGCATCGGCTGGGCGCTGGTCCTCAGCTCGCTGGCGTTCGGGATCGTCCACATCCCGAAGGACGGCCTGCCGCACGAGCTGGTGAAGTTCTTCCCGGGCCTCCTGTTCGGCTGGCTGCGCTCGGCCACCGGCTCGATCCTCGCGGGCACCTTGGTTCACGGCACGAGCAACGTCGTGGTCCAGGTGCTAGAGACCTCGCTCCTCCGATGACCATGCGCCCGGCCGCGTTCTTCGATCTCGACGACACCGTGCTGCGGATCGACACCGGCACCAGCTGGATGAAGTTCCTGCACGCGCGGGGCGAGATCTCGCGCGTCGGCCTGGCGAAGGCCGCGTACTGGAGCGCGCTCTACAAGCTCGCGGTCCTCGATCTCGAGGCGCTGGCCACCCGGCTCACCCGCGATCTCGCCGGCGAGCCCGAGGCCGACATGATCGCGAAGGCCGCGGTCTGGCACGCGCAGCACATCGCCCACCAGGTCCAGCCCGCGGCCCGCGCGGCGATCGCGCGCCACCGCGCCGCCGGCGACGTGATCGCGCTGCTCACGGGCTCGACGCAGTACGCCTCCGAGGAGGTCGCGCGCGCGCTCGGCGTGCCGCACGCGCTGTGCTCGCGGCTCGAGGTGGTCGACGGCCGCTTCACCGGCCGGCTGCAGCAGATGTGCTTCGGCCGGCACAAGGTCGTGATCGCCGAGCGCTTCGCCGCCGAGCACGGCATCGATCTCGGGCGCTCGACCTTCTACTCCGACAGCTACAACGATCTGCCGATGCTGGCCCGGGTCGGTACCGCGATCGCGGTGAACCCGGATGTGCGCCTGACCCGCCACGCGCGCAGCGCCGGCTGGCGCATCGAGCGCTGGGCGTAGCGGCATCGCGCCGCGCGCGATCCGCGGAGAACCCGCTTGGCGTGAGAGTCGGCTCGCGTATGCTCGCGCCGATGTCCACTGTCCACGATGCACGGCCCCATGGCCTGGCGGCGCTGCCGTCGGTGATGCGGCTGATCGAGCTGGCCCTCGACGAGGATCTCGGCCGCGGCGACGTCACGACCCAGGCGACGGTGCGCGCCGGCGCGGTGCGCGCGTCGACCGCCGAGATGGTCGCGCGGGCGCCGCTGACCGTCTTCGGCCTCGACATCGCGGCCGCGGTCTTCCACCGCGTCGATCCGTCGATCGCGATCACCCGGCGCGCGACCGACGGCGATCGGGTGGGGAAGGGCGCCGTGCTGCTCACCGTCCACGGCTCGTCGGCGTCGCTGCTCGAGGCCGAGCGCACCGCGCTCAACTTCGTGCAGCGGCTGTCGGGCGTGGCCACGATGTCGACGCGGTTCGCCGAGGCGGTCGCCGGTACGTCGGCCCGGGTCGTCGACACCCGCAAGACCACGCCCGGCTTCCGCGTGCTCGAGAAGGCCGCGGTCCTCGCCGGCGGCTGCGGCAACCACCGCTTCGATCTCGGCTCGGGCGTGCTCATCAAGGACAACCACGTCATCGCCTGCGGCGGCGTCACCGCGGCGGTCGAGCGCGCGCGCACCCACGCGCCGCACCCGCTGCGCATCGAGGTCGAGGTCGACTCGATCGCCCAGCTGCGCGAGGCGCTCGCCGCGAAGGCCGAGATCGTGCTGCTCGACAACATGACCCCCGAGGAGGTCACCGAGGCCGCCGCGATCGCCCACGCCGCGGGCGCGCGGGTCGAGGTCTCGGGCGGCATCACGCTGGCCACGGTCCGCGCCTACGCGCTGGCCGGCGCCGACCTCATCTCGGCGGGCGCGCTGACCCACTCCGCGCCCTCGGTCGACATCGCGCTCGACTTCGCCGAGGCGAGCGCGTGAGCCCGCCCCGCTGGCTGGGCATCCACCGCGAGTTCCGCGCCGCGTGCGGCTCCACCAACGACGTCGCCCAGGCGCTGGCCCGCGTCGGCGCGCCGAGCGGCACGGTCGTGTACGCGGCGGCGCAGACCGCCGGCCGTGGCCGCGCCGGGCGCGCGTGGGCCTCGCCCGACGGCGCGGGGCTCTACGTCTCGATGATCGTGCGGCTCGCGCTGGTGCCCCGCGACATCCCGCCGATCACGCTCGCGGTCGGCATCGCCGCGTGCGACGTCGCGCGCGCGCTGGGCGCGCCGTGCGTGCTCAAGTGGCCCAACGATCTCGTCGTCCGCCGCCCGGACGGCATGCGCAAGCTCGGTGGCATCCTGACCGAGACCACGACCGAGGGCGGTCGCCTGGACGCGGTGGTCATCGGCATCGGCATGAACCTCGGGTTCGGCGCCGCGCCGCCCGCGGAGCTCACCGGCGTCGCCACGTCGATCGCCGACGAGCTCGGCCGCGCCGGGCAGCCCGCGATCGCGCCCGATCGCGAGGCCGTCCTCGATCGGCTGTGCGCCGAGCTCGAGCCCTGGCTCGAGCGCTACGTCGCCGGCGGCGTGCCGGCGATCGCCCCGGCCTGGACCGAGCGCGCCGATCGCGCGGGCCGGGTCCGCGCGACGATCGGCGGCGCCACCGTGCTCGGCCGCCCCGATGGCCTCGACGCCGACGGCGCGCTCCGCGTGATCGACGACACGGGCCGGGTCCACCGGATCCTCGCCGGCGATGTCGTCGAGGCCACCCCGGAACTGAATCTGGTGCCCGCGCCAGCGTCAGTCACAGTATCGCCATGAGCACCCCTCCTCGTAGCCGCTGGCTCATCGGCGCGCTCGCCGCTGCGGTCCTGGTCGCGGCGATCGTCCTGATCGTCGCCAGCCGCGGCAGCGCGACCCCGGCGGGCGTCCCCGGTCGCGCGGTCGCCTCGAACGATCCCGCGCTCGAAGCCGAGCATTTCCCGGAGCCGACCGCGGGATCGGCCGCGCGTCCCGCGCCGCCGCCCTCGATCGTCGGGCCCGGCAGCGACCCCGCCCCCGCGAATCCTGCGACCGATCCCGGCGAGGTCCGCGATCACCGCAGCGGCACGCCAGTGACCGCGATCGAGCGCAAGACCATCCTGCCGCCGACCGGGCCCATCGTCTTCGATCAGAAGCTGTCGATCGCCGCGGCCGCCGACGCCAAGCCGGTCGCGCTCGAGTGCGCGAAGCAGATCCCGGCGGCCGCGCGCGGCACCAAGCCGGTCATCCAGGTGCGGCTCCAGGTCAGCGTCAAGAATGGCCGCATGACCGTCGACGACGCGCTCACCGACCTGCGCGATGTCGCCGGCGACGATCTCGCCAAGAGCGTCTCCGCCTGCGTGAAGCAGAGCGCGATCGGCAAGAGCTACGACGCCCACGACCAGGCCGACGTCGAGCACTACCAGATCACGTTGCCGCTCAAGGTCCCGTGACCGGCGCGCGCGTCCGGCGTACACCGGATGCAGCGATGCCAAGCGCGGTGACAGAAATGACAATGACGCGGTCCGCTGCGACCAACGCCGCCGCGTCCGCGTCTCGCGATCGGTCGCGGCTGACGTGGAGTGCCACGAATTGTCATGCCACTGTGCGGACATGACGACGTTGCTTCGTAGTATTCCGGCCTCGTGCTCAGGCCGTTGCGACCCCAGACCGACCTGCGTATAGTGGCGCGCCTCATGAACCCGGATCGCCTCGGACGCGGGCTAGCGCTCGCACTCGTCGCCGTGTTGACGGTCGTCACCGGCTGCGACCAGATCTCGGCGCGCCGCCATATCCAGAAGGGCACCTCACTTTACGAGGACAACCACTTCGAGGAGGCGGCCACCGAGTTCGAGGCCGGCCTCGCGATCGACCCCAGCCTCGAGGTCGGCCAGTACAACCTGGGCCTGACCTATCACAAGCTGTTCCGGCCCGGCGACGAGACGCCCGAGAACAAGGCGGTGGCCGAGAAGGCCGTCGCCGCGTTCCAGGCGTACCTCAAGTCCAACCCGACCGACAGCGAGACCGCGCAGCTGGTCTCCGAGATCTGGGTCAACAACAAGGACTACGAGAAGGCTCTGGCGTACTGGAACGGCGAGCACGATCGCGATCCCAAGAACACCAACCCGATCAAGCAGATCGCGAGTATCAACTTCAAGGCCGGTCGGTTCGACGAGACCGTGAAGTGGTACGAGGTGCTGGCGACCGCCGAGCCCGTCGTGGCTGACCAGGTGCTCGCATACCTGTCGGTCGCGCGCTTCGCCTACGTGAAGCTCGCCGACACGACCAAGGTCCTCGGCGACGACCGCATCCACATCGCCGACCTCGGCCTCGCGGCGCTCGAGAAGGCCGCCAAGCTCGATCCGAAGAGCATCGAGGCGGAGACGATGCAGGGCGCTCTCTACAACCATCGTGCGCTCGCGCACGGCGCCTACTGGGCCGGCGCCATCGATCGCGCGATTGGATTACACCATCAGACGCTTGGGCGCGTTCTCAGGGACGAGGCCAAGAAAGCCCAAGGCACACCTGCGCCGACTCCGACCCCCGCTCCGGGTGCCGGTGAGGCATCTGCCGGTCAGGCCGGGGGCTGAGCCGCCTCGCGGGAGTTCACGATGTTCGAGAACTTTGAACGCGCCAAGACCCAGAAGCGCATGACATGGGCAACGATCCTGTTGACCGTGTCGGTGGCAGGCCACGCGATCGCGTTCACCGCGCTCGCCGTCCACTCGTTCTGGGTGATCCGGAAGCTCGAGCCGCCCAAGCACGACGAGGGCATCGCCATCGCGCCGCCGCCTCCTCCTCCGCCCCTCAAGGGCGGCAAGAAGATGAACGACGCGCCGAAGGAGATCAAACCCAAGAAGCGCAAGGTCACCGAGCCCGTCCAGCCGGTGAAGATCGAGCCCAAGGTCGAGCAGGACACCGGCACGACCGACGACTCGAACCTGCCCGAGGGTGATCCCGACGGCGACGTGAACGGCGACCCGAATGGCGTCGCTGGTGGCGTCGTCACCGAGGCGCCGCCGCCGCCGCCGCCGCCGCCGCCCCCGCCGCCCCCGCCGTCGCCGCCGCAGATCGTCTCGCCCACGGTGCTCCAGGGCAACCGCATCTCCGGCGATCCGCAGATCGCGCCCGACGACGTGACCAAGACCGAGATCTCGCGGTCGGGCAAGAACCGCCTGATCACGTCGGCGAAGCTGTGCCTCTCGAAGGACGGTAACGTCTCGTCGGTCAGCCTCATCAAGTCCTCGGGCTTCCCGGCCTACGACGACAAGATCCGCCGCGAGATGAACTCGTGGCGCTACCGCCCCTACACCGTCAACGGCACCGCCGTGCCGGTCTGCACGTCGATCACGTTCATTTATCAGCAACGGTAACCGGCAGCATCGCTAACCGGCATCAGCGCCAGCCGCTCAACGACCGCGACCGCCAGCGAGGGAAAAGGCCATGGAATTCAGTTTTGACATGATCACGGAAGCGACCATCCCGGTGAAGGTCACCATGGGATTCATGTTGCTGCTGTCCGTCTACAGCATCTACGTGATCGTCGAGCGCTGGCTCACGTTCAGCGCGGCTTCGTCGCAGTCGATCAGCTACGTGATGGCGCTGCGCGAGTACCTCGCCAAGCGCAAGGTCGAGGACGCGCTGAAGGCCGCCAAGCTGCACACCAAGAGCCCGGTCGCCCGCGTGGTCGAGGCTGGACTCACGGCGCTGCGCCAGGGCAAGGAAGCGCTCAAGACCGATGGCCCCGACGACGTCGGTGACTTCGACCTCGTCGACTCGGTCAACCGCGCGCTCGACCGCGTCAAGGAGCGCGAGACCGCCGGTCTCCGCAAGGGCCTCGGCGGCCTGGCCTCGGTCGCCTCGGTGACCCCGTTCGTCGGTCTCTTCGGCACCGTCTTCGGCATCATCAACGCCTTCGGCCTGCTGAAGCACGGCGGTGACATCGGCACCGTCGGCCCGGCGATCGCCGAGGCGCTCTACTCGACCGCTGGCGGTCTGCTCGTCGCCATCCCGGCCGCGATGTTCTTCAACTACTACACGACCCGCGTCGAGACGATGGTCGTCGACATGAACGACGTCTCGTCGGAGTTCGTCGACTTCGTGCTGCGCGAGGGTCGGGGTTAGTCATGGCCAAGGGCCACGGTCGCAAGCACCGGCACGGCGTCGGCAAGAAGCCGTCGCTCGATGCCGTGCGGAACGACATCAACGTGACCCCGCTGGTCGACGTCGTGCTCGTGCTGCTCATCATCTTCATGGTGGTGACGCCCCTCATGGCGCGTGGTCACGAGGTGCCGCTGCCGCGGACCCACAACCACTCCTCCAAGAAGGACGCCCACCAGCCTGTCGTGGCGATCGACCAGAACGGCGACGTCTACTACGACAAGGAAAAGCTGGGTCAGCTCAACCCGGGCACGATCGACCGGCTGCGCACGAGCGTCCAGCGCGGCTGGGACGAGCGGCCGGAGACCACCGGGATGATCTACGTGAAGGCGCAGTCGAACCTGGCCTACGGCAAGATCTACCCGCTCCTGCTCTCGATCAACGAGGACCTGGGCGTGTCGTCCATCGATCTGGCGACCGCCGAGGCCAAGGAGTAGGCGATGGGCATCTCAGCCGGCGGCAAATCAGGCGGACCGAAGAGCGAGATCAACATCACGCCGCTCGTCGACGTCGTGCTCGTGCTGCTGATCATCTTCCTGGTCACGATGCCGATCATGATGAAGCAGGTGACCCTCGAGGTGCCGCGCAAGGCGGACACCAACATCGAGGACGTGTCGTCGCTGGGCAAGCAGGCCACGATCCTGGTGCGCCCCGACGGGACGATCACGCTGTCGGATGGCGAGAAGGATACGCCCGTCCAGATGACCGATCTGGCGGCGGCGCTGCGGCCGTTCTTCGACGGCAAGACCACGACCAAGATGGTGTTCGTGGACTACTGCGACCCGGTGCCGTGGACGCAGGTCGTGTCGACGATGGACACGATCCGCAGCATGGCGTCGGACAAGGATCACGACGAGATCAAGGTCGCGCTCAAGATGCGCGACAAGGACTCGTCCGGTAACCCGCGTCTCGACGACGTGGGCTGCCCGTTGCCGCCCGCGCAGTGAAGCGCTGGCCGGCGGCGCGTCGCGCAGCGGCGCGCGCGCCTGCGGCATCCTGAGCCGAGCGGAGCTCGGCGGCTCAGGGTCCGGACGAGATCGGGGCTGCGCGCCCGCGCCGACGGTGCGATCCCGTCGCGCCTGCGAACCGCGCGTCGCGGTGCGTGTCGCACCGCGATCGACGATCGTGGCGCCGCGCGCTGGTGCTCGCGCGCAACGCCAGGCATGGTCCCCGTCGAGGAAACGGGGATCGCGGCGCGTCATCACGCCGCAGGATCGGCGGCGCGTGCGCGTGCGCGTGGATCATGCGACGCGCGTCCGAGACGTCCGCGTGACGCGCGCTGACCGCGTGTCACTCGGAGTGAGATCACGCCGCCTTCCGGCGATGACACGGCGGGTGATATCTCCGGCTGCATGCACCGAGGGACGTGCTCCGGAGGCTCCGGAGCGTAGCGGGGATGTAGGGCCATCAGCGGGACCGTGGTGGGGTCTCGCCAGATGTGTTGTGGGTTCTGCTTGACAACTTTTGCCACCGATTAGTAAAAGCTGACGACTTTTTGCGCGGTTAACCACAACGCGCGCGGCACGAGAGGGAGCTGCACATGTCCAGACTGATCTCGCTGGGGACAATCGCCGGGAGCCTGCTCGCGCTGGCGTCGGTCGCGGGATGCGACAGCGCCACGAGCGCGACCGAGCTGAACCCCGAAGGCCCGCCGATGGTGCGGCAGATCCTCATGACCGAGGTCTACAGCAACGCCGCGGGTGTGTTCTTCAGCCGCGACAACGCGCTGGCGTTCGGCACGCACCCGGACCCGGTGTTCGCGACCGACGACGGCAAGGTCGACACGGCGCTCGCTGGCCCCGGTCAGAAGATGCGCGTGATCGTCGACGAGCTCCTCGTCGGCAACAACCTCGAAGAGATCGCGTGCAAGGGCCAGGTCGACGACGACGCGTACTCGCGCGTGCCGCTCGGCACCACGCCCGCGGACATCGCGAACTGCGCGGGCACCCAGGACATCCTCGACGCGCGGTGCAAGGGCCAGCATGCCGTCTGCCTGAACAACACGGGCGCGGACGTCGTCATTCCCGGCCAGGCGGCGCCCATCCCCGTCGGTGGCCCGATCGGCATCCTCGACAGCGTGCCCGAGCCCGACGGCGATGGTGCCGCGGACAGCACCCACCTCATCGACAGCGCCGTCCACGTGATCTGCACCGGCCAGGCCGGCGACGCGATCACCGCGCCGATGGATCTCGCCGGTAGCTACTGGCAGCCCTCGGGCAACCAGCAGGTGCCCGCGAACGGCGGCGTCAGCGTCCTCGGCCCCGCGCTCGTGCTCGTGCCCCGCCAGGGCCTGCCGACCCGCTCGCGCTGCAGCCTGTCGTTCGCCGACGACGTCGTCGATCGCGACGGCAACCGGCTGTGCGCGCCCGCGAACGGCGAGATCGACTCCGGCTGCGCCACCGATGGCGACACGTCGCTCATCTCGTTCGGCACGGAGCTGCTGCGCTTCAAGGGCAACACGCCGGCGAACAACTCGATGATGGTGCCGCGCCTGACCGCCGGCACGGGCAACAAGTACGGCTTCTTCTCGCTCAGCTTCAACGTGTTCATGAACATCGACTCGTTGAAGAACCACGTGCTCGTGACCGAGGGCGGCGCGCCCGCGACCTCGGCCTACGAGATCATTCAGACCACCGGCGCGACCAAGTACGAGTTCCGCTTCGCGAACCCGAACGCGGGCGGTACGGCGACCGGCTTCAAGCCGAGCACGGTCTACACCGTGACGGTCGAGCCGACCGTGACCGACATCTTCGATCAGCCGCTCGGCCCGCCGGCCGGCACGACGGCCGCGGTGTGCGGCAACGGCATGATCGAGCAGGGCGAGACCTGCGACGACAGCAACGTCGTCGACGGCGACGGCTGCTCGGCGGCGTGCCTCATCAGCTTCTCGTTCACCACCAACGCCTGACGACGGAGGATCCATCATGAGAATGCAACGCTTCGTCGTCGCCGCGTTTCTCGGCACGACAACTCTCTTCGGGGCGAGCCTGGTCTCGCCCTCCACGGCTCGCGCGCAGTCGAGCACCACCGGCGCCATCCAGGGCGTCGTGAAGGACAAGTCCACGGGCGAGGCCCTGCCGGGCGTGTTCATCACGGTCGTGTCGGCGAACCAGAAGGTCGACGCGCTCACCGACGAGAACGGCTTCTACAAGATCACCGAACTCCGGCCCGGCACCTTCTCGGTCACGTTCTTCTTCGCGAACAAGACCCAGAAGCTGACGAACATCAACGTCGGCGTGAACCGGACCACCCCGGTCTTCACGAACATGGATCTCACCGAGGAGATCGTGACGGTCATCGGCCACGTGCCGACGATCGATCCGACCTCGACGACCCAGGGCATCACGCTCGACAAGGAATACACGCAGAACATCCCGGTCCCGGGCCGGACGTTCGACTCGGCGCTCGGCGCGGCCGCCGGCTCGCAGAGCGACGGCGTCGGCGTCTCGTTCTCCGGGTCGTCGTCGCTCGAGAACCAGTACGTCGTCGACGGCGTCAACACCACCGGCCTCGGCTACGGCACGGTCGGCTCGGCGGTGCTCAACGAGTTCATCGACGAGATCGAGGTCATCACCGGCGGCTACGGCGCCGAGTTCGGCCGCGCCACCGGTGGCGTCGTCAACGTCGTGACCAAGAGCGGTGACAACCAGCTCAAGGGCTCGGTGTTCGCGTCGATCGAGCCCGGCCAGCTGGTCGCGCAGACGATCCGCACGCCGCGCGAGGCGACGGCGATCGACGCCAAGTACGACCTCGGCTACTCGGCCGACTTCGGCTTCGACCTCGGCGGCCCGATCATCAAGGACAAGGTCTGGTTCTACGTCGGCGCCGCGCCGACCTTCATCCGCTCGGACTTCACGCGGACGGTCAGCCGGAACACCGACTGCCGCATCGTGCTCCCCGGCAAGAAGCTGTCGGAGTGCAAGACCGGTGACTCGACCATGGGCGGCTACGCCGACACCGTGGCCGACCGCGACCCGGTCACGGGCTTCTACGTCACCGACCTGATCGAGTCGAAGGTGATGCAGGCCCACGCCCAGAGCTACCAGATGCTCGGCAAGGTCAACTTCGCCGTGACCCCGGAGCACCAGGGCCAGGTCTCGGTGACCGCGCAGCCCAGCTCCAGCCGCAACGTGCCGCTGTTCGGTCTGCCGGCCTCGAACACCTACGAGTTCAAGAGCCTCACGACCAACACCTCGGCGAAGTGGACGTCGAAGTTCAACGACAACAAGACCGAGGTCGAGGGCGTGCTGGGCTGGTACCGCACGACCTCCGACAGCGGCCTGGTCGAGGACTCGCTCAACAACGTCCCGTTCCAGCGGCTCGTGTTCGGCAACCTGAGCAACTGGTCGGGCTTCGGCGCCGAGTCGGCGGCGGTCACCACCGCGTGCCACGACTCGCTCGGCATGGATGGCACCGACCCGTATCCCGGCAAGGTCGTCAACTGCCCGGACACCGCGGGCTTCGGCTACTCGATCAACGGCGCCGGCAACCTGACCCACGACAAGGAGCAGCGGCTCTCGGCCCGCGTCTCGCTGACCCAGCGCGCGAAGCTCAAGGGTAGCCACGAGATCAAGGCCGGCCTCGACGCCGAGCAGAACCTCGAGACCAAGACCCGCCTGTTCTCGGGCGGCGCGGCGATGACCAACTACCTCGACCGCAGCCAGGTCTACGTCTACCGCTGGGTCCAGCTGAAGCCGGCCGACTCGACCGAAGACCGCTACGACAACATGTGCGCGAACGACGGCGGCGGCAGCGCCGGCATGGCGGGCGGCAAGACCCAGTACCAGTGCGACTTCCTCCAGGGCACGCAGAACTACCCGGGCACCAACGTCGAGGGCAACACCCTCAACTGGTCGGCCTATCTCCGTGACTCGTACCAGCCGGTCCCGAACCTGACCCTGAACCTCGGCCTGCGCTACGAGGAGCAGCGCATGCGCTACGCCAAGGCGCTGCAGAACACGATCGACCCGCTGACCCAGGAGTCGCTCGGCAAGAACGCGATGACGCTCAAGGGCATGATCGCCCCGCGCCTCGGCGCGCTCTACGACTGGACCAAGGAAGGTCGCTCGAAGATCTACGGCCACTGGGGCCGCTTCTACGAGAACGTCCCGATGGACATCAACGACCGCTCGTTCGGCGGCGAGGTCAGCTACCGCCAGGTCTACGGCGCCACTGACTGCAGCTCGACGGTCGACGGCTCGATCGGCGGCGTCGATGGCAACAACTGCCTCACGACCACCAAGGGCGCCACGTCGGATCGCCTGTTCGGCGCCAGCGGCGTGCTGGTCGCGCCTGGCATCAAGGCGCAGTACATGGACGAGATCATCCTCGGCGTCGAGTACGAGCTGATGGACGACTTCAAGCTCGGCGTCTCGTTCCAGAACCGCAAGCTCGGCCGCGTGATCGAGGACGTCTCGACCGACGGCGCGAACACCTACATCATCGCGAACCCGGGCGAGATCACCGACGGCGATCTCGCCGACCTCGAGCGCCGCATCGCGAACACCGACGACGCGACCGAGAAGGCGCGCCTGACCGAGCAGCGCGACCTGTTCAAGGGCGTCCGCATCTTCGACAAGCCCAAGCGCGACTACAACGCGCTGCAGTTCACGCTCACCCGCCGGTTCGCCAAGAACCTGTACATCCAGGGCAGCTACACCTACTCGCGCATCAAGGGTAACTACCCGGGCCTCATCTCCTACGACAACGGCCAGATCGATCCGAACATCTCGTCGCAGTACGACCTGATCGAGCTGCTCTCGAACCGCAACGGCCCGCTGCCGCAGGATCGCCCGCACTACATCAAGCTCGACGGCTACTACACCTTCGACCTCAAGAAGGCCGGCAAGCTGACCGTCGGTACCCGCATCCGCGCGCTGTCGGGCATCCCGCGCAACGTGCTCGGCGGCCACTACCTGTACGGCCCGGACGAGTCGTTCATCCTGCCGCGTGGCCAGATCGGCCGCACCTCGTTCGACCACGGCGTCGACGTGCACATCGGCTACGCCCGCGACCTCAAGAAGGGCATGAACCTCGAGCTCTACGGCGACATCTTCAACCTGTACAACCGCCAGGGTGAGGCCGGCGCCGACGACACCTACGGCTCGGCCCGCTACGCGAACAACAACGTCAACCCGATCGTCGGCGGCACCTACGAGGACCTGATCTGGGCCCGGTCGGTCGCCGACAACGGCACCGAGCAGAACGTGCCGCTCATCCGCAACAAGAACTTCGGCAACACGACCGCGCGCTACGCGCCGCTGTCGGTGCGGTTCGGCATGCGCCTGACGTTCTGATGTCCTGACCGCCCGCATCGGCGGGCTGGCGACGACGCCCTCGGCGACCTGCGGGTCTCCGGGGGCGTGCTCGTTTCGGGGCGTGATCTCGGATCGATCGTGCGGCTGGCCATCGCCCGCGCCCTGCGGTATGAGCGTCGACGATGCGCGTGGGACTCAACCCGGAGCAACGGGCCGCCGTCGAGCACGGCGATGGCCCGATGCTGGTGCTGGCCGGCGCGGGCACCGGCAAGACCCGCGTGCTCGTCCAGCGCATCGCGCACCTGGTCGAGACCGGCGCGGCGCCCTGGCAGATCCTCGCGGTCACGTTCACCAACAAGGCCGCCGGCGAGATGCGCGAGCGGCTGGCCCAGCTGCTGGGCGATCGCGCGCGCGGCATGTGGATCGGCACGTTCCACGCGACCTGCGCGCGCCTGCTGCGCACCTGGTCCGAGCGGGTCGGGCTGCGCAAGGGCTTCGTCATCCTCGACGACGACGACCAGCAGAAGCTGATCACGCGGCTGCTCAAGGACGCCGGCAAGGACGATCAGATCACCGCGCGGTCGCTGTCGGTGCGCTTCGATCGCGCCAAGAACGAGGGCCTCGATCCGGTCGCGGTGAAGCGCGGCGACTACGTCGATGATCTGGTCGCGGAGATCTACCCGCGCTATCGCGATCAGCTGCTGCGCGAGAACGCGGTCGACTTCAACGACCTGCTGCTCCACGTGCTCACGCTCGCCGCCGACCCCGACGTCGGGCCGATCCTCGCGACCCAGTTCCACCACGTCCTGGTCGACGAGTTCCAGGACACCAACCGCGTGCAGTACGCGCTGGTCCGCCACCTGGCGTCGGCGACCCGCAACCTGACCGTGGTCGGCGACGACGACCAGTCGATCTACCGCTGGCGCGGCGCCGAGCCCCGCAACATCCTCGACTTCGATCGCGACTTCCCCGACGCGAACGTGATCAAGCTCGAGCAGAACTACCGCTCGACCGCGGTCATCCTCGACGCCGCCAACGCGATCATCGCGCACAACCAGGATCGCCACGGCAAGAACCTGTGGACCGAGCGCACCGGCGGCGATCTGATCGCGTTCCACATGGCCGGCGACGATCGCAGCGAAGCGCTGCACGTGGCGTCGGGCATCCGCGCGATGGTCGATGACGGCAACGTCTCGCCGCGCGACGTGGCGATCCTGTACCGGACCAACGCGCAGTCGCGGCCGCTCGAGGAGCAGCTCCTGCGCTTCGGGTTCAGGCCCAAGGTCATCGGCGGCGTGGGCTTCTTCGAGCGCAAGGAGGTGAAAGACGCGATCGCCTACCTCCGGCTGTGCGCCAACCCCGATGCCGACAGCGCCTTCGAGCGGGTGGTCAACGTGCCGCCGCGCGGCATCGGCGAGACCACGGTCGAGAAGGTGCGGGTCCACGCGCGCGCGTCGGGCCGGTCGATGCTGGTCGCCGCGCGCGAGGTCGCGCAGAGCGGCGCGGTGGCGGCCGCGGCGCGCAAGAAGCTGGCGGGCTTCGTCGAGGTGATCGCCGGGCTGGTCGATGTCGTCGCCGCCGGCGCGTCGGTGGCGGAGCTGCTCATCCAGACCGTCGAGCGGTCGGGGCTGCGCGCGCGGCTCGAGGCCGATGGCTCGAGCGAGGCCGAGGAGCGGCTGCGGTTCCTGTCGGAGCTCGTCAACGTGGCGTCGGACTACGACGACGAGGTCGGCGACGACGGCACGCTGGACGGCTTCCTCGAGCGCACCGCGCTGGTCCAGGGCGCCGACGACGACAGCGACGCCGAGGTCATCCGCATGATGACCATCCACATGGCCAAGGGCCTCGAGTTCCCGGTGGTGTACGTGACCGGCCTCGAGGACGGGCTGTTCCCGTCGCTGCGCGAGCGCGATGGCGTGTCGGAGAGCGAGGGCCTCGAGGAGGAGCGCCGCCTGGCGTACGTCGCGGTGACGCGCGCGCGCGACCGGCTGTTCCTGAGCGCGGCGCGGGTGCGGCGGGTGTGGGGCAAGGATCAGGCGCAGGCACCGTCGCGGTTCCTCGACGATCTGCCCCAGCACCTGGTGGCCGGCGCGATCCGCCCGCCGCCGCGCCCGGTGGCGAAGCCGATGGCCTGGCCGGTGGCGACCCCGCGCGCGACGCCGCGCCAGCCGGTGCGCCCGACCTGGGACGAGCACGATCAGCGCAGCGGCGACGACGAGCTGCCGGTGTACCGGCTCGACGCCGATCGCGCCGACCGGTCCGAGGATCCGTACCGCCCCGGCACCTCGGTCAGCCACGCGGCGTTCGGCAAGGGCAAGGTGCTCGAGGCGCGCGGGCAGGGGCCGGC
This sequence comes from Deltaproteobacteria bacterium, assembly GCA_021413675.1. Lineage (GTDB taxonomy): Bacteria > Myxococcota_A > Polyangia > Haliangiales > Haliangiaceae > JAIOQA01. Next base: position 14,935 of record JAIOQA010000021.1, on the reverse strand, counting down.
GCGGTCGCTGGTCGTCGACTTCCCGGCAGTCGGCCGCAAGACCGTGCTCGCCCGGTTCCTCGCGCCGGCCTGACGCAGCCAGGCGAGGTCGCCCTCGGCCCATCAACGCCGACGGGCCGCACCGCGGTTGGTGTACCGTGCGGTCGTGCGCGCGAACATCCGGCGGTGGTACGCCGACCCGAAGGTCGCGGAGGCCGTGTTCGCGGTCATCAGCGACGGGTCGCCGACCTCGGCGTGGGGAGACGACGCGTTCGCGCGCATGGCGTCGCGCTTCGTCGGCTTCCAGACCCAGGAGGAGGCGCTGCCGCTGGACGCGCCCCTCGCGCGGCACCGCGCGCCGGCGGCGCGGGCCCCGGGCCGCGAGTCCCGGCGGATCATCCGGCGCTCGCACGACGCGCAGCGCGCGGTGCAGTGGGGCCCGGGCGTGTGCGCGTACAACGTCTACCCGCCGTACGGTCACTACGAGGACCACGTGCCCGCGGTCGAGCGGCTGGCGGCGGCGTTCCTCGCCGAGGAGCAGCCGTACACGCTGTCGGGCGCCGAGCAGCGCTTCGTCAACGAGCTGTGGCTGACGCGCTCGGATCGCCCGAGCGAGCTGTTCAGCTTCTACCCGCCGCTCGGCGCGGAGTTCGAGCGCCGGCACGTCCCGCTGCGGCTCGAGGTCGAGGTCGAGCACGCCGACGGCATCGCGGTGGTCGCGACGCTCGCGCGCGGCGCGGACGGCGACGGCGTGCTGTACACGCTCGAGATCGCGGCGCGCGCGACCCGGGGGATCGAGCCCGACGTCACCGCGATCGTCGAGTGGCACAACCGCGCGCACCAGGCGGTGAACGACGCGTTCGAGCGCGCGATCACGGACGAAACCCGACGCAGATTGCGTCAGGTTTGATCCGTCGTTGATCGATCGGACCCGTCGAGGACGCCGGGGCCGATCTCCTCCGGAACCTGAGCCGGCTCGCTGCGCGAGCCTCCTGGTGAAACCCGACGCAGATTGCGTCAGGTCTGAGCGAGCGCGGGCGCCGCGCGGGCGCCGCGGCTAGCCCTGGATCAGGCCGTGCTGGATCGCGAAGCGCGTGATGTCGGAGTTGTTGCGGAGCTTCAGCTTCTTGAGGACGTGGCCGCGGTGGGTGTCGACGGTCTTCACGCTGATCGCGAGCAGCTGCGCGATCTCGCGGTTCGTCATGCCCGAGGCCAGGTAGCCCATGACCTGGAACTCGCGCTGCGAGAGCACCTTGGCCGGGCCGGCGGCGTCGTCGGAGACCAGCGCCGCCTCGGCGCCCGGCGGCAGGACCCGCTGGCCGGCGTGGACGGCCTCGATCGCCGCGGTCAGCTCGTCGAGGTGCGCGGTCTTGGCGATGAAGCCCGCGGCGCCGGCGCGGATCGCGCGCACCGCGTAGCTCTCCTCGGTGTGCATCGACAGGATCAGCACGCGGGTCGCCGTGCCGGAGGCGGCCAGTTCCATGCAGGTCTGGAGTCCGTCCTTCTCCGGCATCCCGATATCGAGCAACAGGACGTCGGGTTGGTAGCGAGTCACCAGCTCGACGGCTTCGCGCCCGTTGGTGGCCTGCGCGACGACCTGGACCTTGCCGCTGGCGACGAGCAATCGCAGCAGGGCTTCACGAACCAACGTGTGGTCCTCGGCGATGACGACTCGGATCATGCTTCCTCCACGGTCGCCGTCTCACCGAGACAGCGCCGCATCAATGGATTCGGTTGTACCACGTAGACGTGGACGCTCAGACAACCTCCGGGGTAACGCCGGGGCTCGACCGGGGGCTCGGCATGCCTCGGATCTCCGTGGAGTTGGCCGTCGGCTGGGCTACACTGCGCACCGTGCGTACAGTCTCCCGCTACCCGAGCCGCGCGAGGCGGTCGTCGGGTATCGGGGCCACCCGCTAGCTCGATGTACAACCGGTATCCACGCTCACGAACGACAGCGCTCGCGTGTCGGGGCGCGTCATGACGGCGCCGGCGAACGAGCCGATCCCCGGGCCGCTGCGCTTCGGTGACTTCGAGGTCGTGGGCGCGCTGGGCCAGGGCGGCAGCGGCATCGTGTACGACGCGCGCTGGGGCCACCGCGAGGTCGCGCTCAAGGTCCTGCACCCGTCGCTGGTCGCGACCGAGAAGGAGCGCGAGCAGTTCCTGCTCGAGGCGCGGCGGCTGGCGGAGATCAGCCATCCCGGCGTGGTCAAGGTGCTGTCGGTCGGGCAGCTGCCCGACGGGCGGCCCTACCTCGCGATGGAGAAGCTCGGCGGCCAGACCCTGGCCGCGCGGCTCGGCGACGGGCGGATGCCGCCGCTGACCGCGCTGCGGCTGTTTGGCCAGCTCGCCGACGCCGTCGCCGCGCTCCACGACCGCGGGCTCGTGCACCGCGATCTCAAGCCCGAGAACGTCTTCCTCGTCGGCAACGCCGGCGCGCCCGAGCACGCGGTGCTGCTCGATTTCGGGATCGCGAAGGAGCTCGCCGCGCCCGCCTCGACGACGACCCAGGACGGCGGCGTGCGCGGCACGCCGGCCTACATGGCGCCCGAGCGGTTCTTCGGCAGCCCGGCGGCGATCGCCACCGATATCTACGAGCTCGCGGTCGTGCTGTTCGCGATGCTCGCCGGCCGCCTTCCCTGGGACGACTGCGGCGATCCCGAGGTGCGCTTGAACCCGCTGCGCCTCGCGGACTGCGCGCCGGATCTCCCGGCCGCGCTCGACGCGGTGGTCGCACGCGCGCTGTCGACCCGCGCTGCCAACCGCCCGGAGTCGGTGCGCGGCTTCGCGGGCGCGGTCGTCGAGGCCAGCGGCCACGGGCTCGGGCTCGACGGGCCGCGCACGACCTCGGATCTGCGCGCGCTGCCGGTCGCCGCGCCCGCCGAGGCGTGGTTCCAGAAGACCACCTCGCCCGAGCGTCGGCAGGCCCGGGCGAGCGCCCCGCCGCCGAGCGGCGATGCCGCGCTCGGCACCGCGCCGACGATGATGGCGTCGACGGCGCGGCGGCCGCGGCGGCGGCGCTGGGCCCTGGTCGGCGCGCTCGGCGCGGTCGCGGTCGGCGGCGCGGTCGCGAGCGCCGTGACCCGCGGCGGCGGCGCGACCTCGACGTCATCGCCCCCGTCGAGCGTCGACGATCCGTGGGCCGCCGCGGCGGCCAGCGGCGCCGGCGAACGCAGCCCCGACCCGGGCCCGGGGAGCGCGGCCCCGGTCAAGGCGCTCACGCGCGCGCCGCCGCCCCCGCCCGCGCCGCCGCGCAGCGATCGACCGCTGCGCACCGAGCTCGCGGCGTCGGTGCGCGTGTTCGCGAGCGACACCCACGCGATCATCGGGCTCGTCGTCGACGAGCTGCGCCAGCACCCCGACACCGCGCCGATGATCGCCGCGGCGACCCGCGATCCGCGGTTCACCGCGCTCCTGCACGTCGACGGCTGCGAGCTGGATTTCGGGACCGCCGTCGACTGGCTCGCGATCGGCACCTCGGCGCGGTCGGCGGACCTGGTCGTGTCGGGCCGGTGGTCGCGCGATCAGATCGAGGCCTGCCTGGGCGGCGCGCGCGGCAGCGCGATCGAGCGCTCGCGCGGCGCGGGCGGCGTGCAGCTGACCCGGTTGCACGGCGCGCTCGGCGATCGCTGGCTGGCGTGGCTCGACGACCGCACGTTCATGACCTCGACCCGCGACAACGCCGATGGCGCCTGGCTGGCAGCCCGGGTCGCCGCGACCGCGGGGCCCGGCGGTCGGGTCGGCGAGCTCGCGAAGGAGGTCGATCGCGACGCCACCCTCTGGATGGCGGTCGATCGCGAGACCCTCGAGGACACCGAGCTCGCGAAGACCGTGCCGATGGGCGACGCGTTCGGCCACGCGGTGCTGGGCGAGGGCGTGAAGGCCGCGATCACCGTGCGCTACGCCGACGTTGCGGCCGCGACCAAGGCCGCCGCCGCGATGACCACGCAGTTCGACGACATGGTGGGCGGGCCGCAGATGCGGACCGAGATGAACATCTTCAGCGCCGAGGTGAAGGACCGCGACGTCCTCGTCGGCTTCGACATCTCGGCGGCGATCCTCAAGGCGGTCGCGGCCTCGGCCGCCGCCGAGCGCGCCAAGACCGAGTAGCGCGGGCGCTACAGCCCGTAGGCGACGCGCGCGAGCTGGCCGAGGATCAGATCGATCGCGACCTTGTTGTCGCCGCCCTCGGGCAGGATCAGATCCGCGTGGCGCTTCGAGGGCTCGACGAACTCGAGGTGCATCGGCCGCACCGTCGCGTAGTACTGGTCGCGCACCGACGCGAACGTCCGGCCGCGCTGCTCGAGATCGCGGCGGATGCGGCGCATCAGCCGGATGTCGGCGTCGGTGTCGACGAACAGCTTGATGTCCATCTGCTCGCGCAGGGACGCCTCGACGAACACCAGGATGCCCTCGACGATGATCACCGGCGCCGGCGCGACCCGGCGGCTGTCGCGCCGCCGGGTGTGGGTCGCGTAGTCGTAGCGCGGGACGTCGACCGCGCGCCCGGCGCGGAGCTCGGCGAGGTGGGTCGCCAGCAGCGCGCTCTCGAGCGACGACGGGTGGTCGTAGTTGAGCTGCTCGCGCTCTTCCTGGCTGAGCCCGCTCTGGTCGCGGTAGTAGGCGTCGTGGTCGATCACCGCGCATCGCCCATCGGGGATCGCCGCCGCGAGCTTGGCCGCGACCGTGGTCTTGCCCGATCCGGTGCCGCCGGCGATGCCGATGATGAGCGGACGTACGTGGTCAGTCACGGGCGGAGCTATCGCACGGACCGCCGCCGCCGGAAAAGCCCTGGGACCCGATCGCGCGCGGCGAACGGCCGCACGCCCGCGGGCGGCGACATCGGGTTCAGCGCCCGAGCCGCTTTCGCCTCCGGGCGCTTGTTCCAGACCCTAGCGTCCGCCGAGGCGGGCGTGGAGCTGCTGCGCCGCGGCCAGGCCGGGATCGTAGGCCAGCGCGTCGGCGACCTGCCAGCGGGCGGCGTCGACGTCGCCGTCGGCGGCGCACAGGAGCGCGAGCGCGACCTGGGCCCGCGGCCACGGCCGGGTGCCGCGCAGCGCGGCCTCGGCGCGGGCGCGCTCGACCCGCGCGATCGCCACGCGATCCTTGCCGGCGGCGACCTCGACGCGGTACCGCGCCCACGCCAGGTTGGCCTCGTACTCGGGGTGGCCGGGGTGGTGGCGGCACGCGGTCGCGAGCTCGGACAGCGCCTTGTGGACATCGCCCTCGCCGAGCGCGCGCTGGCCGCGGGCGTAGGCGTCGCCGGCGGCCCGGGCCGCCGCGAGGTCGATGGCCCACGCGCTGCGCAGGGTCGGCCGGCGCGCCGCGACCCAGTCGTTGTAGCGCCCGCGCGACGGCAGATCGACCAGCACCGCGCGGGCCTTGGTCGCGATCTCCCAGAGCCGCGGCACGTGGCCGGCGAGGTCGGCGAGATCGAGATCGGCGAGCATCTGCGGGGCGTAGCGGCGCCCGACCAGCTGGTAGGCGCGCTCGAGCTCGTCGTTCTCGGCCAGCGGCGTGACCTCGAGGACGTCGTAGAACGTGCTGCTCTCGAGGCGCGCGATGCGAGCCCGCAGGTGATCGCGCATCGCCGCGAGGCCGCGGCGGCGCGGGGTGGCGAGATCGGCGGGCTCGGGCGTCATCACCGCGGCGCCGACCGAGGCCAGCGCCCAGAGCAGGCGCGCCGACTGGTAGGCGTCGAGCGGGCCGAGCTTGACGATGGCCTGGACGGTGCGGGTGCCGTCGAGGTGGTTGGTGAGCTCGACCTCGGGGATCGCGAGGGCGCGGGCCTCGCGCAGCCGGGCGACGCCGTCGGTGGCGAGCACGTAGTGCTGCGCGTGCCAGGCAAGGGCGGCTCGCGGGATCGCGATGTCGAGCTGGCGTGCGCCGGCGATGATGCGGGCGTCCTCGGCGGTGGCGTCGGCGAGCATCGGCGGCAGCGCGAGCGCGCGCCGGGCCAGCGCCCGGGTCATGCCGCTCGCGTAGCGCATCGCGACGACCTCGTGGATCGCCTCGGCGAGCGCGCGCGGCGGCGCGTCGCCCGCGACGTAGCGGACCTGGGCCGCACCGGCGAGCGCGACCGTGGTCGGGCGGCTGCCGATCGCGATCACCCCGGGCGCGGGATCGCGCGCGCGCCAGGCGGAGGCGGCCAGGCCGAGCCGCTCGGCGAGCTCGTCGCCGTCGATGATCACCGCGTCGTCGTCGCCGGTCGGCGCCATGGCCGCGGCGCCGTCCCAGCGCACCGCAAACCCCTGGCCCTCGAGCGCTTCTTGCAGCTGCACGCCGAGCCCGACATCGCCGAACGCGAGGACCACGCGCACCACGTCGGTGGAGCGTATCACGCGAAGCGCGCTACCTTGAGGCGATGTCCCGCCGCCTGCCACTGTACGTCGAGGTCGATCGCGCGATCGACGCGTTCGCGGGCGCGACCGGCCTGGCCTGTCCGACCGGCTGCGGGCACTGCTGCGAGACCCAGACGCCGTTCGTGCGGGTCGACGACATGGCCGCGATCGCGGCGGCGCGGGTCGCGCGGGATCTCGACGACGCGGCGGCCCTGCGCGAGCGCGCCGCGGCGGTCGGCGCCGACGGCCCGTGCGTGCTGTTCCAGCCCGGGCGGCTGCCGGGCGGCTGCACCGAGTACGCGCTGCGGCCGATGCTGTGCCGGCTGTTCGGCTTCGCGGCGGTGCGCGACAAGCACGGCGCGCCGGCGCTGGCGCTGTGCAAGGTCCACGGCCAGGCGACCCCGGCGGTCGCGGCGGCGGCGGTCGCGTTCGTCGCCGGCGGCGGGCCGGTCCCGATGTTCGCCGAGTGGCAGGCCGAGTCGGACGCGGTGAGCGACGATCCCGACGCCCGGCAGGTGCCGATCAACGTGGCGCTGGCGGCCGCGCTCGACCGCGCGCTGTTGCGGGCGCAGTTCGGCGCCGACTGATCGCGTGTAATGCCGTGCGGGCTCGCGACCTGTGGGGAGACGCCATGGATCTCGATCATGTGTGAGCCGAGCTGTCTGGTCGCCTGGGTGACCCGGTTGGTCCGCGCCGAGCGGCCGCGGCTGGTCGCGATCGCGCGCCGCGAGGGCCTGCCCGACGCCGACGCGCTCGACGCGGTGCAGGAGGCAGTGCTCACGTTTCTCGGCCGCACCGACAGCAACGCGCTGGTGGATCGCGACGCCGAGGCCGCGCGGCTGCTCGCCGCGATCACGCGCAACGCCGCGCGCAACGCCCGCCGGCGTCACCACCGCGCGCGGCCGCACGACGCCGAGGTCGAGGTCGTCGACGAGGCCGCCGACGCCGCCGCCGCGCTGGCGCGGGCGGAGGCCCGGATCGCGGTCAGCGCGTGCGTGGCGCAGCTCGGCGCCGGCCAGCAGCGGGTCGTGATCATGCGGCTGCTCGACGAGATCTCCGGTGACGACGTCGCCGCGGCGCTCGGCACCACGCCGGGCAACGTCGCGGTGATGCTGCACCGCGCGCGCGAGCGGCTGCAGGCGTGCCTGCGCGACGCCGAGGTCGCGCCGTGAGCGCCGTGCGTCGGCGCGCCGTCAGGCGCTGACGCGATCGAGCAGCTCGTCGAGCTTGCGCGCGGTCATCGCGCCGACGCGCTTGTGGACCAGCGCGCCGTCGCGGAACACGACGATCGTCGGCTGTGCGCGGATGTCGAGCGCGATCGCGAGCTCGCGCTCGACGTCGGTGTCGACGGTGCCGAAGCGGATCGCCGGGCGGCGCGCGGCCGCGGCGGCGAACACCGGCGCGAAGATCCGGCACGGGCCGCACCAGACCGCGGAGCAGTCGAGGACGACGACGCCGGGCCGGGCGATCGCCGCCGGGAAGGTCGCGGCCGTGATCGCGACCGGCGCGGCCGCGGGCGTGGAAGAGGTGGAGGTCGTGAGCGGGGCAGGGTGCATGCCCCGTCAGGTCGCGACCCGCGCGCCCGTTACAGGCGAACCGCGAAAACGCGCGCCGCGAATCGGTGCCCCGGCCGCCTTTCGACTAGGCTTTTCGGGTGGTGAAGGGGGAGACCCGGCCAACCGTGACGCTGCTGGACGACAAGCGCCAGCTCGTCGACGGGATCGAGACGGTCGGGTCGACGCTCGGCCGCTACACGATCCTCGAGTGCATCGGCATGGGGGGCATGGGCGTGGTGTTCCGCGCGCGCGATCCGGCGCTCGCGCGCGACCTCGCGATCAAGGTCGTGCGCACGGCGAAGGGCGGCACCGGGGAGCTGCGGGTGCTGCGCGAGGCGCAGGTGATGGCGCAGCTCCGGCGCCCCGGCGTGGTGCCGGTCTACGACGTCGGCCTCATGCAGGGCGGCGTGTACATCGTCATGCCCTACCTGCGCGGCGGCACGCTCGGCGCGTGGCTGCGCCTGGCGCCGCGGCGGTGGCGCGAGGTCCTCGATCGCTTCGTCGCCGCCGGCGCCGGGCTCGCCGCCGCGCACGCCGTCGGGCTGGTCCATCGCGACTTCAAGCCGGACAACGTCCTCCTCGACGAGGACGGCAACGCGCTGGTCGCCGATTTCGGGCTCGCGCGCCCGGTCCGCGGCCCGGTCGTGTCGGCGCCCGGCGACGCGCCGCTCCCCGCGCTGGAGGTGACGAGCGCGGGCGCCCTCGTGGGCACGCCCGCGTACATGTCGCCCGAGCAACTCCGCGGCGAGCCGGTCGACGCGCGCACCGACGTGTTCGCGTACTGCGTCTCGCTGTACGAGGGCCTCTATGGCCAGCGGCCGTTCGGTCCGGTCGACAGCCGCGCGTCGACCGACGAGGGCGCCTTCGACGCGCCGCGATCCCTGCGCGAGCCGCCCGCGGGGCGCAACGTCCCGGCGTGGCTGCGGGCCGCGATCGTGCGCGGCCTCGCGCCTCAGCCGGACGCGCGCTGGCCATCGATGGACGCGTTGCTCGCGCACCTCACGCGCCGCCGCCGCCGGCCGCGCCGCGTGCTGCTCGCCGCCGGCGCGCTCGTCGCCGCGATCGCGATCGTCGTCGCGACCCGGGCCCAGTCGAGCCCGCGCCCGCGGCCCTACCGACGGGCCCGCGTCACCGCGCGCGGCGACGTCCGCGACGCCGCGCTGGCGCCCGATGGTCACCACCTCGCGTTCCTGTCGATGACCGGCGAGCTGCTGGTCCGCGATCTGGACAGCGCCGGCGACGAGCGCGTCGTCGCGTCCGCCGCGCTCGCGCCGGCGTGGTCGCGCGACGGCCACCGCGTGGCGTACGTGAGTCGCGGCGACAAGGTCCACGTGGTCTCGCTGACCGGCGACGCCGAGCAGACCCTCGACCTGCGCGTCGGCGCGATCGCGTTCGACGGGGACGACCTGCTGGTCGGCTGGGCCATCAACCACCGGACGTTGCAGTTCAGCGATCTCGCCCATCGCGACGCACCGACGCGCTCGTGTGAGGTCGCCGGCGACTACCGCTGGATGCACGCCGTGGTCCCGCTGAGCGACGGCACGCTCCTGGTCGGCACCAAGCGCGACGACGCGCCGGGCGTCGCGGTCGATCGCGTCGTGCACGTGGACACGCGCTGCGCGATCCTCGACGTGGTCGCGGACCTCCCGCTGGCGGACACCGCGCCGATCGCGCACGACGATCACCTGGTGGCGGAGACCGCGGGTCCCACGCCGACGCTCGTCGCGCTCGCGCACGACCGCGACCCGGTCGCGATCCCCGCGCCGATCCCGGACCGCCCGCACCAGCTGGTCGGGATCCGTCCCGATGGCACCGTCCTGCACCTGGAGCGCGAGGCGAGCTGGCGCCTGCTCCGGGCCGGCCCCGATCACCCGCCGGTCGAGCTCGCCGACGGCGCCCTGCGCGTGCAGATCGCGATGGCGCCGCGTGGCGATCGCTTCGCGCTGGTCGAGCCGGCGAGCGATGGTACGGGCGGCGCCATGCGCGTCGTCGATCTCGCGACGCCCCGGCAGCGCGACGCCGCGATCGAGACCGCGGCGCTCGCGGTCGGCTGGGTCAGCGACGACACGCTGGTGACGCTGCTGGCGCGCGGCGCGTCGACCGTGCTCGTCGTCGAAGATCTCGGCGGTCATCACCGCGCCGAGTTCGCGGTCCCCGCGCCGGTCGTGTTCGGCAAGATCGTGCGCGTGAGCGCGGACCAGGTCGCGTACACCCGGCACGACGCGCACACCGTCGTCGCGGTCGACCTGCGGTCCGGCGCGACCCACCCGCTGTTCGACCCTGACCTCGGCTTCACCGACTCGCTCTCCGTCTCGCCCCGCGATGGGACCTTCGCGCTGTGGTGGCGCCGCGACCATCGGGCCGGCTGCTACCTCGCGGCCGGCCCGGCCGAGGGCGAATGGCTGACCGGGGATAGCGATGCCACGCCGGTCTGGTCCGCGCGCGGCGACGCGATCTACCTGGTGGACACGATCCCGCCGCGCATCGAGCGCCTCGACCTCGCGACGCGCACCGTCACGCCGTACGTCACCGACCTCTCCGCCCGCAGCATGATCATCGGCGCCTCGAACGCCGGCGACCGCGATCTGTTCGTCCACCTCGCGGATCCCAACGCAGACATCTTCGCGCAGACGCCCGTCCCCTGACCGGGCGGCGCCGCGCGCGCGATGCTGCCGGTGGCACGCGTCTTGATCGTCGATCTCGGCGCGTCGTCGATGACGCGCCGAGGTCGTGGATGTACTCGAGATCGCGGAGACGAAGCACGGATGGAAGGCGGGCATCTGGACCTGCGCTGGACCGGCAGGTGGACCGTGGGTGAACCGCCGGCCAGCGACGACGCCGCGTGCGATCGCCCGGTCGAGGCGACGTCGCGCGACGCGTGCGACGCGTGCGACGCGCGCGAGCTCGCGCCGCCCCCGCGGTTCGAGGTCACGCACGACGTGCGGGCGATCCTCGCCGCGCCGATCGGTCGCTGCCTGGTCACGCCCGGCTTCGTGGTGTGGTGCCACGCGCCCGACCTCGCCGGGGTGGTCCTCTGGGGCACGCCCGACGAGCGCGCCCTCACGGACATGATGGCGGCCTGCGCCCTCGTGCATCATCCGCGGATCGTGAAGCGCCGACGCGCGCTGATCGACTGCAGCGCGGTCGAGCACATCGACGCGGACGTGCTGGTCGGGTTCTCGGCGCAGGCACGCGGCTGGGTCGCGACGTGGGAGCGCGACGTCGCGCGCCACGCCGTCATGATCCCGTCGGGCTGGGGCGGCATCGTGATGGCCGGAGCGCTGACCGCGGCGGGGGCCTCGCACCCGATCCGGATCACGGAGGACCGCGCGACCGCGTACGCGTTCCTCGAGCACCCCGCCGCGGCGGCAGCCCACGCCGCGGCGAGCCAGATCGCGGACGCGGTGCGGGGTGGCTCGGGGCTGGTGCACCGGCTGCGGGTCCACGTCGCGCGCGAGCTCGCCACGGCCACGGCCGCCTCCGCGGCGCAGGCGCTCGGCATGTCGACGCGCAAGCTGCAGCGCGCGCTCGCCCGGATCGGCACCTCGTTCAGCGACGAGCTGCGCCGCGTGCGCATCATGCAGGCCGAGACCTTGCTCGTGCACTCCGAGCTGAAGATCGAGGCGATCTCGACGCGGGTCGGGTTCGGCACGGCGTCGCGGTTGAGCGCCGCGCTGCGCCGCGAGCGGCACGTGACCGCCAGCGAGCTGCGCGCGCGCGGTCGCGGCTGATCGGTGCGCGCGCGGGGCGGGATGGCCCGCGCGCGTCACGGCGTGAACGTGGCGGTGACCAGCTGCGCCGAGCCGTACGGCACCTGCACCGTGTACAGCCCGTGCGTGCGCACGTCCTGATCCTGCTGCTGGAGCGCCTCGATGATCAGCACGTAGTGGCGGCTCGGCTCGAGCATGTGCGCCGGCATGCGGACCGACGTGACGTCGCCGGGCACCACCAGCGTGCCCTGGGGCGCGAAGCTCGCGGCCTCGAAGTCGAGCTCCCAGCGCAGCACCTGGATGATGTAGGCGGTCGGCGTGCCGACCGCCGGTGCCGTCCAGCTGAGCGTGGGCGTCAGCCCGACGCCGGTCTGGTCGGTGAACAGATCGCGCTGCGCGATCCGCGGCGCGCGCGGCGGCGACACCAGCGGTACCACCGGGTGCTCGGCGCTGGGCAGCTCGCTGGTGTTGACCTCGACGTTCGCGGGCAGCGCGGTCTCCACGCCGGGGTTGCCCGGCACCGCGAGCGGCACCGGGAACGTCATCGTGAAGTCGTTGAACAGCCAGGTCGCCGGGTACGGTTGCCCGAGCTCGAACGTGCGGTCGAAGTCGCCGGTGCCGGGGAGGGGCGCGCCGGTCACCATCACCGCGGGCGCGAACACCGACGTGCCGTACGCCGGGCCACCGGGCATCGCGCGCAGATAGAACTGCTCGTCGGCGACCGGCCCGACGCGCGGGTTCGCGTCGGCGCTGGCCGCCGCGAACGCGGAGCGCTTCCAGTTGAGCTCGTAGGTCAACGTCGGCGGCGTGGCGAAGGTGCCGGTGACCGCGGTGTCCTGGCCGTCGCGCTGCTCGATCGCGTCGAACGTCACGCTCTTGATCGGCGTGTGGTACGCGACGCCGGTGTCCGCATCGACGCGCTCGCGGACCTGGGTCAGCGTGATGCGATCGTGCCGGGCGGCCGAGATGAGCGGCCGGCCCGCCCACGCGCGTCGGGTCTGCACCGTGGTGTCGCCGGGCTGGGGCACGCCGGGCACGAACGTCGCGATGCCCAGGTTGCCGCTCGAGAAGTCGAGCGAGTCGCCATCCTGCGCGGGGTCGAGCCCGTCGATCGGGCCGAGCGTCAGCGTCGTCGATGGGCCGGCGAGCGTGACGTCGCCGCGGCCGACGCCGTGCTCCTCGAACGCGAGCGACGTCGCGTTGGTCCACAGCAGCTGGCGCTGGTCGCTGATCACGTCGTAGACCTCGAGCCAGTAGTCGCCGTCGACCGCGTCGTCGATCGCGAAGCTGCCATCGGCGCGGGTCACGCCGTCGCGGACGTCCCAGCCGTCGCCGTCGGGGAACTGCGCCGAGACGCTGGTGTCGTGCAGGCCGATCGGGAAGCGGGTGGTGCGGCCGGCCTCGTCGTGGACGACGACGCTGGCGAGGCCGGTGATCGTGCGAGGCACGGGCGGCGGCGCTTGCGCGATCGCGTCGTCGCCGCAGGCCGTGAACGAGGTGACGAGCGCGAACAGGGACGCGCCGCGGGCGAGCTGGGTCCGCATCGAGGTTGCCTTCGAGTGGGTCATGGCGTGAAGAAGCTGGTGAGGACGTCCGCGTAGCCGTACGGCACCCCGGACCGGAACGGCGCGGTCTTGACCGCCTGGCCGGTGCGCAGGACGGCGCGGATGCGGAGCGTGTACATGACGCCGTCGGCGAGGGTCTCGCGCGGCAGCGTGATGCTGGTGACGTCGCCGGGGACGATCAGCGTGGCGTCCTCGCGCACCGTCAGGCCGTTGCCCTGGAGGCCGCTCACGAACGCCTCCGACAGCGACAGCTCGTACGAGGTCGGGACGCCGACGGCGGGCGCGGTCCAGGCGATCGTCGGCTGCAGGCCGACCGCGGTCTGCGGCGCGAACAGATCGCGGCCGTTGATCGTCGGCGCGCGCGGCGGCGTGACCATCGGCGCGACCGGCGCCGCGCCAAACGCGGCGGTGACGACGCCGACCTGGCCGATCCGCTGGGCGGGCATGCGCACCCCGGGCGCGGGGCACGCGGTGTCGTACGTGAACGTGTAGCTCGCGTACATCCAGTCCGCCGGATACGGGCTCGCGACGTGGAACACCCCGGCCACGTCGTCGAGCGTGTCGGTGAACACGTCGTCGATGACCCTCGGCCCGAAGTCGCCGATGACCGGGTCGGGGACGGTGCCGACGAGGACGCCGTGGGCGCCGTGTCCGGGCAGCGCGTGGACCCAGTAGGTCTCGGTGTCGAGCTGGTGGGTGCAGTCGGGTCCGTGCATCGCGTCCGCCTGCGCGGCGAAGGCGCTGCGCGCCCAGTGGATCGGGATGTCGAGGGCGGGCAGACGCTCGAACGTGCCGTCGAGGCGCGTGGTCCCGGCGTCGGTCATCGCGAACGCCCCGGACACGAACTGCGTGATCGGCGCGAGGTAGTCGAAGCCCAGCGCGTCGTCGTGGGCGTGGCGCAGCTGCACGAAGGTCGCGCGGTCGTCCTGGCTCGAGGTCGGTAGCGGCCGGCCCATCCATCCGAACGTGAGGTCCTGGAACGCGGTGTCCCCGGCCACCGGCGTGTTGGTCGCGTAGTACGGGGTGAAGCTGGTGACCAGGAAGCCGAGGTTCGTGATGAAGAAGTCGCCGTCGTCGCCGTCCTGCCAGATGTCGAGGCCGGTGGCGCCGACCACGAGCTGGGTCGCGTGGTTGTCGGCGATGGGCGTGAGCGTGCCGACCACGTCCCGGCCGAGATCGAGCTGGGTCGCGTCGGTGAGCAGGTAGACGTCCTCGCGCGAGATCTGGCCGTCGTCCACGCGCAGCCAGTACGGCGCGGTCGGCGCGTCGCCGGCGATCGCGAAGCTGCCGTCGTCGGCGATCGCGGCCGGGCGGACCTCGGTCCCGCCCGGGCCGGGGATCTCGGCCTCGATGAAGACGTCGAGCGTCGGTGGCCGGGCGACCTCGGTCGCATGGCCGGCGTCGTCCCAGTGGACGACGCGGTTGATGCCGGTGATCGCGGGCGGTGGCGGCGGCGTGTCCTCGGGGGCGTCCGTGGCGCAGGCCGGGATGCACGCGAGCGCCAGCGCCGGCGCGGCGAGGACGATGCGACGGTGATGCCTCATGCGCTGCTCACCATAGGAGCGGCGACGCCTCGGCGATGCGCCAATCCAGGCGCCTTTCGCGACAGCGCCGCGCGGCGCGGCGGCGCCAGCGCAACGCCGGTGCATGATACCGGCATCATGATGCGACGCCCGCGAACGCTGTCCGTGCTCGCCGTAGTCGTCTCGCTCGTCGGTTGCAAGCGCGGCGATGGCCCGGCCTCGGTGCCGCCCGGTCGCGACGCCGGCGCGCGCGACGCCAGC